>JBGCGE010000020.1:0-69185 GCA_045110495.1 Gammaproteobacteria bacterium
AGTTACCGCCAACTCTTCAAATTTTGCACCTTTAGCATCTCCACCGGCGATCAAAATGATCGGCCGTTGTTCAAATCCTTTTATTGCAGCAACTGTTGCACCCTCATTCGTACCTTTCGAATCGTTATACCAATCAACATCATTATGTTCTGCAACCCACTCACAACGGTGAGGTAATCCTGGCCATGTTTTTAACACTTCCAACATGGGTTCAGTTTCTAAACCCCCCGCTTTACCCAACGCTAAAGCCGCTAATGCATTCGCAATGTTATGCGTTCCCTGAATTTTCATTTCGCTGATCGGCATCAGTAGATTTTCTTCAAAAGCTAACCACGGCTGATCATTTTTTGATCGAACTCCAAACTCATTCTCAGCCGGCTTATCTAATGTAAAGCGGGTGGTTTTACGATTGCTTCTGGTCATGCAATCAACAATGGGATCATCGGCATTCAAGATCATTTCTCCGCCGCCTTGAAAAATTCTCTCTTTTGCATCGATATAATCTGCAACATCCGCATAACGATCCATATGGTCTTCTGAAATATTCAATACAGTGGCCGCAACTGCATCCAAACTATGAGTAGTTTCAAGCTGAAAACTTGATAATTCCAACACATACAATTCTGGTTCATTCTCACCAATTAAATCCAATGCAGGCGTTCCTAAATTACCTCCTGCTCGGACATTAAGACCAGCACTTTTCGCCATCTCAAATACAAGAGTCGTTACTGTACTTTTTCCATTTGCGCCAGTTATCGCAATCGTTGGCGTTTCTATATATCTAGCAAATAATTCTATGTCTCCAATAATCTCAACACCGGCTAGTTGTGCACGAACTAAAGCCGGATGCCGTATCGAAATACCTGGGCTGACAAGGCACTGTTTAGCAGTCATGATCAGATCCAGATCTAAATCTCCAACGGTGACGAAAACATCAGGATTTTCCTGTCGGAATTTTTCAAGCCCGGGCGGATTTTTACGTGTATCCATCACTGCAAAAGAAAGTCCTCTATTTCCCAAGAAACGAGCGCACGACAAACCAGTCACACCGAGACCAATAATGACGGTATCTATGTTTAGGTTGGTTTGATTATTCATGCGAAGTTTTTCGTTCACCTTTATCTAACCTTCAATGAAGCCAGTCCGATCAAAACCAACATAACGGTGATGATCCAAAATCTGACTATTACTCGAGGTTCTGGCCATCCCTTCAACTCATAGTGATGATGAAGTGGTGCCATATTAAAAATTCGTTTGCCGGTTAGTTTGAATGAAGTCACCTGCAAAATAACGGAGACAGTTTCGATAACAAAAATCCCGCCCATGATAAACAAAATCAATTCTTGTCGAACAATTACTGCAACGGTTCCAAGTGCGGCACCCAATGCAAGTGCACCAATATCACCCATAAAAACTTGTGCTGGGTAGGTGTTAAACCAGAGAAAACCTAAGCCTGCGCCGACAATACTTCCGCAGAAAATACACAACTCACCGGTACCAGCAATATAAGGAAATCCAAGATAACCAGAGTAATTAATATTCCCTGTAACATAAGCAAAAATGATCAACGCTCCCGCAACAAGAACACAAGGCATGATCGCTAATCCATCCAGACCATCCGTTAAATTTACCGCATTACTGGTACCGACAATTACAAAATAAACAAAGGGAATATAGAGAATACCCAAAACGATATTGAGATCTTTTACAAAAGGTATCAGAAGCTCAATTTCAGCATTAGTTTGTGCGGTTCGAAATAAAAAAATTGCTGCCGCAAGCCCAACCACAGACTGCCAGAAATATTTCTGACGTGCGGGCAATCCTTTTGGATTTTTTTCAACTATCTTCCGATAATCATCAATCCAACCAATCACACCAAAAAGTGCGGTAACCAATAACACTACCCAAACAAATTTATTGCTCAAGTCACTCCATAATAAAGTACTGACACCCACAGCAACCAAAATCAATAAACCACCCATTGTCGGTGTGCCTGCTTTGATCAAATGCGTCTCAGGGCCATCGTCACGAACACTTTGACCAATCTGGTATCGCTTCAAATATCTGATCATCCATGGGCCAACAAATAAGGATATAAATAATGCTGTCAAAACGCCCAGAATTGTACGCAATGTCAAATATTGAAAGACACTAAAACCAGAATGAAACTGAGTTAAATAATCAGCTAATAGTAGAAGCATTTGACTCTCCCGAGATCTGCAAGGCTTGTACTACCGATTCCATTTTAGCGGCACGAGAACCTTTTATGAGCAATGTGATATCCGTATCCAGCTCATTTTTTATTATTATTTTTAGTTTTTTTATTAGCGCTTCATGATCAAAAAAATGTTCTGCACCAGCTCCGAATTTTCCTGCCGACTTCTCGCATAATTGACCAACCGTAAACAGTCGTTCCACACCCGCAAGTTTTGCTTGCTTGCCCGCTTTTTCATGCAGTTCATCGGCGTCTTTTCCCAGCTCGCCCATATCTCCTAATACTAACCATGGACGACCTGACGAATTAATCAAAACGTTTAATCCAGCTAATAATGACCCTGGATTTGCGTTATAAGTGTCATCAATAAGTTGTAAATTATGAATGCCTGATTTGAATTGCAAACGGCCAGGCACACCTCTTAAAGATTCAAGACCATCACGGGTTTTTTCTAAAGGAATATTTAACGCTTTAGCACAGGCCGCTGCGGCAAGTGCATTCATAATATTGTGTCGCCCGGGTAACGGAAAATTCACACTTATACTTTTGTCTTCAATCTGTAAATCAAAACGACTGCCACGATCATTTACATTTATTTTTTTAGCAGTGACGTTGTATTTATCTGTTGCTTTTTGTTCTAAACCGAAGTGAAGACTGCGACAATGACCAGCCATTGTTTTCCAGACTGGCGCAAAGTCATCGTCTGCATTTATTATCGCAGTACCTTTTTCAGGCAATGACTGAAAAATTTCACCCTTGGCATGAGCGACGCCTTCTATTGATCCAAAACCTTCCAGATGAGATGGCGCACATTGGGTCACAACTGAGATTATTGGTTTTGCAATTTTACTCGAATAAGCAATCTCACCAGCATGATTTGCACCCATTTCGATTACCGCATAATCATGTTTTTGATCAAGATTAAATATGGTCAGTGGAACACCAATATCATTATTTAAATTTCCTTTCGTCGAGAGCACTTTTCCACAACCAGATAAAATAGAACTGACCATTTCTTTAACTGTTGTTTTTCCATTACTACCTGTAATTCCGACAACAGGAATATCAAATTGATTTCTCCAATGGCTAGCCAAACTGCCAATTCCTGATCGTGTATTTTCAACTTTAATTGCGGGTAAATTTGTACGAACTGATTTATCGATCATCACTGCCGCCGCACCTGCTTTTTCTGCGGCAGCTATAAAATCATGCCCATCAAAACTTGGTCCATGAAGTGCAATGTACAACTCACCTTTTTTGATCGTTCTTGTATCCGTTGAACAGCCCGAAAAGCTTACGTCTTTTCCTATTAAGTCTGCGTTAAGCGCACTCGCCACTTCTTGCAAAGAAAGATTGATCATTTATCTCCCTCCGCTTGTTGTGTATTTAAAATATTAAGAACAATGTTGCGATCATTAAATGGGAAGCGTTGACCGTTAACTTCTTGCCATTCCTCATGTCCTTTACCAGCGATCAAAACTATATCGTTTTGCTGAACAGAATTAATCGCAAATTCAATTGCCTGTTTGCGATCAAAAATAACATTGGCTCTGTCGGAATTTTTTATACCTGCGAGTATTTGATCTGCGATCATTTCTGGATCTTCTGACCTTGGGTTGTCATTAGTAATAATTATTGAATCCGATAACTTTTCCGCGACCTTTCCCATCAAACTACGCTTGCCTTTATCCCGATCTCCCCCGCATCCAAATACACACCATAACTTGCCAACACAGAGTTCTTTGAGTGTACTTAATGCGCTTTCAAGTCCATCTGGTGTATGCGCAAAATCGACAACAACGGCTGGCTGTGATTTTTGGATAAAAGCTTCCATTCGCCCTGGCACGCCAGTCACTTCGGACAATGCTTTTATGGCTGCTTTAAATTCATATCCAGCTGCGAGCAAACTACCCAGCGCGGCTAATAAGTTACTCGCATTAAAACGTCCCAGCAGGTCAGTTTTAATAACACCAGTTCCTTGTGGTGTATCAATTTCTATTTCTAAGCCCTCTACAGAAATATCTAATTTTTTGCATCGGATCGTATTAATTTCTGGATAGTTTTTTTCGCTAAATGTAAAACCAATGATTTCAATTTTATTCAATTGATCTTGCGTTAAAGTGTCGAGAATCTGTTCAGAAAATGGATCATCCAGATTAACTACTGCAGCTTGTAAATTCTGCGATTTAAATAAACATAATTTCGCATCACCATAAGCTTTCATGTTGCCGTGATAATCAAGATGATCACGCGTCAAATTAGTAAACACCGCGACATTGAATTTAACGCCATTCAATCTTTGTTGTGATAAACCATGCGATGACGCTTCAATAACAGTGGCCTTAGCACCGTAATCATTTAATCTTGATAGTGATTTATGCAAACTAATAACATCAGGTGTTGTCATTCCGCTAGAAACAAATTCACCAAGAAAACCATTACCTAATGTTCCAATAACTCCTGAGGTTCTAGCACCCGAAATTTGATCAATTGCTTGACCGATAAAATGACTAACTGACGTTTTCCCATTTGTGCCTGTTACTCCAAATACTTTCATCTCATCAGTCGAATTACCAAAATATCGATGTGAGATCAGGCCAACTTTACTGATTAAGTTTCCAACAAAAATTATGTTTGCAGAGATTTGATCTTTTACTAAATCCGCATCATTACTATCAACAAAAATAGCAATTGCACCTTTCGATATTGCATCATTAATAAAATCTAAACCATTTGATGCCGTACCATTTAAAGCAAAAAAAACGTTGCCTGGTTTTACCTTTCGACTATCAAGTTCAAGCCCTGTGATCAAAACATTTTGTTCACTATCAAGTTTAGCGATCCCTTGCGTAAGTTCACTGAGATAAATTTCACCTTGTTTTATTGCTGTCATTATCAAGGTTGCCTACCTGCCATTAATTTATGCTCACCGGTAATGGCTTCAGAAACATCGTCGGGTGAAACATTCATCAAGCGCAGTGTTTCACCCATCAATTTTGCAAATGCTGGCGCAGCGACTTGACCACCGTAATATTCTCCTTGTGAAGGTTCATTAATCATGACAACAGAGACAAGACGTGGATTACTTACTGGTACAATTCCGGCAAAAACCGACTGGTAACGATCCTCGGCATAACCACCTGATGAAGATTTATGCGCCGTACCCGTTTTACCAGCAACGCGGTAGCCCGGGATGCGCGCTTGTTTACCAGTGCCTGTTTGTACGACTCCTTCCATCATTTCCAGAACTAAACGTGCAGTCTTCTCACTCATGACACGATCACCTTCTTCAGGCTGCTCTACTTTTATCAAACTCGGTATTGTCATCACGCCTTTATTGGCCAATACCATATAAGCTTGTGCAAGCTGTAATGTTGTCACTGACATTCCGTATCCGAATGACATTGTTGCTTGTTCAATATCCCGCCAGCTTGAATAATCTCTCAAGCGTCCAGAAGCCTCGCCCGGAAAACCAACACCACTGACTGTCCCTAATCCGATTTGATCAAATGTATTCCAAAGTACTTCAGCTTCCATCGACAACGCAATTTTAGAAACACCGACATTGCTGGATTTTTTGATCACAGTTGAAACATCAATCACTTCGTAATTATGAATATCACGCACCATGTGTCGACCAACGCGATACTGCCCAGGACGTGTATCAATCATCGTGTCAGGTTTATAAGTTCCCAACTCTAATGCCGTTGCGACTGTAAAAGGCTTTATTGTAGAGCCAGGTTCAAACACATCAGTCACCGCGCGATTACGATAGTGTTCACCTTTCATTTCGTAGCGATTATTTGGGTTATACGAAGGCTGATTAACCATCGCCAGAATTTCACCCGAGTTCGCATCCAGAACAACGATTGATCCACTTTTTGCTTTATGACCAAGTACTGCTGCGGTTAATTCTCTGTAGGCTAAATATTGAATGCGTTTATCAATGCTCAACGTCAGATCTTTTCCAGGTTGAGCTGCTTTGACACTTTCAACATTTTCGATCGTGTGCCCTTTTAAATCTTTTATTACTAGTTTTTTACCCGGGTCACCTTTCAACAATTTGTTGTAAGCCAGCTCAATTCCTTCTTGACCTTTGTCATCAATATTCGTAAACCCAACCACATGAGCTGCAACATCTGCCGCTGGATAAAATCGTTGATATTCTTTTTGTTGCGATACCCCAGGAATCTTCAGTGCCATCACTTTTGCAGCAAGTTGTGGTGTCGCCTGTCGCTTTAAATAAACAAACTCACGTTTTGCACGCTTGTTGATCATATCTTCCATATAGTCTTGTTGAACATCTAAGATCTTTGCTAACTCAGCCCAACGGGACTTATTCAAAACTAATTTTTTAGGGTTCCCAATAATTGCGCTAATCGGTGTACTAATTGCCAGAGGCTCACCGTTTCGATCATGAATGACGCCGCGATTCGCAGAGACAGGAACGACTTTTGAATAAGATGAATTTCCCTTGCTTTGCAGAAAATCTTTTTCCAGCAATTGCAAATAAATAATCTTAAAAGCCAGTCCCGTTGCGGCGATCAAAAACAAACAAAGTACAAACCAGCGGCGGCCAGTAAAATGTGCTTCGACGTTTTGATCTTGTGTTTTCACTTAGAATTCACCAGCTCAATGTTTTCACTTTTCGGCAGTTCCATTTCCAATTTTTCGCGAGCGACTTCTTCAATACGACTATGCGTTCCCCAAGTTGCTTGCTCTAGTTGATAACGGCCCCAGTCCTCATTCATCGAATCGCGCTGCGCTTCCATATCTTGAAGCTGTACAAATAATTTGCGGCTTTCGTGTCTTGTTCCAACCACACTTAACGCCGTCCAAACGACCAGCATACCAATCAACAAAAATGGAAATTTCATACGCCCATCCTCTCAGCTACCCGCAATACAGCACTTCGTGATCTTGGATTTCGCTCTATTTCGTCAGCACTTGCTTTGATCATTTTCCCGATGAGTTTCATGTCAGGATTCAACATTGAAGTGGGGATCGGTAAATCTTTGGGATAGTTGTCACCCGCTGCCGCTTTTTTCATAAATCGTTTTACAATGCGATCTTCCAAAGAGTGAAAACTGATCACGGCTAATCGACCACCTGGAGCAAGAATATTCATTGCTTGATCCAGTACGTTCTTAACTTCACCTAATTCATCATTAATAAAAATTCTGATCGCCTGAAAAACACGCGTCGCCGGATGAATCGCTTTTTGTCCGGGCTTACTTTGATTCGGTGTCACTTCTTTGATCAAATCGGCTAGCTGCTTAGTCGTAACAACAGGCTCTTCATCTCTTCTGGCAACGATTGCCCGCGCTATTCGTTTAGAAAATCGTTCTTCACCGTATTCACTGAATACCTTAACCATTTCACGATCAGTCGCCTTTGCTATCCAGTCTGCGGCAGAACTCGAATGTTCCGGATCCATTCGCATATCTAATGGCCCATCGCGCATAAAACTAAAACCACGTTCTGCGTTATCCAGTTGTGGTGAAGAAACGCCAAGATCAAAAAGAATGCCGCTAACTTTCCCTGTCACGCCTTTTTGATCTGCAATCTGTTGAAGTTTTGAAAATGCACCCTGTTCAATGGAGAAACGTTTGTCTTCAGAGGCAAGTGTATTCCCAGCCTCGATAGCCGATGGGTCACGGTCGATACCGATTACTTTTCCTTCCTTGCCCAAACTATTTAACATCGCTTTTGAATGTCCTCCTCGTCCAAAAGTGCAGTCAATATAAATTCCATCTTCAACTATCGAGAGAGCTTCCAACAC
This sequence comes from Gammaproteobacteria bacterium, assembly GCA_045110495.1. Taxonomy (GTDB): domain Bacteria; phylum Pseudomonadota; class Gammaproteobacteria; order CAJXQU01; family CAJXQU01; genus CAJXQU01. The sequence continues at coordinate 7,998 of JBGCGE010000020.1, forward strand.
TTCATCCAATAAAACCGGTTTGTGTTGTTGAATCTCTCCAGCAGTTCTCATCAGAATGAGATATTACTTAGCGATTCGGAAATCTCTTGATCACCATCTTCTAAGTTCTGCATCCATTCTTCTTCTTCTGTTGTCCAAATCGCTTCATCCCAAAGTTCAAATTTGTTACCCTGTCCGCGAATGACAATTTCTTTTTTTAAATCAGCATGTCCAACCAATTTCGTTGAAAGGCGCACACGGCCAAGTGAATCCATGTTGCAAGTTTCTGCATCACCAATAACTTTTTGTTTGATTCTTCGGTTATTTTTATTCGCATCTGGAAGTGCGGTCAGTTTTTTCGCAATAACTTCCCACTCTTTAATCGGGTATATCCACAGACATCGATCATATGGGCTAGGGGCAATTTTCAGTTCTCCGGCACAAACTTCATTGAGATGCTCACGATACCGGCTCGGTATTGCGAGCCGCGCTTTGCTATCTAAGTTTAAAGAGCTGTTACCACTGAACATAAAAAAACCGGTTTCCTTATTAATTTAACGTGGTTGAATTCAAAAGATCCTAAATTACCCACAAATCGCCATAATTCGAATAATCATACAACGACTGTCTACTGTCAAGCATAAAAACCGGTAATTCTTTCTTTTTTAACAACAACTTAGCTTCAAACTTACCTTTTTGATCAAGATGATAAAAATAACTTTCTTAGTATCATTTGCTTAGTAATTTTACTTAAAGTGATTTCTTAGAAGCGCCATTTTTTAAAGACATGAAATGTTACAAATGGGTTTGTTGAAAAAATAACTTTTGGTTAATTTTGATCAGAGTTATAGATTTTCGTTTACCATCTTGGTCATTCATGGGCGAATTGATCAAAAAACTCACCTCTTTTTCACTTGTCGTAATTCTGCTGGTTTCGAGCAATTTTCCTGTTCAAGCTGAACCTGCCCCCGAAATTCTATTAGCAAAGATCTACCAGAAAAATGAAGATCTGGAACACTATTGGGTTAGCGAAAAACTGGATGGTGTTCGCGCCTGTTGGAACGGTAAAGATTTGATCTCACGGCAAGGCAATCGTTTTAACGCACCAGCCTGGTTTACTAAAAAATTTCCCAAACAAAAACTCGATGGTGAACTCTGGATCAAGCGCGGTACTTTTGAACAACTGATCAGCACTGTCAAAAAACATCAGCCCATTGATTCCGAGTGGCAAAAAGTCAAATACATGATTTTTGATCTACCCGATTCAGGTAAAATCTTTACTGATCGTTTAGTTGAATTAAAATTGCTTATCAATCCACTCAAGCTTCCACAGTTGCAATTGATCAAACAAAGCCGTGTTACAAGCCACGCTGAGTTGCAAACCAAATTACAAAGTGTGATCAAACAAGGTGCTGAAGGTTTGATGCTACATCGCGACGATTCACTTTATCGCGCAGGACGCAGCAGTGACCTTTTAAAAGTTAAAACTTTTCAAGATGCTGAAGCAATTGTGATCGCTCACTTACCTGGAAAGGGCAAGTATAAAGGCATGCTGGGTGCGCTATTAGTTGAAATGCCAGATGGAAAAAGATTTAAAATAGGATCAGGTTTCAAAGATAAAGAACGAAAAAATCCACCGGAAATTGGATCTTGGATTACATATAAATATTTTGGCTTATCCCGAAAAGGCATTCCGAAATTTGCTAGTTTTTTAAGGATCAGGAAATGAAAATATTTAAACAGATCTGTCTTTTAATTGAGCTGTCGAAGGGGATTATGTCGAGTCTGACCCTATTTAATTGACCCTATTTAATTCTAGGAAATGAAAGTCTTTAAACGGATCTGTCTTTTAATTGAGCTGTCGGAGGGGATTATGTCGAGTCTTGTATCTTAAAAATCCGTTAAAGTAGTAGTCGCTTGTCAGCCTGTCGAGTCTGAAGGTATTAGAACCTGTGGGTCAGTCAAAGGCGGCAAGCATTTATTAAATTCATCCCGAACAGTTGATAAGATTTATCACTCTGCATGTTGCAAGAATGGGAGTATTTATGCAAACCACTATGGGTATAGATGTGAGTAAAGAACGATTAGATTGTGCGACCACCCAAGGTCAAAACAATCAGTTCGAAAACACGCTAGAAGGTATCGCACAATTAATGGATTGGATACAAACACTTGATCAATCGATCGAGCGTATTGTCTTAGAAGCCACCGGCTGTTATCACAGTTTATGCAGCGGTTTGTTGGCTCAGTCGGGTTTGCCTGTCGTCGTGATTAATCCTCGTCAGGCGCGTGATTTTGCAAAAGCCTTGGGTGTATTGGCAAAAACCGATGCGGTTGACGCGCAGGTATTGGCCGCCTTTGGTGAGAAGCTGAAACCACCGCTTCGCGCACTAAAGGATGAGGAAACACAACGTCTGGAAGCCCATCTGCTACGGCGTCGGCAAATAATTGGCATGATCACCGCTGAGAATAACCGCCTGGAGGCTGCCCCGACAAGTATTCATATGCATATCCAAAAACACCTCGACTTCCTTCAATCTGAACTGAAGGATATTGATAACGATTTGGACAAATTGATTAAAGCCAGCGATCTGTTTATGCGCAAAATGGACGTCATTACCAGCATTAAAGGCATGGGCCGTGTTACGGCGATTAATCTGTTGGCTAACTTGCCAGAGCTTGGACAGTTAAGCCACAAAAAGAGTAGTGCATTGGTTGGTGTGTGTCCCTACTCACGTGACAGTGGCCACTATCGTGGCAAGCGCATGATCTGGGGTGGACGGGCCGATGTGCGTAAAGCGTTGTATATGGCCGCACTTGTCGCAAGCCGACATAATCCTGTGATCACGGCTTTTTACAACCATTTACTGGCGGCAGGAAAACCCAAAAAAGTGGCGTTGGTTGCCTGTATGCGCAAATTATTGGTCATGCTTAATGCGATGATTAGGGACGATAAACCTTGGAATCAGCAGCTTGCTCAAGACAGTTGCTGACCCTATTTAATTCTATTTCAAAAAAGTTTCTTAATGCAATCATTCCGCCTCGATATCCGAAAGTACTACCTTGGCCTTTTCAGACCATTCATATGGTGCATCATCGGCTTTGACACCAAACTTCCGACTATAATTTGGCTTTAATGGTATTGCGTCATCTCCATAACTTCGTTCCGTAACATACACAGGATGATATGATTTTTCGTGAACCGGTTTTCCATCTTTATCTAGGAAATATATAATTATTCCAACTTTAGTGAGAGCTACATCACTATTGTTCTTTATTTCACCAAATACTCCTTTTCCCCCGTAACGGCCTTCTCCAACCTGAACGCTCCTAATTTGCACCTGACTTTTATATTTTTCGTAAAATCCCAACTTATTTATCTGCTTTTCTAGGTATTCCAGATTGCTCTTAGCACTGAAGCTGTCCCCTAGAGACAAAGCTTTTTTGTACTTTTCCTTTGCTGAAAGAAGCTTTGATTTCATTGACTCTAATTCTGCGCCATCAATTAGGGAAAGCATTTCCAAACTTGGCGCCAATGCCTCTGCCTCTTCAACAAGCAACTTGATTTGCTTTTTTGTGGCAAAATCAAGAAGCACTCTCCAGCCTTCTAGTTCCTTTACTAGGTTGAAGGATTCTACGTTTTTATCAAATTGCAAGTCTGGCGAATTAAGATAGGCGATTACTTTTTTTTTTTTTTTTTTTCTACTCTTATCCAAAAGCAACTTTCGTACGGTTGTAGGAATTCTAGGAACAGTCTTTTCGACTTCAATTTTTGCAACTCTATTTTCTATAGCACTATTTTTTATCGCATAAGATATATTTTGCGTCATCACTGACACTAATTAATGCGAGACATCTGGGCTATTGGATTTGCTACTTGATAGGTACTCTTCCTCCCGAGTTACTTCTTTGTCTTTACTGGAAATCAGGCGATAGGTTTCTTTAGATTTTCCTTCTAGTCCAGCCTTAAGCCCTGCATTTAGATACTTAAGAAGCATCTCCTCAGGGTCTAGGCTTTGTGATTGCAGCCCCTTTGTCTCTGCCACTGTTCCTTGGCGCATGCCTGTTTCAGTGTTTTGTTGGGCGCTGTTACCTTCAGAGCAACCACCAACAATTAGTAGTAGTATAACAAGCAATGACTTCCAGCAATTTCGGTGCACGTAACTCTCCTCCTCAGTGACTGGCTAACGCCCGAGAATTAAATGGGGTCAGCAAATTAAATGGGGTCAGACTCGATATAATTGATCCATTCTTAGATCAATTACCCAAACCGAAAGTAAAAAATAACTCAAGTATTATGATAAACCTCATGCGCCGCATCGAAATGTTCTAAGGAATAATCCCTCAGCCATTTAAGATCGAGTTCTGGGCTCGCTTTGTCTTTGGCGTGGTAATAGGCTTTCATAAATTCTTCGTCTGGCGCATGTAACCATTTTTCAGTTTGTGTCTGGACAGTGAGTGAGTCTTGTCGGAAGATTTCTTCAAAGACGGCATCGACAATGACATCGAAGGCTTTTTCTTTGATGCTGCAGCCGTCAGCATAACCTCGACAGTAACCAAGAATGGAAGCAGTGATATATCGACTGGTTTGCATTTCAAGCGGCACGTTATCGTAGAGGCTTTTAAGTGGATCAAAACAATCTGAAAACGCTTGTTTCAATTTTTTTTTGTGTTTCAAATTTTCCAAACCAAACATAGATTATTTACCTCCCGTCTTTTTTAATTAATTCCATCTTTCATAGTACTGCTTTCATAACACCACTTATAGCATAAGACCTGTCGCGGGTTTGAAGTTCGCTTTTAAAGATTCTGTTAACCAGCTTAGATCAATCGTCTCGCTATCTTGTGAATCTATTTTCGAAGTGGCTTGCTGATATGCCTTTATAAATTCTTCATTCTGTTCGTTTTCCCAACCATCAGCTCGAGTTTGGACTGCAACAGAATCTCGTCGGAATAATTCTTCGAAAACGGCATCTGCGATCACGTTAATATTAATGGGTTTAAGGTTATGTGATGCACCATAAGTTCTACACACGCCTAATATAGAAGCTGCGATTTGTGGGCTTGTTTGCATATCTAAAGGGACGTTTCCAAGCTCGTCTTTGAGCGGCTGAAAACATTCAGAGAATGCTCGTATTAATAATCTTTTATGTTTTCCAACGCCAAATCCAAACATCGTTACTTTTCTCCAACCCTTTCATTATTTTTAGCTTAGGCGAGCTTAATATTTTTTTAGATCAAAAATAAAGAGTTGGCCGATAAGCCGGGTTCTGTCCACTCGAAAGCGTGACAGTCATTCATCTGGGATGCACGTCACCGTGCACCTCTAGCAACCTACCCGGGAACTCATGCGGACCACACGATACCGCTCGAAGCGGCGCATTCCCCTATTTGGTCTTGCTCCAGGTGGGGTTTACCCTGCCACTGGCTTTCACCAGCGCGGTGCGCTCTTACCGCACCATTTCACCCTTACCTCCGGATCCTGATTCAAGATCAAAATCCGGTTGGCGGTATATTTTCTGCGGCACTTTCCGTAGGCTTTCGCCCCCTAGACGTTATCTAGCACCCTGCCCTATGGAGCCCGGACTTTCCTCTGTTACCTTAAAGATAACAGCGACTGCCTGGCCAACTCTGCTACTTAGTTTACCCGAACTGGCGACAAGTGGTTAATTTGCAGACATAAAAAAGCCTCACATAAGCGAGGCTCGTATATTAATTCGATCTAAAAGCGTTTTATTTTTGATCGATATTTGAACTTAGCATTATGATTTTTTACGTAAAAAACCTGATAAACCTAGCAAACCACTTAACAACAACCAGACAGCCGCAGGAACGGGAACCGGTGTCGTTGTTACATCAAAATCAAACGATGTCAGGATTTGTCCATCATTGAACGGACCTGGTACGCCTGGAATTAACCCCGTATCGGCTAAGTTTAGTAATGTCGCAAAAGGCGTTCCTAAACCTGTGCCTGCTTCATCAAATATAATACCTAGAGAATCGTTTTCTCTTGATACTGTAATTGAATCGAAACTGGTAGAAATTGGTGATAAATTTGGAAAAGTGAAGCTTAACGGTACATTATTAAACGTCTGTGACATAAGGGGGCCAAACCCATTGCCTGCACCGACCGATCCAAATTCAAAGGTTGTCCCAATCATCGATGGCGGTAAAGAACTCAGTACAGAATTAAACAGGGAAAGTAGCATACTACTGGCTGGCAGGATTGAAACACCTGCAATGGTTGCTGTACCCGTTGGGCTACCAATCGGAGCAGGATCTAAAATGAACATTCCATCAAGGTTGGTGATCTGAACTTCAAAAGTACTACTGTCATTATCAGTGTCTAAAGCTGTGAACGGACTAAAGCCACTTATTGAAATATCACCAGTCAGGTCAACCGTCCCGGCGTATAGCTGACTACTTAAAAAGCTTATCGATAAAAAGACTAAGGCGCTTATAAATTTATTCATAATTTTGGAATGTACCTGATTTCTAGTTAATTACGCTAAAACAACTGTCAAAAATTTGAGCTGTTTATGATTATGTTTGCTGCTGAATTATGAGCAATTAAAATGCCAGATTATGAATATCTCAATCTTGATCTGTTTTATCTTGCGCTAATTTATAAAGCTGATTCTTTTTTGCGCCCGTGATCTTAACGGCCGCCGCGACAGCCTGACTTGGCGGAAGGCTTTCTAATAATATTTCCAGGATCCTTTCTGGTTCACCATCCTCTTCTTGATCTTCTGCTTGAAAGCCTTCAACCATAATCACAATCTCACCGCGACATTGACCAGGATCATTTTCCAGCCATTGTTCCAGTTCTTGTAACGACTCTGTGCGTATCGTTTCATAGATTTTAGTTAACTCGCGCGCAATGCAAGCAAGTCTATTTGATCCAAAAACGGCTTTCAGATCAGAAATACAGGCAGACAATCGGTGCGGTGCTTCATAAAAAATCTGTGTTGCTGACGCTTGTTTTAAAGTTTGTAGTGTCTTTAGCCGCGCGGTTTTCTTTGCGGGCAAAAAACCATTGAAGGTAAATCGATCCGACGCCAGACCCGATGCGCTTAATCCTGCAATCAATGCACACACTCCGGGTATCGGAATAACTTGGATGTTCGCCTGTTGAGCAAGCGATAAAAGATAATATCCCGGATCGCTTACCAACGGCGTTCCTGCATCGCTGATCAAAGCCATGCTTTCACCCGCTTGAATTCGCTTGATCAAATCTTCTGCAATTTTGCGCTCATTGTGATCATGATAGGCTTTCATTGAGGTTGTGATTCCAAACTTTTTCAATAAACCGCCACTGTGTCGAGTATCTTCCGCAAGAATTAGATCAACATTTTGTAAAGTCGCAATCCCTCGCGGTGTCATGTCCTCAAGATTTCCGATCGGCGTAGCGACAACATATAAAATCCCCTGTTGTTTAAACATTAGCTGTTCTTGATCATTTTCATACTCTGCTGTCACTTAAGAATATCCTCAGGTTGAAAAATAAATGCTAAACTCACAACTCATCTGAGCGCAGGAACAGAAATGTTGTTTCACCCACAAATTCGTTTATTTCCAATTTTATTGATCCTGTCGCTTTTTGCTGGTTGTGGCGGCTCACCCGTCAAAGAAGATGCTCCACCCCCGGGCCAGATCGAAGTCGCCATTCAATTATTTGACGCTGGCGATTATAACGCGGCGGCGGCTGAATATTTAAAATTAGCTAAAAGTACTCCCGCGACGTTGGAAGATGATACACCGTCTTTTTTAATATCCGATTACCAGCTCTCAGCAGCAGAAGCTTACGTTAAAGCGGGTGACAGTCTCAAGGCCAGAAAAGTAATCGCATTGATTGATCGCAATTTATTAGATGCTCCTTTAAATGATCGTTATCACTTAGCGAGTGCAAAAATCGCTCAACTTGACCAACAACCCGAACAGGTTATCCGTTCCCTCGATCAAATATCTGCTGAGCAACAATCCCAAGACATTTTGCAAATGCAGATCGTTGCCTTTGAACAATTGGAATCACCAATAGAGGCTGCTCGTAAACGGACATTACTCGATCCATTTCTTGGATCGGAGCTTGAACAGAATGAAAACAGGCAAGCAATTTGGAAAGCAATCAACCAACAAGATCCGACAGTCCTCCAACAACTACAATCCAACTCACAAGATCCGTTAGCAGGCTGGGGTCAACTTGCAATCATTGCGAGAAAATCAATCTTTGACGCAGACGTTTTTGATCGAGAAATCTCTCAATGGCGTTTAAGTTATCCTGAACATGCCGCTGAAGAACCGATTCTTAGTGAGCTGTTTAAAAAAAGCAAAACCTTAGGATCTAAAGTTACAAGCATCGCATTATTACTTCCTGAAAGTGGACGCTTTGCTCAAGCGGGCGCTGCGGTACGAGATGGTTTCTTATCTGCGTGGTATAGCGAAAATGATCAACCCGATCAACCGATGGTTCACGTCTATGACGCAAATGCGGAAAACATTCTGGATGTTTATCAACAAGCCATCGAAGAAGGTGCAGATCTTATCGTTGGCCCATTAGAAAAAAATACGCTAAAGATATTATTGTCGCTGGAAAAACTACCCGTAAGAACGCTGGCTTTGAACCAACTTGATGAACAAGCGTTGACTCAATTTCAAACTCATATTGATTCTGATCATTTTTATCAATTTGGACTATCACCAGAACAAGAGGCCAGGCAAATTGCTACCAAAGCCTGGGCGAATGGTTATAGTCAAGCACTCGCAATAACCCCGGAAGGTAACTGGGGTGATCGGCTTTTTGATGCTTTCAAAATTGAATATGAAGAGCTCGGTGGCATCATATTAGAACATCAAAAGTTTGCCACTTCGACAACGGAATATTCCACTATCCTTTCTCAACTCTTAAATATTGATGGTAGCCAACAACGTTTTGATGCTCTGACTAAAATATTAAATCGAAAAATCAAATTTGAAGCACGTCCAAGAAAAGATGTCGATTTCGTTTTTATGGCTGCTCTGCCGGTTCACGCAAGACAAATCCGGCCTCAATTATTATTTCATCGTGCTTCGCGAATACCCGTAATTGCGACTTCTCATACGTTTGGTTTACCTCCGCGCGGAGAACCAGATCTTGATCTGGAAGGTGTTATCATCGGTGATATGCCGTGGTTGATCGAGAATCAGGAAATAGATCCAGAATCACCTTTATCGATGCAGCAAAATTGGCCTGATGACAATGCGGCCTTCTTGCGACTGTTCGCGCTGGGAATTGACGCTTACAAAGTTATTCCTCAGCTCGGTCGTTTAAGATTACAAATCGGTGAGGCTTTTGTCGGAGAAACGGGCAATTTATCGATGAATGAAAATGCGCAGATACAACGCGAATTAGCCTGGGCAAAATTTTTACGTGGGAAACCCGATTTGATCAATAAGCAACGCTCTTCAAGTATTTTGACACGTGAAATTAAAGAATCTACTGACCAATAAACGCGGTCAGTGGGCAGAAAAACTGGCCGAAAAATATTTGACCAAACAGAGTTTGAAATTAATAGAACGCAATTATTCCTGCAGAAGAGGTGAAATTGATCTGATAATGTGGGAGAAAAATACGATTGCGTTTGTCGAAGTAAGGTATCGAAAAAATGATCAGTATGGTGGTGGGATAGAATCGATTGATTTTCATAAGCAAGAAAAAATAAGGAAAACAGCAATGCATTTTCTACAAAATAATCATTCTCACCAGGATTACGCTTGTCGATTTGACGCAATGATCATCAGTGGTGAACCAGATCAACCTACATTAAATTGGATAAAAAACGCCTTTTAACTATGGACCCAATAGAACGCATACAACACAACTTTGCCGAGAGCATTGAAGTAAAAACGTTATCCGCAGAAATTTTACCGGAGATGATCGCAACGGCCGCCTCTCGCCTTGCTGATTGTTTGATCAATGGGCATAAAGTCATGAGCTGCGGTAATGGTGGTTCGGCGGGTGATGCACAACATTTTTCCGCGGAACTACTTAATCGATTTGAGATGGAACGCCCTGCACTCCCAGCAATTGCATTGACCACGGATACGTCCACGATTACATCGATTGCTAATGATTACCACTATAGCGAAATTTTTTCAAAACAGGTTCGTGCTTTAGGCCAGTCCGGTGATATTTTACTCGCAATCACAACGAGTGGCGGATCTCCCAATATTGTCAGAGCTATCGAAGCAGCACATGAACGAGATGTTGGTGTCATATTGTTTAGTGGAAAAGATGGTGGTGCAGCCTCTGAATCACTTGAAGAAGAAGATATTGAGCTACGCGTACCCAGCCAACGTACCGCCCGCATACAAGAAGTACACTTGATTATGATCCACTGTCTGTGCGATCTTGTTGATAAGAAACTATTTGGATAGGAAATTAATTATGTCAAAAATGAATTTGATCAGTTTGTCAGTGCTTTGTTTATTTATTCAAGCTTGTGCAGCACCGCTAGTAGTTGGCGGCGCGGCAACTGGAGCCGTTGTGGCAAATGATAAACGTACGACAGGTACGTTTGTAGAAGATGAAGCAATTGAATTAAAGATCAGATCTGCGCTCCTGGGAGATGATTCATTTAAAAATCAGATCCATATTAACGCTACCAGTTTTAACACCAATGTTTTGCTTACTGGAGAGGCAACAACTGAAGCAATTCGCCAGCAGATTGTAGCGATAGCAAAAAATACCGAAAAGGTAAGCCACGTCTTTAATGAAATCAGAGTCGCAGCACCAAGTGCTCTATTAGCCAGAAGCAGCGATACACTACTGACATCAAATGTGAAGACACGTATTTTGACGGACAAGACAGTGGATGGTACAAAAATCAAGGTCGTTACAGAAGCAGGCGTTGTCTACCTGATGGGAATTATTACTCGTGAGCAGGGAACGAATGCCGCACAAGTGGCAAGTAAAGCATCTGGAGTTCAAAGAGTAGTTAAAATCTTTCAGTATCTTGATTAGACGTAGGGATTAAGACTAATATTATTTATCTATTAAAGTTACAAAGGCTTATTATTTTACAACTCGCAGGAAAGGTGGCTTTTTTGATCCTTTGTTGGGACTAGGGGGAGGAGGAGTACCAGGATCATCAGATGGTGGCGTTGTTGTTGGCGGCGGCGGTACATTTTCTTCTTCCGCAAACACCATTCCTTTCCCATTTTCTTGTGCATAGATTGCTTTCACAGCATAAACAGGAACATGTATATCTTGAGGAATGCCACCAAAACGTGCATTGAAATAGACCCACTCATTTCCCAGATCTAAAAATTTAACTGCCATAGGTGAGATATTCAGTATTATCTGTCCATCGGTTACGAACTCGAGAGGGATTTGTGCACCTTGAGCCTCTGCATCTACCATTAAATGCGGGGTTAAGTCATTATTGAGAATCCATTCATAAAATGCTCTAACCAGATAAGGTTTCGTTGGTGTTAATTCCATTTCTGACCTAGCTATCCAAGTTCTCGTTCCGCTTCCGACATACTTGCCTGGAATCCTTCACGATCAAATAACTTCTTCGCATATTTCTGTATTGGTTTTGCTTGAGGTGGTAACTCCACACCATAACTTTGAAGTCGCCAAAGAATAGGACCAAGGCTACAATCGACTAGAGAAAAGTCATCCGACATAAAAAATTCAAAACTTTCAAAGGCGGGTGAAATTGCCGTCAGGTTATCGCGCATTACTTTGCGCGCATTCGTTTTCACTGCTTCTTTACCATTTTCCAGATCATCAAGAAGGCCATAAAGATCTTTCATAATTCTATAAGCTAACTGACGGTTCGTCGCCCGTGAGACAGGATCAACAGGCATCAGTGGGGGATGAGGAAATCGTTCATCCATATATTCCATAATGATCCGCGATTCATATAAAACCAGATCACGATCTACCAGCGTTAATAGAGAGTTGTAGGGGTTTAACCCAATAATTTCTTCTGGGATATTGTCATGATCTACGAAATTGACCTCAACATTAATATCTTTTTCAGCGATACAAAAACGAACGCAGTGACCAACAGGATCCAGTGGATCGGAATAAAAAGACATGACTGAACGTCGATTAACAAGCGCATTCATTAGAAACCCTCTTAAAGAAATACTAAACGAAAAATCATACCACGCTTGTCAAGCCCTCCCCCATTCCGTCAAGAATCAAGGAGAGGTTAAGTTTAAATTCTAACGAACGTCTTTCCAGTATTCTTTTTTCAGCAAATAGGCAGGAACTAACAGGACTAATAGAAATATAATCACCCAGAAACCAATATCCTTTCTAACCAATTTTGCAGGTTCGCCCATATAAACCATGAAATTAACCAGGTCACGACGCGCTGTTCTAAATTCGCTTTCACTCATCTTACCAGGTGTCGCCAAGGTTAGATCACTAATCACCTTTGATGACTCATCACCATGATGATCGTCATAGACTGGTTTTTGCAAACCCTGTAATTCTAGTAACACATGTGGCATCGCAGTATCTTTAAAAACCAGATTATTAACGCCAGTCGCTTTACTTGAATCAGCATAATAAGAATCAAGGAAGGTATAGATCCAGTTCGGGCCACGTGAGCGGGCAATCACAGAAAGATCCGGTGGTGCTACGCCGAGCCATTTCTTAGCGTCACTGGGACGCATCGCAACCTTCATATTATTGCCAATTTTGTCGGTAGTGAATACCATATTTTCGAGCATCACATCTTCGGGAATACCCAAATCTCTAGCCATGCCATTAAAGCGCATGTAAGAAGCGGAGTGACAACTCAAGCAATAATTGACGAAGAGCTTACCTCCCCTTTGCAGCGATTCTCTGTCACTAAGATCGACACGTGCATCTTTAAGGCTTACACCTGCTCCAGCAGCAGAAGCTACAACAGGGACTATGAATAAAAAAATCAGTATAAGTTTTTTCATTTGTACGTCACCCTTTCTGGAACTGGCTTGGTCTTATCCCACTTGGAATAAAATGGCATGAGAAGGAAAAATGCAAAGTAGATACCGGTAAAGATCTGCGCTAGTAGCGTCAACAACGGTGTTGGATTCTTTAACCCTAACCAACCCAACGCGATAAAGCTAATAATAAATATAGCCAGAATCACTTTGTATAAACCACCACGATAACGCAGCGACCTGACTGGATTACGATCCAGCCAAGGTAGCAGGAATAGCACAAGCACAGCCGCGAACATCGCCACCACACCTGGGAATGCTGAACCACCGATTGAAGGCACTGCTCTCAAAATGGCATAAAATGGTGTGAAGTACCAAACCGGTGCAATATGCTCAGGAGTGACAGTAGGGTTCGCTGGAACAAAATTATTATGCTCAAGGAAATAACCACCCATTTCTGGTGCGTAGAAGAGGATCAACGCGAAGAAGATCAAAAAGACCACCACACCGACAATATCTTTTACGGAGTAATATGGGTGGAATGGAATTCCATCTAGTGGAATACCATTTTTATCTTTATTTTTCTTAATCTCGACACCGTCAGGATTGTTTGATCCAACCTCATGTAAGGCAAGGACATGAACCACTACTAAGCCAAGTAAAGCAATCGGAACGGCAATAACGTGGAAGGAGAAAAAACGATTCAGCGTGACATCCGAGACAACATAATCACCACGGATCCAGAGTGCTAAAGTATCTCCTATCACTGGAACTGCGCCGAATAAGGAAATAATAACTTGCGCACCCCAATAAGACATTTGTCCCCAAGGTAACAAGTAACCAAGGAAAGCTTCAGCCATCAGGCATAAGTAGAGAAACATCCCGGTGATCCATAGTAATTCACGCGGATGCTTATACGACCCGTACATCAGACCGCGGAACATATGTAAATAAATCACCACAAAAAACGCGGATGCGCCAGTAGAATGCATATAGCGAATCAACCAGCCCCATTCAACGTCGCGCATAATGTATTCAACGGAAGCGAATGCGAGTTCAGCATCTGGCTTATAACTCATCGTCAACCAGATTCCAGTAACAATCTGATTAATCAGTACAACTAGAGCTAGTGAACCGAAAAAGTACCAGAAATTAAAATTCTTTGGTGCATAGTATTGAGCTAAATGTTCATTCCACATTTTTGTTAATGGAAAACGTGCATCAATCCAGGCAAGAAGGTTTGTTAGTAATTTGATCATTATGATTTCACTCCATCTTGGCCAACCAAAAGTAATGTTTCACTTAAGAATTGGTATGGAGGAACCAAAAGATTCTTCGGCGCAGGAACACTTTTGTAGACTCGTCCAGCCAAATCAAATTTGGAACCGTGACATGGGCAAAAGAAACCACCCTGCCAGTCTGGACCGAGAGTATGAGGTGTTCCTTCGGGTAAATAAGTAGGTGAGCAACCAAGGTGTGTACAGATACCCAAGACCACCAGATATTCAGAATTACTCGCCCGAGATGCATTTTGAGCATATTCCGGCTGTTGTCCAATATCGACTGAATCAGGATCTGCTAATAAATCAGACATCCCTTTAAGCGCTTCCAGTGTTTCCTTGCTGCGCCTGACAACCCAGACTGGCTTACCCCGCCACTTTTCAATCACTCTCTGGCCCGGCTCAAGTTTGCTAATATCAATCTCGATCGGTGCACCAACAGCCTTGGCTCTTTCACTAGGCTGGAATGAAGAAACGAACGGTACTGCTGCTGCAATTGCGCCAACAGTACCAACCCCTGCAGTGGTTGTGATCAAAAATCGTCGTCGTTCAACGTCGACTTCATCTTCACTAACCAGACTGTTTCCCCTATCTGACATAAGACTATTCCGAATTGTGTTCGTTAAAAAATCTCATCCCTGAAGTGTGTAACCTGCGAATCCTACCAGCATTAATTTTGTAGTTCGATAACCTTTAAGAAAGCGTTATTCTCTTCCATAGTTCCGATTGTGACACGCAAACATTGCGCCAACTTTTTATGCGCCCCATCTAAATTCTTGATTAAAATGTTATTTTGTTTCAACGAATCAAAAATTTCTTGTGATTTTTCGCTACGCAATAACAAAAAGTTTGCATAGCTCGACCAAACTTCTATTTTAGAATGCTGGCTCAGAGAGTCAAACATAAATTGTCGATCAGCTCTTATCTGAGCAGCTTGTTGATCAAAAACATCAACATGCTTCAACATAAAAGTAGCACTAGCTTGTGATAGCGCATTAATATTATAGGGTAGTCTTATTTTATTAAGTTGATCTAACCACTGCTTTGGGCCAACTAACATCCCGATTCTTAAACCGGCCAAACCAATTTTCGACAAGGTTCGCATGACTAATAAATTTTCATAGTGATGCATATCATCAATCCAGCTAACTTGTGCAAAGCTATGGTATGCCTCATCAATGATCACTAAACCATTGCTAGCCTCGAGAATCGCCTCAATATCTTTTTGATCAAATAGATTTCCTGTCGGGTTATTTGGATAAGCCAGAAAAATAACCGCAGGTTGATGTTTTTCTATTGCTGCCAACATTTCTGGCATATCAAGACTAAAATCTTGATCATTCAGCGGAACACCAACATACTGCATGCCGAGAGACTGTGCGATGATGCGATACATGACAAAACTTGGCTCTGGTGCAAGTATGGTTCGGTTCTCTCCTGCAACGGCCATCGCTAGAATTTGGATTAATTCATCCGAACCATTACCCAACAAAATTTCTTGATCGACTCCCAAGCCAAGATATTGTTGCAGTCTTTCTTTTAATAACCCAGCACTTGCATCCGGATACCGATTCAACTCAAGTTGGCGTAAAGTCTCTAACCAGCTTTCGATAAGTGCTTCAGGTAGAGAATAAGGGTTTTCCATAGCATCCAGTTTAATAAAACCGTGGGAATCGGGCACATGATAAGCCGCAAGCGCACGAACTTCTGGACGGATCCACCGATTGATCAAATCATTTGTCATTTTGTATTACTTATCAGCCGGATCTTTGCGAAATTCGGCCGAACGAGCATGTGCCGTTAAACCTTCCGCGCGTGCAAGTGTAGAAGCAATATTACCTAAATGCCCCGCCGCCGCTTCTGGTGAACATTGAATAATCGATGAACGTTTTTGAAAATCATAAACGCCTAATGGTGATGAAAAACGTGCCGTTCGAGAAGTTGGTAAAACGTGATTTGGCCCAGCACAATAATCACCAAGCGCTTCCGCTGTATATCGGCCCATAAAAATCGCACCGGCGTGATTAATCTTTTCCGCTAATGATTCTGGATCTTCCACGGACAATTCTAAATGCTCAGGAGCAATCATATTTGAGACGGCAGCAGCTTCATCAAGATCTTTTACCTTGATCAATGCACCACGACTTTCAAGTGATTCCCGAATGATATCCGCACGTTCCATTGTCGGTAACAGCTTTTCAATACTTGCTTGAACTTGGTCAATATATTCTTGATCGGGACATAACAAAATTGATTGTGCTTGCTCATCGTGCTCTGCTTGAGAAAACAGATCCATTGCGATCCAATCGGGGTTAGTTTCACCATCACAAATGATTAAAATTTCTGATGGTCCGGCGATCATATCGATGCCGACCGTACCGAAAACCATGGCTTTCGCGGTCGCAACATAGATATTGCCAGGCCCAACTATTTTATCAACCTGTGGAACCGTTTCTGTTCCATAAGCTAAGGCAGCAACGGCTTGCGCACCACCAATCGTGAATACACGATCAACACCTGCAATACTGGCGGCAGCGAGAACGGTTTGATCAAGCCCTCCATCCGGTGCAGGTACAACCATTATGATTTCGTCAACACCTGCTACTTTAGCTGGCATTACATTCATTAAAACTGAAGATGGATAGGCGGCTTTTCCACCAGGAACATAAACACCAACACGTTCCATCGGAGTCACTTTTTGACCGAGCACCGTCCCATCTTTTTCCGTATAACTCCATGACGTTTGAAGTTGATGTAGGTGATATTCGCGGATCCGTTCAGCTGCTGCTTCCAGCGCACCAAGAACGTCTGCATCTAATTCTTGCTTAGCTTTATTTAGCTGAGCTTTCGTTAATTCTAGCTCGGAGATTTTTGATACGGACCGTCGATCAAATCGATTTGTAGTCTCGATCAGGATCTGATCACCTTTTTCGCGAACATCATAAAGAATAGCCCGAACCGTTTCAGTAACTTTTTGATCGGTTTCATCATTCCAGGCTAACAATTGTTTTAAAGCCTGATAGAAGTCTGACTGATCAGTATTTAGATAAGAAATATTTATTACGTCACTCACCTTCTCTTCAACTCGCTATAGTTAACCAATCACCTGAGCTAATTCATTTACCAACGTTTTTATTGCAGTTGACTTCATTTTCATAGAGGCTTTATTCACGACCAACCTGGAGCTGATATCAATGATCTGTTCGGTTGGAACCAATCCATTTGCTTTCAATGTGTTTCCAGTATCAACTAGATCAACAATTCCATCAGCAAGACCTGCAAGCGGCGCAAGCTCCATGGAACCATAGAGCTTGATCACTTCAACTTGCTGCCCTTTCTGAGCAAAATACTGGCGTGTAAGATTAATATACTTCGTTGCTATCCTTGCTCCATTTTCTGGTAAAGGACACTCTTTTGGAATCGCGACCATTAAACGACAACGCGCAATTTTTAAATCTAAGGGCTCATAAAGATTATCGCTACCCGCTTCGAGTAAAACGTCTTTACCGGCAACACCCAAATCTGCAGCTCCATATTCGACAAACGTCGGCACGTCAGTCGCTCGAATAACCATTATGTTTAGATCTGCTCGATTAGTAGGAATGATCAATTTCCGCGACGTTTCTGGATCTTCGATCGGTTTAATACCTATTTTGTCGAGTAGCGGCAATGTATCTTTATAAATACGCCCTTTTGACAGTGCGAGGGTTAATCCTGAATTCATTAGTTTGGTACTCTGCGGATTGTCGCACCTAATTGGTGAAGTTTTTCTTCAATGGCTTCATAACCACGATCAATATGATAGATGCGATCTACAACTGTTTCACCTTCCGCTACCAACCCTGCTAAAACCAGGCTTGCAGACGCTCGCAGATCTGTTGCCATCGTTGGTGCTCCAGTCAATTTTTCAACACCTCTGACAATCGCGGTATTACCTTCCAAAGTGATATTTGCACCCATTCGTTGTAACTCTTGAACGTGCATAAACCTGTTTTCAAATACCGTTTCAGTAATTGCCCCTGCTCCTTCCGCAAGACTGTTCAATGCCGTAAATTGCGCTTGCATATCTGTAGGGAAGCCTGGGTATGGCGAGGTATGTACATCTACAGCTTTAGGTCGACGTCCTTCCATATCTATTTCAATCCAGTCGTCACCCATTTCAAATTTAGCACCGGCTTCTTCTAACTTCTGAATAACTGCCTCTAGCAGATCAGGGCAGGTGTCTTTGAGTTTTATTTTGCCACCTGACATTGCAGCAGCAACAAGAAAAGTCCCGGTCTCAATTCGATCTGGAACAATATCATAAGTAGTGCCTTGCAAAGATTCGACACCTTCAACGGTGATAGTATCAGTTCCAGCGCCGGAAATTTTTGCACCCATCGCAATCAAGCAGTTTGCCAGATCAACCACTTCAGGCTCTCGAGCAGCATTTTGAAGTATTGTAGTACCTTCGGCCAGTGCTGCTGCCATCATTAAGTTTTCAGTCCCCGTCACTGTGACCATGTCGAGTAACAAATTACAGCCCTGTAAACGATCAGCGGTAGCAATGATATAGCCATTTTCAACGCTAATTTGCGCACCCATTTTACGCAACCCATCAAGATGTACATTCACTGGGCGTGAACCAATAGCACAACCACCTGGCAGGGAAACATTTGCCTGGCCAAAACGCGCTAGCAGTGGGCCTAATACTAAAATAGATGCCCGCATTGTTTTTACTAATTCGTAGGGTGCAAAATAATTTTCGATGGTCGAGCTGTCGACTTCGACACTCATATTCTCATCCACCGTCAGCTCAACACCCATTCCACCCAAAAGAGCCATTGTCGTCGTGATGTCATGTAAATGCGGAACATTCCCAATCGTCGATATGCCCTCAGCCAACAAAGTTGATACTAAGATAGGCAGAGCCGCATTCTTTGCACCAGAAATTCGAATCTCACCATTCAGTTGCTGGCCACCGGTAATGATTAATTTATCCATATTATATTTTTATTATTTAAGAACTTTTGTAGCGCTGTTTTTATCCCACTCGGCGCGCGTCATCGGTCGAATTGAGAGCGCATGTATTTCCGCCTGCATTTTATCGCCTAGCGTTTTGTAAACCAATTGGTGTTTTTTGACTAAAGATAAACCTTCAAAGGCATCGCTGATCACAATGGATTCAAAATGAACCCCATCATCACCTTCGACAATCGCTTCCGAGCCTTCAATACCTGCTTCGATTAACGTTTTTATTTCCTGTGGCGTCATGAAAATGATCCAGCTTCCTAAAAAAGGAGTGAAGGATAGCGCCAACTACAACAACCAGCAAGTAATGAAGATGGATTTTCACGGAATGTGCGTGATTTAGACTCCATAACTGGGGCCTTTATTTTAAAGCAATCGACTTAACTAGCGAGGTCTTAAATATCGAGTCCTTGATTCTTGTCTACAAGATTACTCAACAAACCTGCAAGCCCAACCTTGTTAATTTCGGATGAAAATGATGACCGGTAGGTAGATACCAGGCTGACGCCGTCAACTGTAATGTCAAATATCTTCCAGTTTACGTCTTTGCTATGCATACGATATTGAACAGTAAAATGTTTACCATCCGGCAAAATAATTTCTGACCTCACTTTGACTTTTCCATTCTTAACACCACCTTCAACTTCAGGATACAAAATTTCTTCATCAGAAAGTTTTAGCAATGCTGTGGAATAAGTCCTAATCAGTAACTTCTTAAATTCACCTGTGAATTGTACTTTTTGATCTTTTGAAGCTTTCTTCCAATGTTTACCAAGCACCCAGCGAGACATTCTCGAAAAGTCTACATTTGGTGCGACCTTATTGTTTACTAAAGAATAAAGTCGTGTTGGATTTGCTTCGTAATCTGTCCGGTGAGCTTTAACATCTGAGATGACATCTTCCGCCGTTGACTGAATTAATTCTCTGGCCTGTTCAGCACTAACTTCTGATGCGGCAATGGTTGTCGAGGTACAAAAAAATAAAATCAAAGCTAGAATTGATTGTATTTTGATAAGGCTTTTCATATCTTTTCCTTCACGTAATATTGGCACGTTTATATTGGGAGCAACTTAAATCGTTAAGTATCTCGTTAATATATCGTTTAGATATGATTAAAACTTTACCGAAACATGAACAAAAGATAATTTTCACAATTGGCGTTCTAATTGCCAGCTAAGCAAATGTAAGAATCGACGGCAGGATCAGTATTTAAATTCTCGTCTTTTCGGATAATTTTTACGTAATTGATCAAATGCCTGACTTGCCTGAGTGTTGTCTAGACCAACTATTTTCTTTAATGCAGCGCTATCTGCTCGAATATCATAATGAGATAACACTCGTTCTCGCAGGCTAATTTGAGTAGTTGAGTTTTGTCGAATATCTAAAATGCTCGAAATTTCGAGACTTTTTTGATCTCCTGCAAAATCTACATGTTGATGACTTTGTCCCTCTGACCACGTTAATTCAATATCATAAAACTCAGTAACCGCATCAAACAACATTCTCGTCGCCCTCACTTTTCCATCATAACTATAACCAGCGATATGTGGTGTTCCTAACGAAACTCTGTCCAGCAAAGCACGATCAATATTGGGCTCATCCTGCCAGCAATCAATTACTGTCATCATTTCTGGCGTTTTTTCTATTCTTTTCTGTAAAGCATTTTCATCAACAACACCGCCTCTGGCAGCATTTATAAAAATCACATCTGGCTTTAACTGATCTAGCTCTCTCTCTGATATTAATTTGTGAGTGGCATTCTCTCCATCGAAGGTTAGAGGTGTGTGTATTGTCACAATGTCAGCCGACAATGCTTCATCTAATGATCTATATCTCTGTTGAGTAGTCAGATCATGAGCTAGATGTTTTTCCATCTGTTTCTGTAGTGGTGGGTCATTCAAGATGCATGTTACCCCAATTGCCCGAAGTAATTTTTCGACCTCGGAACCCACATGGCCGCAGCCAATAATGCCTGCAGTCATTGTTTCAATTTTTTGATCACGGTTTGATAACGCTAAAACGGCTGACAAAATATACTCAGCCACAGAAGTAGCATTGCACCCAGGGCAATAGCAAAAATGAATTCTATTTTGTTGAAGGTAATCACGATCAATATGATCAAAACCACTGGTTGCCGTACCAACAAACGACACGCGACTATTTTTTAATAAGTCAGCATCAACATGGGTAACTGATCGGACCAACAGAATATCAAAATCGCGAACCAGATCATTTGTCCACTCACGTCCAGGGACGCAAACAACACTTCCAATTTGTTCAAATCGTTCAAGCTTTAAAATATTTGGATCAGCTAAAATTTTCTTCATTCGATCATTTTACCGCGCTTACCTTGCTTCAGCACGATGAAATAGCGAGAAGATAAAAATGTCAGAAATTGATTAAACTTTAATAAAATTTAAAAAAGGCCGGCCTTTAGAATTCTACGAATGCGTCAAAGGGCCGGCCAAGAGGAAGTATCAAGAATGAATACTACAACATCAAAATTACATCACGATTACATTAAGATTAAATTTGTGTAAGGTGTTTTTCTTTCTTACAGTCCTTACCTTTACCTGGTCGCCAGTTTTCATGTCGACGACGCATTTCTTCCATCTTTGTGATTTGATCATCACTTAAGACTGCACCTAATTTTGTCTTTGTTTCTTCGCGTAGTGCTTTTTTCTTTGCGTGCTGTTCTTCCATGATCGATGTGACTTGCTCAACCTGAGTCGTATTCAATTGTAACTTTTCAGTCATTCGTTCTACAAAATGATTCAAATGGTCTCGTTGAGCAAATGAAACGGCTGAAGCGGTAAGTAAAGTAACACCGCCCAGTACAACAAATAATTTACGCATAGTTTTTCTCCATTGATTACACATAGTTAATAATATTTTGTAAGCTTTCACGGTGACTAGTTTGTAAAAACATTGCAAAGAGAGTTTTAAGACAATGTGAAGAAAATATGGATCCTTTTCGCATTGCCTTCGATACAAGTTCTAACATGGTATAAAGCTACTATGAAAATCAGGATATGGCATAAGCTCGCATTAGTTTTGATACTGACGACAACCTTGGTGATTGCGATTGCTTTTGTTCTCGCACAAATAAGCTTTCGCGAGGACTTTAGCGGCTACTTAAAAGAGCAAGAAAAAAATCAGGTTGAGTTACTCAGTGAACGTCTTGCAGAAGGCTATCAGGAAGCAGGTAGTTGGAAATTCCTGACAGAAAGGCCGCGTTTGTTAAGATTAATCATTCGCGAATCTTTTAGAAATGAGCATCAGCCTTTCCCGCCACCGCCCCGTAAAAATGAAATACGCCCCTCTTTTAAACCAGATCGTAATTTTAAAGCTCATCCAATGTCTCGATACGCAATTCTTGATGAAGCAAAAAATAAAGTGATTGGATCGATCAAAAAAGGGCCATCAATTGATGACTATCCGATTAAATTAAATGATCAAATAATCGGTTATTTGCGAATTCGTTCTGTCTCTAATTTCACCAATAAACTTAATCGGCGTTTTATAGATAGTCAGTTACATTCTTTGATTGGAATTGCAATTCTGGGTTTTATCTTATCGTTAATTGCGGCGTGGTTATTATCAAATTATTTTCGTAAACGCTTCATTCAACTTACCGATATAGCCAACGATCTAACCGCAGGAAAATTTGATCAACGCATTGAAGTTACCCATGACGATGAGCTTTCTGATCTCGGCAGAAACTTTAATGTCCTGGCTGATACTTTAGATAAAAATCGCCAAGCACAAAAACGCTGGATCGCAGATATTTCTCACGAACTCCGCACACCTTTGTCTATTCTCAGTGGTGAAGTTGAAGCATTACAAGATGGAGTGCGTCCGCTCGATCAGAACTCAATTAATTCTCTCGCGAATGAAGCGACGCATTTAAATCGTCTTGTAAACGATCTTTATCAGTTATCACTTTCAGACCTTGGTAAATTAGATTATCAAAAATCACGAACTGATCTATCAGATATCCTCAACCGTGTCATCGATCAATATCAGCCTCGTCTTGAAAAACAAAATCTGACATTAGGAATTTTAATCAACTCAGAACCTGTTTTTATCAGCGGTGATGAACAACGGTTGGTACAACTTTTTTCTAACCTGCTTGAAAATACGATCAAATATACCGATCAAAATGGTCAGGTGATTATTGCCTGCGAACAAGATCAAAATAACGCTGTTGTACGATTTGAAGATTCCAGCCCTGGAATCCCGAAGGAGAATTTATCCAAAATATTTGATCGCCTCTACCGTGTTGAAAATTCGCGTAATCGTAAAACCGGAGGTGCAGGTCTTGGTTTAGCGATTGCCACATCAATTGTGGAAGCTCATCAAGGCGAAATTATTGCAAGTAATTCGGATCTTGGTGGTCTTAAAATAAAAATTAAAATCCCTTTGGATAAAACGGTCTGATTAAATAGCAATCTAAAATGAAAAACGATCAACATATTCTTGTTGTAGAAGATGAACCTAAAATAGCACAATTGCTCATCGACTATTTAACAGCCAGTCATTACAAAACCTCTTGGCTAGAAAATGGAAGTGAAGTTGTATCTTGGGTATCAGAAAACAAACCTGACTTGATCTTGCTTGATCTCATGTTGCCCGGAAAAGATGGTATTGAGATTTGTCAGGAGGTTCGTGAATTTTCTCAAGTACCTGTCATGATGTTAACTGCTCGAGTCGAAGAAATAGATCGTATTCTTGGACTGGAGATTGGCGCAGATGATTATGTCTGCAAACCGTTTAGTCCAAGAGAAGTAATGACGCGAGTGAAAGCACTTTTACGTCGAGCAAATTTCTCTGAACAAAAAAATCAAACCAGCTCGTCAATACTGAATTTAAATGTTGAAAAATTTGAAGCACGTTATCTGGAAAAAATTCTAGATCTAACACGTGTTGAATTTCGATTATTACATGCGCTTTCGGAAAGGCCTGGCTTTGTTTTTTCTCGCCAAAAATTAATTGATCAGGTTTATGACGATCATCGTGTTGTCAGTGACCGAACCATGGACACACATATAAAAAATCTGCGTAAAAAAATTCAGGAAGCAGATGGCGATCCAGAAATGATCCGATCAATTTATGGTATCGGTTATAAATTTGATGATTCAGTGCTTGTATAAAAATCGTCAACAAATATCATTAAGGAAATGAACATAAAATATTCAAACATTCATGATTTCGAATTAATCTGGCGGTGGACTCATGATAGCCATCGTATATTACCAGAAGGTGACTTATCGAAAATTAAGGCACTTAACTCACCTTCAGCTGAGATCCTGTTTATAGAAAAGCCTAATCTCTCTCGTAAAGTAGAAAATGTTGCATGTACCGATACCCCAACTAATTTCCTTAAAAAAAATCTAACAAAAGAAATCATTTATGTTTTTTGGAATCCACAAACTGCGGTAGAAACAGATACTGAGACATTAATAAAGTACTTTAATGACTTTTGTTATCCTTCAAGTGACGACATCTGCATTTGACCCATAAATAAATCGTGGTTATTAGAATACCATCACTATGAAATACTCACTTTTACTTCGTAGTACCCGTTATTTGATAGAGACTCTTCTTTTTACTCTATGTGTAAATAAATCCGATCAATATTAATAACCTCATTATTCTAATGACAAACAAGTGCTTTTGAACCAAACTGTTTTATACCTCTCCAATCCGGAATAACAACTAATAATAAGCGGTTCTTTCCATGTCCAAAGATGTCGATTTATCAAAAAGTGCGATGCAGAGCGCTTTCTCATTTAAAGAAAATTTTCGATCTATTTACACGCGAAGAGCGTCTAACTTTGCGTCTATAGACGGTATTCGAGCGATATCAATTCTTCTGGTTTTAGTCTTCCATACTTTTTTTGTTTATCAACTTGCACACCCAACAGCAACGGCTGCATCCATGATTAACGAACTCGGTGGTTGGTGGTCCTGGGCTTTAAATGGCGATAAAGGTGTTGATGTTTTTTTCGTTATGAGTGGTTTTCTGATCACGGGAATTTTACTTCGCACATACGCTAAAACTGGCGATATGGATTTGAAAAATTTTTATATTCGGCGTTATTTACGTTTAACGCCCGCATACTATTTTACGCTGATCGTTTATTGGTTAATGAATGGTCCTCATAGCGAGTGGATCTGGGCCAACTTTCTTTATATCAATAATTTCATTCATTACAGCCACCAGGCCGTTGGGTGGACATGGAGCCTTGCTATTGAAGAACAATTTTATTTTATCTACCCACTCATTTTGATCGTGATCCTGAAATACTCAAAATCACCCGGTTACGTGATGCTGTGGTTATTTTTGATCTCGATCATCGTACGCTTCGGAATTGTAATGTCAGATGATGCAATTCGAACTTCACCGGGTAGTCGAATGTATACCGATCATGATTATTTCAATCACTTCTTTACTGTACTTTATGACAATCTGCATTCGCGTTTTGGTGGTTTGCTGGTGGGTTGTATTGCCGCTTATAACTTTCATTTTCATAAAGAGAAATTAACCAGCTTCTTTAATTCTTCTTCAGGAATATTCACTACGATTGCTGGGATTATAGTTGTCATTTTCTTTATGGGCTTTGCAAATTATTTACCTGTCTATGACGAGTATCAAAACCTTCATGTGTTGTATTACATCTTCAACCGAAATATATTTGCCACAGGTATTGGTATCATTATTTTAGCCATGTTGTTGCAGCAACACCTGATCGCAAATGTTATAAGACGCTTTCTGTCTTTATCTTTCTGGTATCCCTTTGCGACTTTATCGTATTCGCTTTACTTAATTCATTTAGTGGTTATGTCAGTCGTTATACCCGCCTTAATTGATTTAACCATCACAATGCCTGACGAATATCCGTGGTCGATGGGAGAAACACTCACTTACGGATTTTTGATCAGTACCGTTTTGAGTATGGCGATTGCATCATTAATGTATTTGTTTATCGAGAAGCCTGTCATGAATCTGAGACGCTAGATATAAAAGGATCAAAAATGAAAATTTTAAAAAAGATTTTTTATACGCTAATCATCATTATCATATTCGGCGCTGGCCTCATTGCTTATCATATGCAATACCACGCAAACGTAACAACGGTAGAAGTAATCCCTGATGATGAAGAAAAAGAAATTCAACGCTCAGTTGATAACTTTTTAGGGATCATAAAAACATTCCAGTCAGATAAAGCTCATAGAGGTGCGCACGCTAAAGGTCACGCCTGTGTAAAAGCTTATTTTGATATCAATCAAAATCTTGATTCTGAATTACAACAAGGTATTTTTAAACGAGAAGGGAAACGTTTTAAATCATGGATCCGTTTTTCTAATGGGACACCACGTATCGCAGCTGATTCTGAAAAAGATTCACGTGGAATCGCGATTAAATTATTGAATGTTTTCGATCAAAACAAAACGCAGGAGTTTTTATTACATAACAGCCCCGCTTTCTTTTCTGTTGATCTAAAAGACTATAATGGTTTGGTTGAAAGTGAAAATAAAATAAAATATTTTTTATCTGGCTATAACCCATTTAAATGGCGACTAAGAGAGTTGTCACATGTTTTAGATACCCTGGCTGTGCCACCTTATAGCCCACTCTCAGATGAATATTTTAGTAATACAGCTTACAAGTTTGGATCAAAAAATGTGAAGTATAAAGTCCAATCTTGTCAGTCTTTAGAAGTGGTTAAAAATGATCAAAAACAAGATAAAACTGATCCTGACTTTTTACGAAAAACATTGCTGAATGAATTAAATACCAACGGCGCTTGTATGCAATTTATGGTTCAAGTTCAGAATCTTGATAAACAAATGCCGATAGAAGATCCAAGTGTTTTATGGAAAGAATCGGATTCACCTTATCAACACGTTGCAACGATCACTATACCAAAGCAAGAAATTAATTCTGCCGAGCAGCAACTATTTTGTGAAAACTTATCCTTTTCACCCTGGAATGGTTTAGAAGATCATCGCCCAATCGGTGCGCTGAATCGGGTCAGAAAAGTGGTATATAAGGCAAGCTCATTGTATCGACATCAGTACAATAAAGCGGAAGTGCCTGAGGCTTTAGATTGGTGATTTCAAAACTTTCAACTTCTGTCTTTTAGAATCTAAAACGGAGATGATTTTCGTCATCTCCGTTTTAGATAATTACCTTTATCTAACTTTGTTTCTTTAAAATTAATTAATATCCTATATTTATTTCTACCCGACGTGCCTCTGCAGGCTCGCCAGTTCCAGTTGTCTCAACTGGCTTTTCCGCAAAAATTCTATCATTAGAAATACCAGCTGCTTTCAACATTTTTACCGCAGTTTTAGCACGTCTATTTGCTAGATCCTTATTATAAAGAGCGTTACCACTAGGATCATGGAAGCCAGATACAAATGCGATCGCTTTTTCATTTTTCTTCAAATAAGCGACGACACTATCCAGAGAATTGTTACTGTCATCAGGGTTACTCGCTTTATCCACACCAAAATAAAGACGTGCAGCTGGCACAAATGTCGAAATCGGTTCTGACTTAGCCACAACTTTTATCGGGGTAGGAATATATTGAACTGGTTCTGAGACAATAACTCTACGAGTTGCTGTAGACGTATTTCCCGCACTATCTGTTGCCGAATAAATAATTACATGAGAACCAACACTAGCAGTATTAACCGCCCCTTGTGTAGTCACCGTCAATTTACCATCGGTAGCATCATGCGCCTTAGCGCCAGCATCCTTATAGTGCTCACCTCTGTCTAAATAGATCACAGGACCATCGTGTAAGGTGATTACTGGTGCGGTAGCATCCGCAGCCTCTACAACCACTCTACGCATTTTTGTAGCTGTATTTCCAGCAGAATCAGTAACACTATAGGAAATGTGATATTCCCCAGCTCTATTGGTATCTACATTACCCTCTGTAGTGACTTGAAGGTTTCCATCATTAGCATCGACGGCTTTAGCACCATGCTCAACATACGTATCACCAGATTTTAGATAGAGGACCGAAGCGTCATTCAAACTAATAATGGGTGCGTCTTTATCAGGATCAACAACGACGACTTTTCGCATCGCTGTTGAAGTGTTTCCCGCAGAGTCTGTAGCTGAATAATTAACCGCATATTCTCCAGCCGTTCCTGTATCAACCATACCCTCAGTTTTTACAGAAATATCGCCATCAAGTGCATCCGTTGCAGACGCGCCAGCTTCCACATACTCTTCACCTGTTTTCAAATACACGGTTGATGAACCGCCCAAAGTAATCAAGGGTGCGGCCGTGTCATCTGGATCAGAGACGATCACTTTACGCGTTTCTGATGAAGTATTCCCTGCTGCATCAGTAACATTGTAAGTGACTATATATTCCCCAGCCCTCGTCGTATCGACCGTACCATCAGTGGTTACTGTAACATTACCATCAACTCCATCTACCGCTCTTGCCCCGGGTTCAACATATTGCTGACCGGTCGTTAAATGCAGGACGGAATCATTATTTAAGGTGATCAATGGTGCAATAGTGTCTGGCACTGTGATCAACTTTTCGATAGTTTTAACCTCTGTTCTCACTTCCACAGGTACTGGACATGCTTTACCGCCTGGCCCGTATCCCATAAACCATGTGATCAATAAGAAAAGAAATAAAAGTATCGCTACGATCCACCATAATCGGCGGAAGCCAGGCCAGTAAGGTGAGATATATTCTTCGTTATGATTTGTCATGACTATTCCTTACCTCCATCAAGTTCATCTTGCCATTTTTTCAGTGCTTCCCATTCATTCCTGGCCGCAAGATCTGATTGATCCGGCCAAGTGTCTGGTCTGGCCAGAGAAAAATTAGGCCCCGCATCATCCAGAATTTTCTGAATAGCGGTAATTGCAGTAGTCGCAAGCTCGCCATAGGTATGGATACCATCAGCATGAATTAGATCATTAATTTTGGGACCAATTCCCTCAACCACGGTGAAGTCATCCCGATCACCTTTACGTCTAATTCTAAAACCAGCTGCTTTTGCCTGATCAATATCTGCAACCGATCCTTTTGGAACTGCTGCAGCTGCTAGACGATAAGCTTGTAACTCTCCTTCAAGCTCTTTAATTTTTGCGGCATCATTTGAAGATGAACCATTTCCCGTGTTACTTGGACTGGAAGATCCATCAGGATAGACACCGCCATCAAGAATATCTTGCAATGCTTTTAAAGCAGGCCAACGGTTTGATGCTGCAAGATTCGCCTGATCTGGCCAAGTACCAGGATTTGCCATCTGATAATTTGGTCCTGCCTTATCGAGTATAGTTTGGATATAAAAAGGATCTGTTTCTGACAACTCTCTGAAAGTATGAATTCCGTCCTCATGGATCAAATCGTTAATCTTCGGACCGATACCTTCAATGGCGGTGAAATCATCTTCTTTTTTAATTGAAATGCCTGCTGCTCGAGCTGCAGGTAAATCTATTGCAGGACCACGTTTCCAAAGATTAACTTCATCTTCAAGCTGACCGATTCGTTGCAAATGATCTGGGTTATCAACTAATTTTTGGACTTCAACTGTTTCTGGTTTTCTCTGTTTAAGAACATTGATTTCATCCTGGAGTAGATTAATCCGTTTCAGGTGTTCTGGATTATCAACTAGCTTTTCGACTTCAACTGTCGTTGGTTTTGTATTTTCCAGTTTTGAAATAAGTGCTAAGTGTTTAGGATTATCAACTATTTTTTCTACTTCCACTTCCTTCTCTATGATTCTTTCTTCAGGTGGCTCTCCATACTTAAGTCGACGTGCAAACCAACCGCTGAGTAACCAGCCGATCAATCCGCCAGCCAACCAGGGCCATAACTTACATAGTAATAACATATATTTTCTCCCTTTCAGAAATTATTGTGTGTCATCAATACATGCCAATGACGTTCTTATTTTAGGGTTAACTCATCTATAAAATCATTCAGATTTTATTACGCTTATTTTTATAAAAAATAATAAAACCTGTTAATCCATATCTATAGAGCTGCCTCATTTTAACCCCAGTTCTTTCGTGTTTGTCAAATTTCTGTCATCTCGGAGCTTATTCAATAATTGGACTGTCTGCTTTAGATATATTTTTTAGCCGCTCCAAAAGCTCTAACCAATCTACTTCGTGGTTAAATCCTTTGATATTAAGCCAGGGAGGAAAAAACCCACGTTTAACAATGTAGTAGCCATTTTCCGTTTTCTCAACACCGTCCATATAGCAAATAGAATCTATCAATTTACAACTAAGCCCTAACTTCGAATATGGAAAATCTTCGAAAACACCCAGTACACCACGTGATATTGCATTGGCGCCACCACCTCCGCCAATGCTCGTTAAGTTATCAATTGCACGTTGGCTGATTCGATGTCGAGACTTGTCATTTTCTGGTGTCCGGAAATTCGCATCAAATTTGACGGGCTGCCATGTATCCAGACGCATATCACGCATATAACCGCTGAGCTTGCCGGTAATATCGCCGAATTCAAACGTTTTTGTCAGGATACCCAGATCTAGATTCTCCACGGATAAATCCGCATACAAGGTCGGGATCAGATCAAATAAATCTTCTATTCTTAATTTACTTATTAAAATATCCCCATCAAAAACGTTGATACGTAATTGACCTTCGCTTGTTAAATCTCCTCCATGATATGAAATGCCCGGTATCTCACCTGAAATATTACCTGCCATAAGCGGCCAACCTAAAGCTTCTGTAAATTCACTAAAAGTAATCGGTGTTAACTTGCTATTTATGTGAACAGAATAATCTGTGAGACCTAGCTCTTTCATCTCAAGCTTATCTACATGAAGTGCACCATCAAAAATTGGGATAACCATTTTCTGCCGAAGCGACATTGAACGACCTTTTGATGACAATTTCATTTTACTTGCACCAATATTCATTTTATAAATAGATCCTCCCTGCCACTGCATTTCAGAATCTTTTACGTTTGGATCACTATTCAGGTGTATATCGCCATCCAGGCCGGCGATATGAAATCGACTTGCTTTATCTTCAACAAAAACATCTTGTAGGATAATATGAAAATCTGTGATGCCACTTGCAGCTAACTTTAACTGCAAATTAGTTTCACCAACAATTTCCAGCCCATCAAGCCCGCTGCCGAAAAGTAAAGGTTGTATATAAATTGGAAAAACTGTGTGAAGCTCGTGCGTATTTAATTCGAGTGCGAGATTTTCAATCGATGAATCTTCCGACGTTTCTTTTTTTGTTCTAATAGTGCCATTTGTTTTGATCGTGACCACATCGGGGTGATCAAATAATAAACTATGAATTTTTATTTTATCTTCCTGCCAGATGCCATTCGATGACAAACTAATTGGCTGCGATTCTGGAGAAAACAAAAAGCCTGGGGAGACGGCTCCAACGGTAAACCCAGGTTCTATATAAATAGCACCATCGATCAACTTTAAGGTTTCTTTAAAGTGATATTCAGCACCTTTTTTTTCAACAGAAATGTCTAAGCTCGCATCTAAGTCTTCAGCAACAGAATTACCGTCAAAACCAAGGTCATAAGTTCGCAAACTTATATTTGCAAATTGAAGATTTGTATCTCGGCCATTTGCGATCAGATTTAGATTTATATGGCCGGTTTCATCGGAGGTTATTTCTGGCAATTCGACGAATAATATTGCGATATTTTTTAAAGCCGCAACGTCGATTGATTTTCCTTTAAGATCAATTTCCCAACTTTCATCTTTCAACTTTAAATCAACATCAAGACGACCTTTTGCGACTTGTAAATTTTTGATCGAAGCTTCCAGCAGATCACTTTCCTGATCAAATAAAAAATCAATCTTGCCTTTTACTTTTCCCAGTTGTGGATGTTTTGCGGAAAAATTTCCTGATTTACATTCTGTTTTTTTAAATTGCAAAAAGGTTTGAAGCGTAGGAACGGGACAATTGATGATTACTTGTTTGAGGTTTATCCCGGTGGTAGATTTTATTTGATCTATTGAGATCAATAATTCGGGAACATTTGTAGACGAACGATCTGCGGAAATATCAAACTGAAAATAGAGATTACTAAACTTCCAACCAGAAAAATCAGCCTCTTCAATTTCAAAATCAAAAAGATCAAATCCGTTGGCGTTTGTGACGAAAACACTTGAAATCAGTAGCAAAATAATCAAGCGTATTTTTATCATCAACAATCCTTATCTCAACCGGGAAAAACTCCAGTAGAAATATAGCGGTCACCTCGATCACAGACAATAACCGCAATGACCGCATTTTCTACCTGCTCTGACAAACGCAAAGCCGCAGCAACTGCACCACCGGAAGATACGCCACAAAATATGCCTTCTTCTGAACCTAACTTAAGCATGGTTTCTTCTGCCGTTTTTTGATCTATATCGAGTACCTTATCAACGCGAGTAGCATCGTATATTTTGGGTAAATATTCTTTTGGCCAGCGTCGAATTCCAGGAATGCTTGCATCACCTTCGGGCTGAACACCGACAATCTGAATATCAGGATTGACACTTTTCAGATATTTTGACGTTCCCATAATCGTACCCGTTGTGCCCATCGAGCTTACAAAATGAGTTAGCTTGCCTTGCGTATCTCGCCACAATTCTGGCCCTGTTCCTTCAAAATGCGCACGCGGATTATCTGGATTAGAAAATTGATCAAGCACGATTCCTTTACCCTCTGCTTCCATTTTTCTTGAGAGATCAATCGCAGATTCCATACTGCCTTCCGACGGTGTAAGAATGATCTCTGCGCCATAGGCTTTCATCGAGGCACGCCGCTCAGCACTCATATTATCTGGCATGAGCAAAATCATACGATAACCTTTTATTGCTGCGGCCATCGCAAGCGCAATCCCAGTATTACCGCTGGTTGCTTCGATCAAAGTATCACCCGGTTTTATTTCGCCGCGTTTTTCAGCATTAAGAATCATACTGAGCGCAGGCCGATCTTTAACTGATCCAGCCGGATTATCGCCCTCTAACTTAGCCAGGATCGTATTACTGGAATGGCCTTGTTTTTCAGGTAATCGCTGCAAACGAACTAGTGGGGTATTGCCTACAAAATTCTCTATCGTCGGAAAGTTATCAAGGAAAGTTTCATCCATACAAAACATATCTCATATAAATAATTCCTTCGCCATAATGAGGGCATCTTCTCGACCATCAACGGCTGGGTAATAATCTTTGCGTAGACCTACTTCAGAAAAACCTTCTTCTTCATACAATCGATAAGCAACAACATTACTCATCCGTACTTCCAGAAAAACCGTAGTGGCCTGCTGAATTCGTGAAATTTCTAATAAATGATTTAACAATAACCGTCCCAGGCCAAAACGGCGATAATCTTCTCTTATGCAAATATTTAAAATATGCGCTTCGCCTGCGGCCGCAGTCATAATCCCGTAGCCCACAATTTTCTGAGCGTATTCAATCACCCAGCAACCATAACCAACTTTCAAACAATCCTTATAAATGGATTCCTTCCATGGAAAATCATAAGAGACCAATTCAATCTCCATTACGCCAGCTATGTCTTGTAACTGCATTGGGCGAATGTCGGATAAAACGAGATTACTGGCAGTACTCACGTTTCCTCCATAAGAGATTTTGCTAGTAATAAATCTTCCCAGGATTTATATTTTTGTGTTGGTGATCGCAATAAATAAGCAGGATGATAAGTAACAACAACGGGAATATTTTGTGGTTCGTAAATATATTTTTTACCGCGCATTTTACCGATAGGCGTATCCAGTTTTAGTAAATTTTGTGCAGCAATTCTCCCAACACATAAAATAATTTTTGGTTTGATCAATTCAATTTGACGCTGTAGATAGGCCGAGCAAGAAACCACTTCTTCGGGTCTTGGATCGCGATTTTCTGGCGGTCTGCATTTAAGTATATTTGCAATAAATACTTGATCTCGAGATAAACCAACCGCCACTAACATCGAGTTTAAAAGTTGTCCTGCTCGCCCAACAAAAGGCTCGCCTTGACGATCTTCTTCAGCTCCTGGAGCTTCACCAATAATCAACCAATCGGCATTTTGGTTTCCGACTCCAAATACAACTTGCGTTCGTGTTGTATGCAGATCACATTTGATACAACTCGCAACTCTATTTTGGAGTACTTCCCAAGTGTCACTATTGATCTCGTTAGCTTCTTGAGGTTCAGAGCTATGAACTTCGGACGACTTATCATGAGGCAAACTTTCATCCGTCTCGATAGAGATTGTTTCAATAACTGCGTCGCTTGATTGTATCTCAGTTGATTGCTTAGGAGTGACTTCAACAATTTGATCAAATTCGACCTGGTTACTCGCATCAAAATGATCAGGATTCGTATCTCGCCTGACCCAAACATCAATTCCCATCGCATTCAGGTAGGCGAGTTTTTGACTCACAGTTTAGCGGCAACTTGCGGATGTTTTCTACCAGTGACCGACATAAGTGTATTCAAAGCATTTAAATACGCTTTAGCAGAAGCAGCAATAATATCGGTGTCTGCACCTTGACCATTTACGACTCGATCTTCAAGCTGCAATCGAACCGCAACTTCTCCTTGAGAAGAGGTACCACTAGTAATATTACTCACAGAATAGAGCAACAGATCACTACCGCTATTGACGATTGTTTCTATTGCCATAAAAGTCGCATCTACAGGACCACTACCCGCTGCTGATCCGGTTTTTTCTTCTCCATCAATCGTCAAAGTAATTTCTGCAACCGGCGTTTCTCCCATTTCAGAATTCACTTTTAACGCGATCAATTTTGCCCATTCGACTTCACTGGCGAGATAAGTTTCGGTCACTAACGTTTGCAGATCTTCATCAAAAATTTCGTGCTTTCTGTCTGCAAGATCTTTAAATCTTGAAAAGGCTTCATTCAGATCTTCTTCGCGTTCAAAACTAACACCTAATTCGTGCAAACGTGTTTTGAATGCATTTCGACCCGAATGTTTACCCATGACCATCCGGTTCGCATTCCAGCCAACATCTTCCGCCCGCATGATTTCGTATGTTTCACGGCTTTTGATCACGCCATCCTGATGAATACCCGATTCATGTGCAAATGCATTCGCACCAACGATCGCTTTGTTTGGTTGCACAGGAAATCCTGTGACACTGGAAACCAGGCGTGAGCAATTCATAATTTGGGTGGTGTCGAGAGTCGTGTCACATGGAAAAATATCCTGGCGCGTCTTAACCGCCATAACAATTTCTTCCAGCGATGCATTTCCCGCACGTTCGCCCAGGCCATTAATCGTACATTCCACCTGACGAGCACCATGCATAACAGCCGATAGTGAATTACCTACCGCAAGCCCTAAATCATTATGACAATGAACAGAAAAAACGGCTTTGTCGCTGTTTGGGATCCTTTCGATCAATTCACCAATTAATGCACCAAATCTATCTGGTAAATTATAACCAACCGTATCGGGAATATTAATCGTAGTTGCTCCGGCATCGATAACAGCTTCGATAATACGACACAGAAAATCGGATTCTGATCGACCCGCATCCTCAGGTGAGAACTCGACATTTTCTGTCAAATTTCTCGCTCTTTTAACAGCGCGAATCGCCTGTTCAACTACCTGATCTGGCTCCATTTGCAATTTCGCTTTCATATGAATTGGAGAGGTTGCAATGAAGGTATGAATCCGCGATGAAGCAGCAGGTTCTAATGCTTCACCAGCACGATCAATATCTTTGTCCATAGCACGAGCCAAGCCACAAACCGTACTGTCTTTTACTGCCTCAGCCACAGCTCGCACTGATTCAAAATCCCCGGGACTGGCAATTGGGAACCCAGCTTCTATAACATCGACTTTCATACGTTCAAGAGCCTTAGCTATACGAAGTTTTTCATCTTTCGTCATTGATGCGCCAGGGCTTTGCTCACCATCACGCAAAGTTGTGTCGAAAATAATTAATTTATCACTCATTTTTTTGATTGCTCCTACTGCATATTCTAGCAGCATGCTACATGTTGTTTCTATTCAATATTGTGTTGGTAAATATTGGTTATATGAAACGCGTTTTTCCTCGCCAGGTGAAATTAATAATTAGCCCACAAGGGCAGGAGCTGGAGAGCAGGTAGGCACAACAATAACTCACGCGCGCGGCGTGACAAAACAATTTGATAATTAGCTAAATTTGTTAATTGTTGTTTTGTAGAAAACATATTCGTAAAAGATAACCGAGAACCAGTTAAGTTATCAACCTTTTTCTTCATAACTTGAATCTTCAGAATTTGATCGGCGTGCTCGATGCTTTTTTAATTGAAACAATGTCATCACTGGACCTGATAATGCATAAGCCAT
Source organism: Gammaproteobacteria bacterium (assembly GCA_045110495.1). Classification (GTDB taxonomy): domain Bacteria; phylum Pseudomonadota; class Gammaproteobacteria; order CAJXQU01; family CAJXQU01; genus CAJXQU01. Next base: position 44,544 of record JBGCGE010000020.1, read on the forward strand.
GAAAAGCATAAATAATACTGAAGGCGGTTCAAGTGAAACCAAAACAAAAACCAGTACAACCGCCAAGATATGTACGAAAGGGACTTTCCCTTTCAAATCGATACTTTTAAAACTATTGTATCGGACATTACTGATCATCAGTATTCCGGCGAGGATAGTAACTACCATTGCAACGATACTTAGCGCGCCAGAAGGCTCGAGCTTATATTCTTCACCTATCCAAACCAGAGCGACCACAATTCCTGCTGCTGAGGGGCTTGGTAAGCCTTGAAAATAATTTTTATCCGCAGTCTCAACTTGAGTGTTAAATCTCGCAAGCCTCAGTGCGGCAGCAGCTGTATAGACAAATGCAGCAACCCATCCAACCCGACCAAAACCTGTTAAACCCCACTGGTAGATTATCAATGCAGGAGCAAGACCAAACGAAATCATGTCTGATAAACTATCGTATTCAGCCCCAAAATCACTTTGTGTATTTGTCATGCGAGCAACTCGACCATCCATTCCATCTAAAATCATCGCGATGAAAATAGCGATCGCAGCCGCTTCAAAGCGACCATTAATAGAAGCTACTATGGCATAAAAACCAGAAAATAATGCAGCAGTCGTAAAGAGGTTGGGAAGAAGATAAATCCCCCGGCGTTGATTAAGGCTATTTTTGGGCATGTCTTAATCTGATCCTCTTAAGGAAATTCTGAGCCTCACAAGTGAAGCCAGGAGATGATGATCGATCAATTCTTGTTTATTTAATTCTTGGTTTTATCAACCAACTGATTTGCCTGTATCCATGGCATCATAGAACGAAGTTTTCCACCAACTTCTTCGATTTGATGTTCTTTAGCTATACGCCGCTTGGCTTTAAGTGTTGCACTACCGGTAAGGTTTTCACCAATAAATTCACGAGCAAATTCTCCAGTCTGAATTTCAGTCAGAATTTTTTTCATTTCTTTTTTGGTTTCTTCAGTAATCACACGAGGTCCTCGCGTAATATCTCCGTATTCAGCCGTATTCGAAATAGAATAGCGCATATTTGCAATACCGCCTTCGTACAGCAGATCTACAATCAATTTTGTTTCGTGGAGACATTCAAAGTATGCCATTTCAGGTGCGTAACCCGCTTCTGTCAATGTCTCAAAACCTGCTTGAATTAATGCAGTAACACCACCACAGAGTACAGCTTGCTCGCCAAATAGATCTGTTTCAGTTTCTTCCTGGAAAGTCGTTTCAATAACACCAGCCCGACCACCTCCATTTGCGGAAGCATATGACAATGCGATTTCTTTCGCTTGCCCTGATGCATTTTGAGATATGGCAATTAAAGATGGAACACCGCCACCTTCTGTGTAGGTAGATCGAACTAGGTGACCTGGCCCTTTTGGCGCAATCATGATCACATCAATATCGTCACGAGGTTCAATTTGTTCAAAATGCACATTAAACCCATGAGCAAAAGCCAGCGTAACACCTTGTTTCAGATTTGGTGCAATCTCATTCCGATATAACTCAGCCTGATGTTCGTCAGGAGCAAGAATCATAATCAGATCAGATTCTTTAACCGCATCTTCTATTGACTTATTTGTAAGACCGGCTGCATCCACCTTCGCGGCTGAGTTTGAACCTTGACGCAGTCCTACAACTACATCAACCCCTGAATCTTTAAGATTATTGGCGTGAGCATGCCCTTGTGAGCCATAGCCGATGATAGCTACTTTTTTTGACTGGATCAGTGATAGATCCGCATCTTTATCGTAATAAACTTTCACGTGTTATCTCGATGTTATAAATGATCTACAAATGAAGTGCGTTTTCACCGCGAGCAATCCCCGTTAGGCCTGTTCGCACCACCTCAATGATTTCTTTTTTATCCAATGCCTCTAATAGCGCATTAAGCTTTTTACCCGTGCCGGTAAGCTCAATCGTATAGGTTGCGTCAGTCACATCAATAATCCGACCGCGGAAAATTTCAACCAACCGTTTTACCTCTTCTCTTGCCGCTCCACTGGCAGATGTTTTCACCAGCATCAACTCACGCTCGATATGCCGTACTTCATTTAAGTCGGCTAATTTTATCACGTCAACTAACTTATTTAATTGCTTTTGGATCTGCTCTATTGTGGCATCTGATCCACTCGTCACCAAAGTCATTCGAGACATGGTTGGATCTTCTGTCGGTGCAACTGTTAGTGATTCAATATTGTAAGCACGCGCAGAAAATAATCCTGCCACTCGTGACAATGCACCAGCTTCATTTTCCAACAGAATAGAGATGATATGCCGCATTATGATAACTCCCTGTTGGTGTCTACGCCCGGTGGAAGTTCCATTTCGTTATGGCCTTTTCCAGCAGTAATCATTGGGTAAACATTTTCAGATTGATCTGTGACAATGTCCATCAGTACTAATCGATCTTTCATGTTGATAGCTTCTTTTAATGCTCCACTCACATCTGCCGTTTTTTCTACTCGCATACCCACGTGCCCAAACGATTCAGCCAACTTAACAAAATCTGGCAGGGCGTCCATGTAGGAATGTGAATAGCGGCGGTCATAGAAGAATTCTTGCCACTGTCGAACCATACCCATATAGCGGTTATTGAGGCTAATTATTTTGACTGGCAAACCATATTGCAAACAAGTGGAAAGCTCCTGGATACACATCACCAGTGATGCTTCGCCACTGATACAACAAACAAGCTCATCAGGAAACGCAAGTTGTACACCCATTGCTGAAGGAACCCCGAAACCCATTGTTCCAAGGCCACCCGAATTGATCCAACGTCGCGGCTTATTGAACCCATAGTATTGGGCTGCCCACATCTGATGTTGACCAACATCAGATGTTATAAAGGCGTCACCATTGGTTAGTCGAGATAACTCTTCTATCACATACTGCGGTTTGATCACTTCCGTTGTTTTGTCATAACGCATGCAATCTACCGCGCGCCATTTATTGATCTGCTCCCACCACGCGTCTTTTTCACGATCCATTGGATCAAAACTACTTGCACGGATCAACTTGTTCATTTCACCGAGTACATTGGAAACACTACCGACAATAGGAACATCTACGGCAACATTTTTAGAAATTGAAGCAGGATCTATATCAATGTGGACTATTTTTGCATGTGGGCAAAACTCTTCGAGCTTTCCTGTGACACGATCATCAAAACGTACGCCAATCGCGATCAAAACATCGCACTGATGCATGCCCATATTCGCTTCGTAAGTTCCATGCATTCCCAGCATTTGCAGGTTCTGAGGATCAGATGCTGGATACGCACCCAAACCCATCAACGTTTGAGTAATCGGATAACCTAATAAACGTGTGAATTCGATCAACGAATCAGCCGCGTTATCCAAAACCACACCACCGCCAGAATAAATCATTGGCTTTTTCGCAGCCAAAATCATATCTACCGCACGTTTAATCTGTCCGGGATGGCCTTTTGTGACTGGCTTATATGATCGCATTTCGATCGAGTCCGGATAGGAATACTCCGCCACATCGGCAGTAATATCTTTAGGAATATCAACCACAACCGGTCCTGGACGACCGGTTGTGGCAACATGGAAAGCCTTTTTGATCGTAATGGCCAGATCTTTTACATCTGAAACCATAAAGTTATGTTTTACACACGGTCGTGTAATACCAACATTATCAACTTCTTGAAATGCATCGTTCCCGATCAAATGGCTAGGTACCTGACCGGTAAGCACAACCATAGGAATTGAATCCATATAAGCGGTTGCAATACCTGTAACGCAGTTAGTTGCTCCAGGACCAGAAGTTACAAGTACAACGCCTGCTTTACCTGTAGCTCGCGCATAGCCATCTGCGGCATGTGTTGCACCTTGTTCATGACGTACAAGAATATGCTTGACCGCCTCTTGTCTGAAGATCGCGTCATAAATATGCAGTACTGCTCCACCCGGATAACCAAAGACAAATTCAACGCCTTCATCATCCAGCGCTTTCAGTAATATCTCCGCTCCGCGTAATTTTTCACCCACTTGATTCACCCAATTCACTAAAAATGATTACAAAACTTTCCGTTGATATTTGATCAACCGGAATAGTTTTTGCTTCCCATAAAACAATAGAAAACAGCCCCCGCGAACTCGATTCGCAGGCTAATCGCTTATCATGACTGAAACCTGGGCATTAGGTCAACATATAAAGGCAAATAATTTTCACTTTAAAAACGAAATAAATCTTATGAAATACAGTTACCACTCTTATATCTTATCCATGCTTTATTTGTTCTTTATCGTCACTATGCACGTATTTTCTTCTTCGGATGCAAAAGCCAAGGGAATATTCAAGTGTGTAAAACCAAACGGTGAGATTGAATACACACAATCACCTTCCCCGGAGTGTCAGGATCACAATACTACAAAGATGAAGAACACCGGTGGTCGGGCTGATCCTGCTGCCATTGCAAAGCAGAAAGAAAAAAGAGAAAGCTCTTTAAAAACTGAAGAAAGCCGTAAAATCGAAGAGCTAAAAAAACAAGATCAAAAACTCGTTATCCAGGAAAAAAAGATTTTTTGTGATAATGCCCGCAAAGACCTCGTTCAGATTCAAGCATCACCTCGACTATTTAAAATTGATGATCAAGGCAATCGAATCATTCTCACCGTTGCCGAACGCGAAAATAAAATTCAAACAAGTAAAGAAAACATATCTGCACATTGTCGCTGATACTTTTATCATTTGTTGTTGTAGAATCCGCAATGCTACCGTTATCAATTAAATCTATAAATAAAAAAGTCAGCAATGCGATTATCAAACCTGTTACTCCCCACTCTTCGAGAAGCTCCTTCCGATGCGGAAGTCATTAGCCACAAATTAATGCTACGCGCCGGGATGATCCGGCAGACTGCTTCTGGCATCTATTCCTGGTTACCTTTAGGTTTAAGAGTTTTACGTAAAGTAGAAGCAATCGTCCGTGAAGAAATGGATCTTGCCGGTGCTCAGGAATTATTAATGCCATCCGTGCAACCAGCAGGTTTATGGGAAGAATCAGCTCGCTGGGAACAATACGGTCCCGAATTACTGAGAATAAATGATCGACATAATCGTGAGTTTTGTTATGGGCCAACGGCTGAAGAAGTGATCACGTCTTTAGTAAGAAATGAGATCAGAAGTTACAAACAATTACCAGCCAACTTCTATCAAATACAAACCAAATTTCGTGATGAAATCCGCCCTCGTTTTGGTGTTATGCGGGCACGAGAGTTTCTAATGAAAGATGCTTATTCGTTTCATCTTGATCAAAAATCACTAGAAGAAACCTATCAGATCATGCATGAAGCCTATAACAAAATATTTACTCGTTTAGGTCTTAAATTTCGTGCCGTTGAAGCTGACACCGGTAACATTGGTGGCAGTGCTTCACATGAGTTTCATGTTCTTGCTGATTCAGGTGAAGATGACATCGCTTTCAGTAGCGAGAGCAATTATGCATCAAATGTTGAGTTAACACCTGCACCAAAGCCTGATCAGAATCGATCCGCTGCAACTCAAGCTATGACAAAAGTCGATACACCCGGACAACACAGTATTGAAGAAGTTTGTAATTACCTGAAAATTGATCAATCTCAATGCCTGAAAACATTAATCGTTGAAGGTGAGGATGACTCATTAGTTGCGTTAGTTTTACGCGGTGATCATGAGCTAAATGCAATTAAGGCCGAAAAGATTGATCAGGTTTCATCACCCTTTCGCTTTGCTGAAAATGAAAAAATTAAACAAGTTCTTGGTTGCTCAGTAGGTTCTATCGGCCCTGTCGGTTTAAGTATTCCGGTTATTTTTGATCAATCTGCAATGGTGATTTCTGATTTCACCTGCGGTGCAAATGAAGATGGAAAACATCTTACTGGTGTTAATCTGGGTCGCGATTTACCAGAACCATTAATTGCTGATATTCGTAATATCCAGAAAGGTGAACCAAGTCCAGATGGAGAAGGCGTGATCAAAATTGCCAGAGGAATTGAAGTTGGTCATATCTTCCAATTGGGTGATAAGTACAGCAAGAGTATGAAAGCAAATTGCCTCGACGAGAATGGCAAAGCAGTCGATATGATGATGGGTTGTTATGGTATCGGCGTTTCTCGTATTGTTGCTTCCGCCATTGAACAAAATCATGATGACTCTGGAATTATCTGGCCAACCTCGATCGCTCCTTTTCAAGTATCAATTGTTCCCGTTAATGCACACAAATCCGTGCGCGTAAAAGAGGCCGCTGAGCAGCTTTATTCTGAGTTACTTAATTGTGGAATTGACGTTTTACTCTGTGACAAAAAAGAACGTCCCGGCGTGATGTTTAATGATCTGGAATTAATTGGAATACCGCATCGCCTGGTTTTAAGTGACCGAGGTATGGATGCTGATCAAATTGAATATAAAGGTCGGCTAGATAAAGAATCAATCAATATCGAAGCCGGATCGGTTCTGGATTTTATTAAAAACAAACTTCAAAGCTAACGGTAGGGTTTTACCAAAATCAACAACGCTTTATTCCTCTTCTAAATCAATCACAACCCGATGATCAGATGCAGAAAACTCTGGGCACTCAATTAACGCTAATACCTCATTACCAACTCCACGATATTCGATATTTTCGAAACTGAGCATACTTGCCATCGCAATTCCTCGCCCATGGCTGTCCATAAGTCGTTCCACTTCAATCTCCATGTACGGTCTCCAATCAAATCCTTCACCTTGATCTTCAATTGTGATCTCAATATATCTGCCAACATGTTGAAACCCAACGATCGCATACTTATGTTTATTTTCTTCTAGCTCCAGCCTTCGACTTACCTCCGCTACCCACGAACCTCCCGTACTATTTAATTCTGTTTTTTCCTCGTAAGTAATACCTAAATTGCCATGTTCGACCGCATTGATCATTAATTCTGACAGACCAACTACAACCTTGGAAGGGTCAGGGCAAGCTTTCGCCAGAAAAGACGCTAAAGACCGCGCTTGTTCTATAGTCTGGAATCGAAAACTTGAAGAAACCATCAACCCGAGTGAATCTTCCTCTTCATGAACCATTTCCTGTAGTTCTTTAAACTGCATCCTATCCTGAACGGCAGTGTCCACAATTGAGAGTAATTGCTCTTGTTCAAAAGGTTTCGTTAAATAGTAAAAAGCACCCGTGCGCATCCCTTCAAGTATTTCTTCGTTATTATCCAATGCACTTTGTATGATTACAGGACAGTTTTTTAGATCAGGATGCGACTTAATCCTTTTTAATGCTTCCATTCCATCCAGTCGAGGCATTACTCGATCTAACAGAATGACATCATATTTCTTGGGATCAGATTCCAATTTTTCCAGGGCATCTTGCCCATCAACAGCAGTTTCAATTGTATAGTTCTTCTCGGCTAAATTTTCTGTCAATATTTCCAGATTGAAAGGCTCGTCATCAACGATAAGAATATGCGGTTCTGAATTCATTCTGTTTACTCCAAATTCATTATTTATATAATTATATAAATTGCAAAATAAATACGAATATTTACTGGTATTTCTTTCCTTGAATATCAGAATCAAAATGATTCCTATTATCTTTTCATATGTTATGTATCAAGCACGTGTGATACCAGTAACTAATGAGCATAGTAAAAATCTTCAAAACACTGATTTTATTTACTTTTATCCGAATAATAGAGTTGACTCAAAACACGCCTCTACTTGTCAATAAATGTCGTACAGAAGGAAGTTACTTAGTCTTAATATGTTATAATTCAATATCTTAAAAACAAATCCACGCGCGCGTATAGCAACTATGGTTGCATGGGTTACTGCCTCCACGTATCATCGAACTCTTAGTAATACTTCTCCCACAACCCTTATGTTTTTGTAGCAACACCAAAAATGACAGCGCCTATTTCATCAAACATGCCCATCCTTATCGTCGATGACGATAAACAAATTGTGCAGGGCACCTCCCTGCTTTTACGCTCAGCGGGAATGCAAAAAGTCATTTCGCTTACCGATAGCCGTGAAGTTATGCCGCTACTCCATCGTCAAGAAGTCGCCGTAATATTACTGGATCTTCAAATGCCTCATCAGTCCGGTTCTCAGTTGCTTGAAAAAATTAAAAAAGATTTTCCGGAAATCTCGATTATCATTATTACTGCACATGACGGGCTGGAAACGGCGATCAAATGTATGCAAGCCGGTGCATTTGATTATTTAGTAAAACCAATTGAGAAAAGTCGCCTTACCTCATCCATTCACCGTGCAATCGAAATCAGCAACTTAAAAGGTGAGTTATCGAAGCTAAAGAACCGACTTTTAAACAATGAACTCTCAGATAAATCAGCGTTTGAACACATCATCACCCAAGAGAAAAAAGTACGTGCTCTTTTCCAATATATCGAAGCAATTTCAACATCTGATCAATCAGTTTTAATTACCGGAAAAACAGGAACTGGGAAAGAATTGTTTGCCAGAGCAGTACACCTTTCCTCTAAAAGAGAAGGTGATTTTGTTGCAGTCAATGTCGCAGGGTTAGACGACACCGTTTTTACTGACACTTTATTCGGCCATGTAAAAGGCGCTTTTACTGGTGCTGATCAAAAACGTGAAGGGTTAATCTCAAAGGCCGCGGAAGGCACTTTATTTCTAGATGAAATTGGAGATTTAGATCTCTCTTCTCAGATCAAATTACTTCGTTTACTGCAAGATCGAAGTTACTATCCACTAGGCTCAGATGTTTTACAACATAGCACCGCCCGAATCGTGGTCGCCACGAATAGCGACTTAAATGAAGCGATCCAGAATAATACTTTCCGTAAAGATCTTTACTTCCGTTTACGTGCACACCAGATTACCCTTCCGACATTACAAGAACGTAAAAATGATCTAGCTCTGTTGTTAACACATTTTGTGAAATTGGCCAGTAAATCTTTAAAGAAGAAACAACCCCTTATTCCTCCACAACTTTACATCCTCTTAAACACCTATTCTTTTCCTGGCAATGTTCGCGAACTTGAAACGATGACTTTTGATGCTGTTGCCAGAAATCAATCAAACGTTTTATCTCTACGGAGTTTTAAAGAAATAATTGGAGAGGAAAATTTTTCGATAAATGATCTACAAATCGGGATTAAAACTTTTTCAGAATTATTCCCAGATAAGTTGCCTTCTTTAAAGCAAGCGGAACACCTTTTTATAAACGAAGCGATGCGACGAGCAGAAAACAATCAGGGAATCGCAGCATCGATGTTGGGTATTTCTCGTCAGGCTTTAAATAAACGTTTAGTGAGAGAACGTAAAGAGCGCGAATAAAAAACTAGTCAGTTTCAGTTTCTGTTTCAAAAATTTCTTCAGACTCACTTTTAATTACTCCAGAAATTTTGTTCTTTTCCTTATAAACCAATTTAGTGATCGGGATCAAAAAACAGAAGCAAACACCTTCACCCTTATTTTTCTCAACCCACAACTCACCTCTGTGTGCATGAATAATTTCTCGACAGATAGACAATCCCAAACCCGTGCCACCAGCTTCATTTTTTGTTTTGGTACTTTGTACAAACTTATCAAAAATACTCGTTAATTCGGCTTCAGGAATACCTATTCCTTCATCTCTAATCTTAAATGAAAGTGCGGGCACAGCATAAGCATCGTCACCCTTTCTTCGCCCAGGGCAAACTTCATCTTGCTCTATAGAAAAAGTGATCGTTTTTCCTTCAGGTGTAAATTTGATCGCATTAGAAAATAAATTAGTAATAACTTGTCCAATACGCACAGAATCAATTTCTGCTATCGTTCGGAATTGAACTGGGATAATTTCGACCTTGAGTTTCAACTCCTGTAGCCGGGTTTCTTGCTCAGCTACGCTCTGCCTGATCAGATTACCCAGATCAGCTTTCTCGAAATGGTATTCCATCTTCATAGCTTCCATTTTTGACATATCGAGCAGGTTATCAACAAGCTCAAGAAGTCTATGTCCACTCCCATTAATTTGCGTAAAAAAACGCTCCAGGATTTCCTCAGAAGTGTCCTTAGTTTTGTTTTTGCCAATTTTTGAAAAACTCAGAATTGCGTGTATCGGCGTTCTCAACTCATGCGACATATTCGCCAGAAATTCACTTTTAGATTCACTCGCTCGCTCAGCAGCCTCTCTCGCTTGCTCTGCCATTTCTTCTGCATGTTCTGCGGCTTCTTTTGACAAACGCATGTCTTGTACCTGCTCTTCAACCATTTCCTGCAAATGATCCCGATGTTTCCGTAATTCAGTTTCTTTTTCTTCTATTTGCTTTAGCGCAAGCTTCAGCTCTAAAGCCTCTTGCTCAAGCTTAGTCTGCGCGACTTCTCCTCGCCAATATTCTTTCTCAACACGTCTGCCCATAACTATTACGATTACTGTGAAAAGAAAACTAATTAATGCCAAAAAATAACCTTTACTATCGCCAATCATTCCATGGTAGAGACAAGCAATAACTATCGGAGTTGAAAGAGTACTGGTGTACAAAGTCCAGAAACGAAAATATAGAGTCATCGTCCCACCCATAATCGCCGTTAATCCACCAAGGATGCCCACAATAATCATAAACTCGTCGGATATTCCTGTCTCAAAAGACAATAAAGCGGCAAAAGTACCAACACATAATGTATTAGCTAATGTCCACGAACCGTAGGATTTTAAGTTTTCTTCTGTTGTACTGATTGGTGCTTTTGAGAGTCGTTTTCCTGAAATAATTCTGAAGGTGCTAATAACCACAATGAGTCCAATAAGCCATTGTAATACTGGGCTGTAATACTCTGATACATGTACCAGAAAGATAACACCAAGAAGGGGATACATAAAAATGAAGCCGCTTAAACGCCCACCCAGCTCACGGGCTCCTCGATTATTAACCGAGCGTGCGTAATCTTCCGGCAATTCCGAAAGTTGTGCATTCATTTTAAAAAGATCGATCATTAACTTTTTAGCGACTAACCGCTAAAGAACTTAAATGATAATTCAGGATCGTTAAACTACGATTGATAAAAAGAGTTTAAAGGTGCTTTCATTGACCCTTTGAGGCTACTGAATGCTTTTCCAAGTTCAGTAAATAATCGTTCATTCCAGATGTCTTCCCCAACCAGATCTGAGTCTGATAGTGGTAAGCCTCCAGGTAAAGCGCGGTAGAGACTTAAAAGTGTTTCTTCGCCTAAATCACGCACTAACACCCACCCGCCATCTTCTGTTCTTTGTAACCAACCAGCTTCCCGCAACGCTCGTAAAATGTCATAGATCCGCTCATCATTCATGTCCGGTTCGTGGATAATGAGATCAGAAACAGTACAGGGATTACCCTGGATCTGATGCTTCCATAGTTGGCCTGTGATTCGATAAGCATCAATAAATAAATTACGCTTTCGATCGTCCACACGACCAACATAACGATGATAAATCATATGACAGCGCGTGATTACGGCACCAAGTAAAATAATAAGCCAGGAAAGATAAATCCAAAGTAAGAAGATTGGGATAGTTGCAAATGCACCATAAATGGCCTGCTGACTAGGAAAATGAACCACATAATACGCAAACAGACGTTTTGCAATCTCAAAAAAGACGCCTGCCACCAAAGCGCCGATCAAAGCACTTTTAGTTGAAACTGTTCTATTAGGTAATAAACGGTAGATCAAATAAAAGGCCAATGTTGTCGTCAGCAATGGTAACAAAACCAGAAACTTTCGTTTGATCCCAAGCGTCGCATCGACCTCACTGAATATCGGTAATGAAACCAGATACGATGTCGCAATAAAACTGGTTCCAACGAGCAATGGGCCCAACGTTAACACCGCCCAGTAGATCATAAAACGTGTTACCGGTTTTCGTTTTGATCGGACTCGCCAGATGTCATTAAAAGCCATCTCAATCGTGTTCATCATCGCCAGCACTGTCACGAATAAAAAACCAACACCGACAGCTCGAAGACCTGAGGCCTTTTCAGTAAACTCGTGCAGATAAGTCCGCACAGTTGAACCAAGTGCCGGCACAAAATTATTGAATACAAAAGCTTCGATATCTTTTTCCATACCTTGAAAAACAGGGAATGCGGTTAACGTAGAAAACATCACCGCCATCAAAGGTACGAGTGAAAGTAATGAAGTATACGATAATGAGGAGGCCGTTCTAATACAATTATCACTCATAAAGTGCTTTTTAACGAAGATCAAAAAGTCTCGTAATTCCTCGAATTTAGAAATAATCTGCGTCGGAATAGAATTCATATTAGAATAATCTCATTATTTCACTATTAAACAGGAGCCATACAAATGAGCGTGGTAATTTATCATAATTCGCGTTGTTCAAAATCTCGTCAAACTTTAGCATTACTCGAAGAAAAAGGCATCGAACCAGAAATCATCGAATATCTGAAAACACCGCCGGATGCAGAAGCCGTAAGAATGTTAGTTTATATGTTGGACATTTCACCACGCGATCTAATGCGTAAAGGTGAAAAGGTATATAAAGAAAATAACCTTTCCGATGAAAGTTTGAGTGCAGACGATTTGATCAACGCAATGGTCGAAAACCCAATTTTGATCGAACGGCCAATTGTCATTTCCAATGGCAAAGCGGCTATTGGTCGACCACCAGAATCTGTATTAGAAATTTTATAAACAATTTTTTTATAGTTATTCAGGCAAGCATTTTGATCAAAATATTAGTGCTCTACTATAGCCGTCACGGAAATGTGGCAAAAATGGCGCGTCACGTCGCAAGAGGTGTCGAACAGGTTTCAGATTGCGAAGCGGTTCTACGAACCGTGCCGCCTGTTTCAACCGTGTGCGAAGCGGTCGAAGATTCGATTCCGGAATCGGGTGCAGTCTATGCCACTCTCGACGACCTAAAACAATGTCATGGACTCGTACTTGGAAGCCCGGTACGTTTTGGGAATATGGCCGCACCTTTAAAATATTTCCTCGACACCACGAGTGAACTTTGGTTGTCAGGTACGTTGGCAAACAAACCGGCCGCGGTTTTTGATTCTTCCGCCAGCCTACATGGTGGACAAGAATCGACATTATTATCAATGATGCTACCTTTATTACATCACGGCATGTTGATGGTTGGCTTGCCTTATACAGAAACAGATCTAATCACCACCCGCACCGGAGGAACACCCTACGGCGCCAGTCACGTTGCCGGCAGCGATAATAAAAACGATCTCAACGACGAAGAAAAAAGGCTCTGCATTGCTCTAGGAAAACGCGTTGCAAATTTAGCGAAAACACTTGAAACCTAATACAAGGAAAAACCCGTGACCAAGATCAAAATAGCTCGTGTCTCAACATTAATCGGATATTTCGGATTATTAATTTTGATCGTTTACTGGGCACTGAACCCAACCCAGCTCAACCCAGAAAAATTCGGCGTCTCTGCAACAAGCGTGATTTTATTATTTGGCGGCTTACCGCTGATTTTTGGAATTTCTGGGATCTTAAAAAAGAAGCCCTACACGCATGCATGGGTTTGTATTGTTTCGCTACTTTATTTGATCCACGGAATTGTTGAAGTTTGGAGCCAGCCGGAAAATAAATTATTGGCTTCCACCGAAATTTTTCTAAGTGTGTTGCTTTATCTGGGTGCGGGATTTTATGCGCGCTATCGATCTCGGGAATTAAAGGCGATTGCTGAACAAGCCTAACCCAAAGTGTTTATTCTTGCGTGTTAACATCTTTACTTCCCCGTGTTGGTTGATCACCCTTAACTGAGTTGTGCGAATCTATTGAACCACGTCATAAATCACAATTTTTTTAAAGAAGACTCTGTGTTTGTCGCTAACTGAGGGGTGACGTTTCAAATACAGGAAAGGTAATGTGCTCAGCTAAATGTTCTAATCCAGAGGTTAACCTACCGAACTTCCTTTCGGGTTCATTTCTCCCATCTCCGCCTGAAATTATGCAGAATATCAGGCGAGTCACACCTGATCTTGATCAAATAGCCAAAGTCATTACAGCCGATATGGGTTTAAGTGCAAGTATTCTAAAGACCATAAATTCGCCATTTTATGGAATGAGAAGCAATATTATTTCTATCCAGCAGGCGGTTGCTTTATTGGGCCTGGATAGTGTCATGAACATCGTTAATGCACATCTACTACTAACAGTATTGAAAGCTGATGACTACTCAACAAATCTAGATGATTTTTGGGAGTTATCGAGCGAGATAGCTGGTACTTGCATTGTTGTTGCAAATCATCTGGATTTTTTTGTATTTGATGATGTTTATACTCTGGGATTGTTTCACAATGCAGGGATACCTTTAATGGTGAAACAATTTCCTGATTACATGACGACGCTTCAAACCGCATATCAACAATCGGAACAACGAATAACCGATATTGAGAACCAAAATTATGATACAAATCATGCCGTCGTCGGTTATTTTCTGGCGAAAGGTTGGAAGTTGCCTGATAACCTGCGAGCGGTCATAAGAGACCATCACAATCTCGAACATCTTACAACAGGCCTTAAGGATCAAAATGACACAAATATGATGATGGTGATCTTAAAAATCTCAGAATACCTTGTTGGATCTCAAAAAGTTTTGGGGGAACTAGAAATTAATCATGAATGGGAGATCATCAAACACTCACTACTCGATTATCTTGGATATAGTGAACCTGATTTTGAAGAGTTAGAAGACGCAGTTCATGATTCAATGGCTATGGTATAAGATGATTTTTAATGAAGTGGTCAGACCTCTTTACTACATATTAGAGAAATTGAAATGAGAAGCTAGCTCTCAAAAGTGCAATCTCATTTAACGTTTCATAAGGAAAAAATCCTCCCTCTTGTTCATCTGAATTCTTTATCCTTAACACTATATCTATATCGATAAACTCTGGTGAAATTAAATCTCGAACATAACAAAGATGATCAATTCCACCGAGTGTTTCAAGGAGTGATGGAATTATATTATCTAGCCGACAATTATCTGATAACTCTTTGTCGAATGCGACATACGAGCGTTTTAATTTAGTCGTAACATTCTGTTTTATTGGTTCGCCTCGTTTTCCTTTTCTAACTCTAATCCCTAATAAAGATTCGACTTCATCCGGTGAAACTTCAAATCCGCGAAAACAAAACGTCACAGACTTTTTACTATAACTCATATGTTTACAACCTCTCTTTGTCTCCGCCTTTTACTCCGTTCCAAGCGCAATAAAGAGTCAGCCCCCTTTATTGAGTAATTCTTTAACAAACGGCACAGTCAGTTTTCGTTTTGCCGCAAGACTCGCGTGATCAAGCTTATCCAAAAAATCGCATAAAGCATGCATGTCTCTGGGTAATCTTTTGATCAAAAATTCCCCGACGTCATCGGGCAATGCAAAACTTTTTTGATCCGCTCTTTTTTGTAGAACGATCAACTTTTCAGCATCATCTAAATCTTGTAACTGGTAGATCAAACCCCAGTTCATTCGTGATGCAAGATCGGCTAATTCAAATTCGATCGTTTTAGGTGCTGAGTTAGCCGACATCACTAATATATGATCAAGTTCTTTTACTCGATTATATAAATGAAAAATCGCTTTTTCCCATTCTAGATCTCCCATAATTTGATCAACATCATCCAGGCAGATTATGGGTAGTTCTTCTAAACCTTCTAAAAATAAAGGGGTGAATTTCTGTTTTTGCGATAAGGGTAAATAAACGGATTGTTGATCCGTTTCCGCAAGTGCTTTGCATAAGGCTTGCAGCAAGTGACTTTTACCGACACCTTTAGCGCCCCAGATAAATATCGATTCCTTCAGTGATTCATCTTCGACAATTGATCGGATCTTCTGCACGGCTTCTGTATTAGCTCCGTTTAAGAATTGATCGAAAAAGAAAGTTTCTGTCTGTCCAAATGTCAGAGGAAGTTGGTTGCCACTATTATTCATTAATACCTTAAGGCCCTTTACGGTGTGTAAAAGTCGCTCTCTTTATATAGTTCATGCCAGTGACGCAAGATAACAACGATGACCGCTGCCACGGGAAGCGCGAGTAAAACACCGACAAACCCAAACAGTTGTCCGCCTGCCATAACTGCAAAAATAACCGCGACAGGATGCAGACCAATTCGATCACCAACTAGTAAGGGCGATAAAACCATACCCTCTAAAGCTTGTGCTATTCCAAATACAATGCCCACATAAACGAGATGAATAGCATCATTGAATTGCATCAACGCGGCAACACTGGCTGCGACAATTCCGACGATAAAGCCCAGATAAGGCACAAAGCTTACTACGCCAGAAATCATGCCGATCAAAAGTGCGACATCAAGTCCGACAAACATTAATCCGACAGTATAAATAAGCGTCAAAACCATCATCACGGATAATTGACCGCGAAAGAATTCAGCCAAAACTTCATCACATTCTTTAGCTAAACGTGTCACGGTATTTTCAAGACGACGTGGTAGAAGATCATGGATTCTTTCTATTAATAAATCCCAATCACGTAGTAGATAAAAAGTCACAACCGGAATCAAAACCAGGAATGCAAGCCAGTTAACAACTCTCAGTCCTGAATCGGTTAGCTTTCCAAACACGCCGCCCATTGCGCCACCTAGACTTTCCCAGTTTCCTATAACGGCGCGTTTAAAAGCACTAGTATCTAATGTTGGTGTTTCAAAACCGGCAAATTCTGCAATTCTTGGCAGCAGGTTATTTTGAAAGTAATCAAGCGCTTCGGGTATTTTGATGATCAGCACTGCAATTTGCTTTTCTAGTAATGGAATCATGACCAGCAGCAATATCACTGAAATCAACAACATGACAAAAAAGACGACGACCACACCCAGCGTACGCGAAAATTTACGCGCTTCGAGTCGATCAACTAAAGGATCGCCTAAATAGGCGAGTAAGGCACTGATCAAAAATGGTGTCAAAACCGGTGCGAGTAAATAGACCAGCCAACCACTAAAAACCAACACAGCCAACATAAACCATTTTTGTGAATCATTGAGTTTGCTTAACAAATTTCTTCCTCTATAAAAGTGATCAAAAAATATAAACAGATCAAATTAATATAAATTGTAAATCATTTTCATCAAAACAGACGCATTCCGTACGCATGTTCAAGTCAACCCTTGTTCTAAGTCATTATAGTTTATAGAATTGTCTGTTTAGTGCACTGCGAAAAATAATGACACAAATTCCACCTCTCACATATAAAGATGCTGGTGTCGATATCGACAGCGGTAACCAACTTGTTGATCAAATAAAACCTTTAGTAAAAAGAACGCATCGCAAAGGCGTAATGGGTAATGTTGGTGGATTTGGTGCATTGTTCAAATTAGCTGACACTGGCTACAAAAATCCGGTGCTGGTTTCTGGAACCGACGGCGTTGGAACAAAACTGCGTCTTGCCATCGAAATGCAAAAACACGACACCATCGGAATTGATCTCGTCGCCATGTGTGTTAATGATCTGATCGTCCAGGGAGCAGAGCCTTTATTCTTCCTTGATTATTACGCGACTTCTAAACTAAGCGTTGATATTGCGACCGACGTCATCCGCGGTATTGCAACTGGCTGCGAACAATCGGGCTGTGCGCTGATTGGTGGTGAGACGGCAGAAATGCCGGACATGTATTCTGCTGGAGATTATGATCTGGCTGGGTTTTGCGTTGGCGTGGTTGAAGAAGATCAGATTATCGACGGCAGCCAGGTTAAAGCCGGTAACGCACTTATCGGAATTGCTTCAAGTGGCCCACATTCAAATGGCTATTCGT
Source organism: Gammaproteobacteria bacterium (assembly GCA_045110495.1). GTDB lineage: Bacteria > Pseudomonadota > Gammaproteobacteria > CAJXQU01 > CAJXQU01 > CAJXQU01. Next base: position 62,281 of record JBGCGE010000020.1, read on the forward strand.
TAGTTAGAAAAGTTTTGGAAGTTTCTAACACCAACTTAAATGATGACTTTAATGGTTGCCCTGTTGGTGAAGTACTTCTCGAACCCACCCGACTTTACGTCAAACCTTTGCTTGATGTGATCGAAGCATTTTCTATTCATGCACTTGCACATATTACCGGTGGCGGTTTGTTGGAAAATATTCCACGCGTTATGCCTGAAAATTGCGCGGCGATAATTGATCCTGAAAGTTGGAAAACGCCTGAGATTTTTAACTGGCTGCAAGAAAAAGGTAATATTGATCAAACAGAAATGTATCGAACGTTCAATTGCGGTGTAGGTATGGTTTTAATTGTTGACGATAATCAAAGTGAAGCCATTATTAAGCGACTTTCTGATCTCGGAGAAAATGCATATAAAATTGGTCATATTAAAGAACAAAAAGGTGATGCTCAAGTCATCATTCAGAGGAAAAGCTAATGGCACATAGCATGACCGCTTTTGCACGACACAGCTCCTCCGGAGAGTGGGGAAATGCCGTTTGGGAAATCCGTTCAGTCAACAATCGCTATCTGGATATTAATTTACGTTTACCCGAAGAACTCCGTGGTTTAGAACATCAACTCCGCGAGAAAATATCTAACAAGCTAAAACGTGGAAAAGTCGATTGCACACTCAGGTATAAAACTGAATCAAAACAAACCTCGCTGAAAGTTAACCTGCCGTTAGTAAAAGAATTAGCAGATGCAACTAAAGAAATAAAAAATATCGTTTATGAATCCACTGCATTAAATCCAATAGATGTTCTCAACTGGCCAGGCGTGCTCAATAGTCCGGAACTTGATCTGGAATCAATGGGCAAAGCCATTACTTCCTTGATAGATCAAACGTTAGAAATTCTGATCGAAACACGCCAGCGAGAAGGAAAAGCCCTCATTGATCTGATAGAAACCCGTTGTAACTCAGCTCAAGCACAAGTCACGAATATCCGTCAGCAAATGCCTGCGATAGTACAATCTTTGAATAAAAAACTAATCGAACGGGTAGAAGAAATCGTTGAGCGAATGGATGAAACTCGCCTGGAACAAGAAGTTGCTCTGCTAGCACAAAAATTGGACGTCGATGAAGAGCTAGATCGCCTTGATGCGCATATTAGTGAAGTATTGAGAGTCATTAGTCAAAAAGGTCCGATTGGGAGGCGACTTGATTTTCTTATGCAAGAAATGAATCGTGAAGCAAATACATTGGGTTCAAAATCTGCACATATGCAAAGCACAGAGGCATCTATAGAACTGAAAGTTTTGATCGAACAAATGCGTGAACAGATCCAAAATATAGAATGATTGGTCAACTTTTCATCATTTCAGCCCCTTCGGGTGCTGGTAAAACCAGCCTTGTAAGTGCCTTGGTGAGTAAAGCGCCAGATATTTCCGTTTCAATTTCACACACCACAAGAGAAAAACGCTCCGGTGAAAACAGCGGTGTCGACTACCACTTTGTCAATAAATTAAAATTTGATCAAATGGTTGAAGCTGGTGATTTTCTTGAACATGCACAAGTTTTTGATAATTACTACGGAACTTCAAATAGTACTGTTGATTCTCAGTTAGCATCTGGAACCGATGTTATTTTAGAAATTGACTGGCAAGGAGCCCGTCAGATCAGAAAGCAAAAACCTGACTGTCGTAGTATTTTCATACTTCCCCCTTCTTATCATGAGTTAGAGCATCGCCTGAATCACCGTGAAGAAGACAGCAAGATTATCGAAAGACGTATGCGTGACGCTATCGCTGAGATGTCTCACTATAAAGACTACGAATTTATCGTCGTTAATGACGATTTCCATACGGCCCTCGCAGATTTAGAATCAATTTTCCGAGCCAGTCGACTTCGATCAAAAATCCAACAACGAAATTTAGAACAATTACTGGATGACCTTTTAGAAAGATAATTACTCTAATTATAAAACCTCTTCTTAAATCACCATTAATTTAATTCTGCAAGCCCGATTACAGTAAAACCCAAAGCAAAATGCATGTATTTCAAAGCTGAAAAGGCATAATTTGATGTTATTTTAAAAAATATGTAAAAATAATGTTGCGCCGCAACAATTTGTTTGCTATGCTGCAACGCAACAATCAATGAATTGTTACTAATTTTTTATTTTTCCTCATTAAATTAAAGGTGAACATCATGGCTAAAACTGAACAAGTTAAACAAATCGAACAAACAATTGCTCCATTTACTGAATACAACGCTTTAGTTAGCGAAGTTGTAGAAAAATCTTTTGATCTACAAATGTCTACTTTCGAAAAACTTGTGAAAACTGGTTTCGAAAATATGAATTCTATTTTCAATGTTAAATCAGCAGAAGACATTAAAGCATACGCAGAAAAGCAACAAACAGTTGCTAAAAGTGTTGCAGAAATGATTGTTGCAGATGCAACTGCTCAAGGTGAACTTGGTAAAACTTTTGTTGAGCACTCAACAAAATTGATCGAAAAAAATATCAAAATGCCTAAGGCTGCGTGATAAATAGTTTAGATCAAGATCCAATAATCCCGTTATCTAAATTTCAGATAACGGGATTATAAACAAGTCTACTTTTGATAAAGAAAGATTAAGTAGAAAATGTAAAGATAAGGCAGTTTACAAACACACAGTTCTAAGGTCTGCACTCAAAATAATATTTTGGATTGCAACGTTAGACAATAATTATCGAATTTTTTTAGGAGTCACACTTATGAACAACCCTTTTGATTTTAGTCAGTTTTTTCCAAAATACGAACCTCAAGACATGATGCGCCAATTCCAGAATGCTTTCAGTCAATTTTCAACGCCACAAACACCAAGCTTTGATTTTTCATCAATGACTGATGCTCAACGTAAAAATGTTGAAACAATTGTTGCGTCAAATAATAAAGCAATTGAATGTACTCAGGCTATTCTTACCATGCAAGCTGAATTATTTCAGGAAGCGATGAAGGATGCGACTGATGCTAGTCAATCATTCGCTGAAAATGCAAATGACAAAACTAAAATGACTGAAAAACAAACTGAATTGATGCAGACAGCTTTTGATAAAGCCCTTAAATCTTCTACAGAAATTAGTGAGCTAATCAGCAAAACACAAGAAGAAATGACTGAAACTATCTCGGTAAGAGTTAAAGAAGGTTTGGATGAGATTCGAGAATCAGTAAGTAAATAATTAATTCTTTAGATACTCAGTTAACTTGTCTTAAGTAATTTTTCATAATAAGAGAATTGAATACCGTCATGCCTACAGATAAAACAAATGAAGCAATTGCCGCCCTCGGTTTTGGTAAGGCAGCGCAAGCACTTTCGGATAACTTCAAGCAGTGCGAAGTAATGCTTGGAGATTATTCCGAAAAACTCAAAAACAACGATATTGATCCGCTCAATTTAGAAAGTCTTTTCGCTGATTTTACAAAAAATCTGGCACAGGATCCCTCAAAATTGATGGAAGCAAATATGAGTTTTTTTGCTGACTCCATGAAGCTGTATCAACAGATGTCTTCTCAGATGGAAAATATTATGTCAGGAGAAGAACAAACTGAGACCAAGAAAGAAGAAGCAGATGTGGCAATTGAACCCTCTCCTGATGACAAACGTTTTCGCCATGAAGCATGGGAAAACCACCCGGTGTTCAAACACTTACGTGATTCTTATTTGTTGACGTCCAAATGGATGAGAAACGTTGTCAGTGAAACTGAGGGAATGGATAAAAACTCAGCAAAAAAATTAGAGTTTTTCACTGAGCGTTATCTCGATGCACTATCACCAACCAATTTTGCAGCTACAAACCCTGCCGTATTAGAGCGAATGCTCGAGACTAAAGGTGCGAGCCTTGTTCGCGGCACAAAAAATATGTTGGCAGATATTGAAGCTGGCGAAGGCGAGTTGAAAATTAAAATGGCGGATAAAGATGCTTTCACACTTGGTGAAAATATCGCAACAACGCCAGGAAAAGTTATTTTCCAAAATGATATACATCAACTGATTCAATACACTCCAAGTACAGAAACTGTCCATAAAAAACCATTATTGATTGTTCCACCTTGGATCAATAAATACTACATTCTTGATTTACAAGCGAATAATTCATATCTCAAATGGCTAGTTGATCAGGGCCACACTGTGTTTGTTATCTCCTGGATTAATCCAGATGAATCCTATCGAGATACTGAGTTTTCAAATTATGTCGAAGATGGTGTACTTGCTGCGCTTGACGCGATCAATAATGCAACTGGTGAAACACAAGTTAATGCGATTGGTTATTGCATAGGTGGTACTTTACTCGCGACTACATTAGCGTATATGCAAGAGAAAAAAGACGAAAGAATTTCTAGCGCAACCTTTTTAACCACAATGCTTGATTTTGAAGAGCCTGGTGATCTGGGAGTGTTCCTTGGTGAAGAAGAAATATCTTCACTGGAAACTAAAATGGACGAGCGTGGATATCTTGACGGTGCGGAAATGTCTGGCACTTTTAACATGCTACGTGCAAATGATTTAATTTGGTCTTTCTATATTAATAATTATCTCATGGGCAATGATGTTAGACCATTTGACCTACTTTACTGGAATTCTGATTCAACCAGAATGCCTGCAAAAATGCACAGCTGGTATTTACGTAATATGTATTTGAATAATTTACTCAAGCAACCTGGAGCACTTGAAATCAATGGCGTCTCTATTGACTTAAGTAAAGTTACAATCCCTGTATGCTTTGTATCTACTGTTGAAGATCATATCGCTCCCTGGAAATCAACCTATGCTGGAACCACTCTTTTCGGCGGATCAAAAAGATTTATACTCGGCGGATCGGGGCACATCGCTGGTATAATTAATCCTCCTGCTGCAAACAAGTATGATTACCGCGTTAGTAGCAAACCACCTGTAGATCCAGACAAATGGTTTGAAAAAGCCGAGGTACATGCCGGTTCTTGGTGGCCAGAATGGAGCAAATGGGTCAAAGCTAAAGCGGGTAAGAAAATATCTGCCAGGACTCCGGGAGTAGGAGAATTAGATATTATTGAAGATGCGCCTGGCACATATGTAAGTCAATAAACTGACTAACTACATAAAAAACCTCTATCTAAATTTAGGTAGAGGTTTTGATCAATACCGGCTTTGCCACTAAATCTTATCTTAACTCCTCTTTTCTCAGATCGTGTAAATCTTAGTATCGGTAGAAATACTTGCTGCACTCCTAATATAAACCTGATATAAAGATCTTGCACCAAAAAATAATAAACTTTATTTCGTATTATTAAGGGGATCAATTATGTCTAGATGTGCGGTAGTTACAGGTGGAACTCGTGGTATAGGAGAAGGTATCTCGACAGAACTTAAAGCTAGAGGCTATAAAGTCGCAGCGACTTATGCAGGTAATGATGAGGCAGCAAAAGAGTTTTCTGATCGAACTGGAATAGCGAGCTATAAGTTTGATGTTGGTGATTTTGATGCTTGCGTAGCTGCAGTTGAAAAAATAGAGAATGATCTTGGCACAGTTGATGTTCTGATAAACAATGCAGGAATCACTCGAGATTCTACAATGCACAAAATGGATCTCTCCAAATGGGACGATGTTATTAATACAAACTTGAGTTCATGCTTTAACATGTGCCGTGCAGTAATCGAAGGAATGCGTGACCGAAAATTTGGACGTATTGTTAATATTGGTTCTGTTAATGGACGTGCCGGTCAATATGGCCAAGTCAATTACGCAGCAGCCAAATCAGGCATTCATGGTTTCACAAAAGCACTAGCAAGAGAAGGCGCCGCAGTAAACATCACTGTCAATGCAATAGCACCTGGATACGTAGAAACAGACATGGTTCGTGCTGTGCCAGAAAAAGTGTTGGAGAAGATTATTAATACAATTCCTGTTGGTAGACTTGGGCAGCCGGAAGATATTTCACGTGCAGTCATGTTTCTAGTTGAAGATGAGGCCGGCTTCATTACCGGATCAACTTTAGATATCAATGGTGGTCAGCACATGTTCTGATTTTCACTATTCAACACGAATTGTATGTAGCACATGACAACTATAACCTTGTTTATCTTAGCTTTATAGGAGACACCTTGAGAATAATTAAAAAGTATCCAAACCGTCGGTTATACGATACTGAAGACAGCAAATATATTACATTGGCTAGTGTCGCCGAGTACGCAAAAGCGGGAGAACAATTTAAAGTCATCGATACTGAATCTAAAGAAGATATAACGCGTGGCATCTTGCTCCAGATTATTCTAGAACAAGAAGGCTCTGATCAAGCGATGTTTTCTGTCGATTCATTGTCTGAAATAGTAGGTTACTACGGGAATACAATGCCCAGTCTGTTTAATGAATATTTTCAACAAAGCCTTAAAGCTTTCTCAGAGGGACAAACTCAATTACAGGATCAATTTAAGACAGACTCAATGAAAGTTTTTGAAGACATGGCAAAAGACAATATGGAAATGTGGACCAGCGTCCAAGATAACTTTCTTAAAATGGCTGGGTTTAGCCCAATTCCTTCAGACAAAGAAAATACAAAAAAGGACGAATAACACCAAAAAACACTTGACATAATTCCTTAAACTGTTATTGTGCAACGCAGCATTTGTGCGCCGCACAATTTATTATTAGTAATAACTACAAGGAGTTATGTTAAATGACTGAACAAAAAATCGCCCTGATTACAGGTTGTGTTGGTGGTATTGGAACAGCAATTTGCTATGAACTGGCACAACAAAACGTTAGAGTTTTTGCAAACTATTATCCCTCAGAAGCAGATCAGGCAAAGGCCTGGCAAAAAAAAAAAAAAAAGAAGGGAGTAAATATCGATCTGGTTGCGGCTGATGTTGCTTCTTATACCGATTGCGAAAAAATGGTTGAGACTGTCGAAGCCGAAGCTGGCG
>JBGCGE010000021.1:0-40610 GCA_045110495.1 Gammaproteobacteria bacterium
GATAAACCTTGGAATCAGCAGCTTGCTCAAGACAGTTGCTGACCCCTTTAGTTAGTTAGATAGGGGCGGTTTCAATTTCCAAGCGCGCCATTAAGGGCGGTAGATCCACATTTAAAGTGCAACTTTCTATTAAGCAATTACTAGCTAATCTAGTAACTTTAATTAAGGAGAGTTGTTATGGGAAAATGTTACCGACACTTGCAAGTAGCCGATCGTATTCGATTGAATAAATGGGGTCAGACTCCATTTAATGGTGCTCGCAATAGCTCTACCTTCATTAAATGATTAGTAAAGGTAGCCTGCAAGAAGCGGTTTCAAGTATTTTCATATAATTCAGACTCACAATTCGTAACTGTATCGGTCTGTTTGAAAATTGCGAAAATCTCATCGGCATTATTTGGTCGACATAAGTAATACCCCTGCAGTGCATCACAACCGAGATCAATCAACATTTGACATGTGTTTTGATTCTCGATCCCTTCTGCTATGACGATACGATCAATATTGTGAGCTAACTCAATTGTTGATTTAACGATACTGTAGTCGTCTGGATTGTTTTCCATGCCTATTACAAATGAGCGATCAATTTTAAGTTCTTGACTGGATAATTCACGGAGTAGTGAAAAAGATGAATAACCCGTTCCGTAGTCATCTATAGAAAAACGCACACCCTCTTTATTCATATTGCTGATAAATTCTCTGGCGTGGTTGATATCTTTCATCATCGCACTTTCTGTAATTTCGCATATTAGCTTGTTCGCGGGTATTTCCAATTCGCGCAAGGTATTCATAATGTAACCTTGCAACGTATTATCTTGCATATCGAGAGCGGAAAGGTTGATGTTAATGGAAAGTTCAGGGTAGTACTCCTGCCACACTTTCATCTGCGTCAAAGCTTGTTTGATTACCCAGCGGGTAATTTGAGTAATAAAATTGTGTTGTTCAGCTACTTCGATAAAGTCGACTGGAGAAATAAACGAACCATCTTTTTGCGGCCAGCGTAGCAAAGTCTCAACACTTTTTACTTGGTTGCTCCTGGCCTCATATATGGGTTGGTATACAACTTGAAGTTCTTCGTTAGCCAATGACTCTTTTAAGCGGCTAATCATCGTCAACCGAGACAATGAGAAGCGGTTATGTATCTCGTCATACAATATATGACCGACATTTTTTTTTTTTGCTTCATACATGGCAATATCTGCGCACTTAAGCAAAGCATGCTCATCATGGCCATCTTTTGGATACATTGCTATGCCGACACTCATGCCGATTAGTAATAAATTATCATCTATGTTGAAAGGATCATTTACTAAATCGCTCAATTCATGAGCATACTTTTCTGCTTCTTCAGCGCTACAGTTTTGTATACTCACTACAAATTCATCACCACCCAGCCTGCAAATGTTTTTGGTAATGTGATTGCTCTTAAATCGTTCGGCCATTCTACGTAGGACTTCATCTCCTATCGCATGACCCAAAGTGTCATTAATTTCTTTGAAACGATCTAGATCAATCATGAGTAAAGCGAGTTGTGATTGTTCTTTCTCTGCCACCAGAATCTCAGCATAGAATAATTCCTGGAAGCGGGTACGGTTTGGCAGCCCTGTCAGGCTATCATGTCGAGCACTATGGTGTTCCAACCTTGTTTGCTCTTGTGCTGCCATTAAACTATTAAAACTGGCTACGGTCATCACTAATACAAAACAACTACCACCAAGGAGGATCGCTGCTACAACCATCTCTAATGTCTTAGCTTCCCGTGCAGATAACATCTGCATGTAAGATAAATATCCGGCTATAAATAGAATAATAAGCCCTAAGAGAAGTTTCCAACCTTTGTATTCACTACGCTGACAAATTTTGACCGCTGGAAGCAGCGAGCAACACATTATGATCACGCCTGCGAAGGTAATTAGCTGTGCATATATTTCCATATTTACTAAAGACCTTGATTATTAGCCATCGTTATTAGTCGTAATCCAATCACATATAACGATCTTAAGTTAAGACTGAATAAGCAATAGGTTGAATCAGGGATAGTTAATGCTTAAATGATCGTCAATACTGTTAGCGTCACTAACCATTTAAAATTTATAACTATTTTAAATAAGATAGTGTTTCTATACTTGATCAAGCAAGTTGGTAGGCATATTGCTTAAGTGGATAACAATCCCAGAATGTTGCAACTGTTAATTATGCGCTTATCAAAGGTTTCTAAAGTTTCGTATTTCATTCGACTTAGCTGCACTATCCTTATACTTATATCCTCAACAGCACAGGCAACGAATGGTTATTTTCAGATAGGTTATGGAGCGGAATCAATCGCTATGGGCGGCACTGCTGTAGCACTACCTGGTAGCGGTATGGTGTTAGCGACAAATCCAACTGCAATGACACATTCACCACAAGGCTGGCAAATTGGATTGCGCTGGTTTAATCCAGATCGAGATGCACGCCTGGACTGCAGCGGTGTTTTTGCTTGTGATCGCAGTCTGGAAAGTAAAAGCAGTAGTCGTCATTTTTTTATTCCTGAAGCTAGTTATATTCGCTCCTTAAATCAGAACTGGACGATGGGCATAGCTGCTTATGGTAATGGTGGTATGAATACGGATTACAGCCGTAATATTATTGATCAGGCATTTGCAGCCACAGCAGCTGCTCCTGTCAACACGGGCACAGGCTATCCTGACACTGCAGGTTCCCTCGGGGTCGATCTGGCACAACTAATATTTGCTCCCTCTATTGCATATAAAGTTAATGGCAATAACAGTTTTGGTGTCTCTCTGTTAATGGCAGCACAGCGTTTTCAATCAGAAGGGTTAGTTATATTTGCAGGTCTCTCATCTGATCCGACAAACTTGACCAATCGTAATCATGATATGTCTTATGGTTTGGGAATAAAAATTGGCTGGTTTTCACAACCACATCCTCAGTTCTCATGGGGAATTAGTTACAGTAGTAAAGTCTACATGAGCGAGTTTGATAGCTACAGTGGACTTTTTGCCGAACAGGGTGACTTTGATATTCCTGCCAGTTTGGTGATCGGTTTTGCGTTTAAACCAACAAATAAGCTTACTATCGCGATGGATGCCCAACGAATTTTTTACAGCAAGATTAAAGCCATTAACATTTCAGGTCCTACTGAAGTCGAGCTGGCTGGTGTTATTGATCAAAACCGACAGTTAGGTGCAGCGCAAGGTATTGGTTTCGGATGGGAAACGATTAATGTCTACAAATTGGGCATGAGTTATGCGCTGGACAATCATTGGGTTTTACGAGCTGTCTATAATCACAATCAAAGTCCGATCAATAACAAGGAAGTCTTAATTAATATACTTTCACCTGGAATCGTTACTGATCATGTTACTTTGGGGGTAAGCTATAAAATCAACACGGACACAACAATTAATCTTGCATACATGCATGCATTTGATGCCAGTCAGAAAGATAATTCAACCGCCTTCTTTGGTAGTCGTGCATCAGTAAGAATGAATCAAAATTCACTTAACATTAGTTTTTCAAAAACTTATTAAATTTCAAAATAAAACAATCAGGCTTTAATTAAACTTTACTTCCGTACCTGATCTGAAAATAAAGAACTCAACCCTTTTCAATTTATCACCATAATAATTTGATACTAATTTAGAAAAGGGAGTAACCGTAGGATAGTTACTCCCTTAGGCTTTAGTTGAGTATTTTTTGTTCCTGGCGACGTTTATACAATATAAATTCAGTATAACCATTCGCTTGTTTTCGCCCTTTCAAAACGAGATCAATTGCTGCTAAAAATGGAACGCTGGCACTATAATCTTCTGACATTGGTTTATAGTTTTTGTCGTCTCGATTTTGTCGATCAACAATGACGGCCATGCGTTTCATCGCTGCCCGAACTTCCTCTTTACTAACAATGCCATGATGCAACCAGTTAGCGATATGTTGACTTGAAATTCTTAATGTTGCGCAATCTTCCATCAGTGCAACATCATTTATATCCGGAACTTTGGAACACCCAACACCTTGCCCGACCCAACGAGAAACATAGCCAAGAATACCTTGTGCATTGTTTTCCAGTTCGTGCCTGATTTCCAGAGCAGTCAGTTTACGTTTGGGATCTATAACGGGTATATCAAGAATATCATCAACCGGTATTTGAGCTGCTTCCATTAGCGTTCGTTGCCTGCTTTTAACATTCAAACGATGATAGTGTACTGCATGTAAAGTTGCCGCCGTCGGAGAAGGAACCCATGATGTATTTGCACCAGCTTTTAAATGCTGTATTTTCGTTTTCATCATGTTGTTCATTTCTTCTGGCATCGCCCACATTCCTTTTCCAATCTGTGCTTTACCACTGAGGCCACAATCAAGACCCACTTTTACATTTGAATCTTCATAGGCTTGTAACCATTTTGCCTGTTTCAATTCAGATTTTGGAACGATTGGACCTGCTTCCATATTGGTATGAATATCATCCCCAGTTCTATCTAGGAAACCGGTATTAATAAAAACAAGGCGTTCTTTTGCAGCATGAATACACGTTTTTAAATTGACGGACGTTCGACGCTCTTCATCCATAATTCCCATTTTTAACGTATTAGCAGGAAGTTTTAATTCTTTTTCAACGCGTGTGAATAATTGATTTGCAAATGCCACTTCTTCCGGCCCATGCATTTTTGGTTTAACGATGTAGACCGAACCTTTCAAACTATTTGGGCGTTTTGATGATCCTTTTAGATCATGAATAGCACTCAGCGATGTCACCATTAAATCGACAAATGTTTCAGGAACTTGCTTGCCGTTATACAAAACCATATCCGTATAAAGGTGGCTTCCGACATTACGAACCAGCATTAAGCTACGTCCTTTTTTTGTCACTGTTTTTCCATTCGCACCAATGAATTCTTTGTCAGGTTCCATTGCACGTTTGATCGTTTGATCATCTTTAACAACAGTACGCGCTAACATTCCTTTCATTAAGCCTAACCAGTTTCGATAGACATTTAATTTATCTTCCATATCTACAGAAGCGACTGAATCTTCACAATCCATGATTGTTGTTATTGCAGATTCGAGATGTATATCATAAATATTGGCGTGATCATGTCGGCCAATAAAAAAACCATCACCCAATTTAATTTCTAAATGTAAATTGTGATGCCTTAATAAAATTGACTCCGGTTTTTCAGGATCACCTGTGTAACCCGAAAATTGATGTGGTTTGAGTAAGGTGGTTTCACTACCATCCCCAAAGCGAACATAAAGTTGATCACTTTTTACAATATAATGCGTCACATGTTTATGCGTATCTCTCTCGAGCGCAAAGTGTCTGTCGAGCAAGTTACGGCCACGCAGAATGACACGATCACCACGGATCGGATTATATTTTTTTATCTTTTTACAGCCATTAGCTTGAGTAATTGTATCGGTTGTATATGACGCATCATAAAGACTGCCCCATCGCGCATTAACTGCGTTGAGAACATAACGAGCATTATCTAAAGGAACAACAAGTTGTGGGCCAGCAATAACCGCAATCTCGTCATCTACATTTTCTGTATTGATTGAGAAGTCTTCTGCTTCATCGACTAAATAACCAATTTGTTTCAGAAACTTTTTATAAGCCGCAGGTTTATGTTTTTTGCCACGATGTTCTATATGCCAAGCATCAATCTTTTTTTGTAAACTATCCCGCTTCTTTAATAAAGCAGCATTCTCTTGCATAGAATCTTGCAGAATATTTTCGAGAGAAGTCCAGAAATTTTTATTGCTTATTCCCGTTTTGGGTGAGACCTCTTTTTTTACTAGTTCAAAGAGATCTTTTTTGATTTGTAGTTTTCCTGATGTAACGTAGTTTTCAGTTTCAATAGCCATGGTTTCACTGATTCCTTTTTAAAATTGATGCGTTGATGAGAATTGTTGCGATGCAGCATACTTCATATAAGATCTATTAGCAATATACAAAATGTGCAAAATTTGTAGTCTCAGTTATCATAAATTTCACTCATTACTGCTTTTACACTGCTAGTGAATCAACCCCATTCTCTATAAAGTTTTTGTCGATAATTTTTAGCTTTCTTATAAAAAAAGTGAGTACCTATTTCTGATCAGTCCTATAAACTTACACTCTTGTTCAATACGACCTGGTAGAAGTGCACATAATCAAATGGATCTATATTTTTTTATAAAAACGCTACACATTATTAGCTCAACTATCTTGTTTGGAACAGGTTTAGGAATTGCTTTTTTCATGTTCCGTTCCCACTTCACAAATGATCTGCATGAAAAACTTTATGCCACTCGAAATACCGTTCTCGCCGATTATCTGTTCACGTTGCCCGCGGTTATCGCACAACCACTAACTGGATTTTGGTTGATCATAAATGGGGGTTATGAATGGACAGAATCATGGCTGGTTATTACATTCGTTCTCTATATTGCAGCTGGTTTATGTTGGCTACCTGTTGTCTGGATACAGATACAGCTGAAAAAAATATTACTACAATGCGTTACAGAAGGATCAGAATTACCAAATCGGTACTATAACCTTTTTCGAATTTGGCTCATTCTTGGGTTACCTGCGTTTGTCAGCTTGATCATTATTTTCTTCTTAATGGTTATGAAACCTTCGTGATCGATAAAGTGCAAAAAGATCCCATCTTTAAAAATATTTTTGCTGAATCTTGGAATGATCTGCCTCCGGTTATGAAAAAGCATTACGCAAATTATCCTTATTCTGATGATATTACCGTTGTTGATGGAATATTAGATTTTTCTTGTTCAGGACCGATCAAATGGTTTGCTCCACTGTTCTGGTTGATGAATGGCATTCCTCCACTCAATGAAACTAACGTGCCAGTATCGGTTTCATTCGAAAGCGATAAAAATAGTAACGCATTTCACTTTAATCGAGTGTTCCATTTTAACAATCGAAAACCCTACCACTTTAGATCAAAAATGATCCAGACAAAAGGCAACGAAGTAATTGAAGTAATGCGTTTCGGTTTTTGTTGGAAGATGAATTATCTTTGGGAAGAGAATCGGGTGATGCTCAAACATAAAGGCTATTTGTTTAAGCTTTTTAAATTCCACATACCAATACCTATAGAATTTATTTTAGGGAAAGGTTATGCAGAAGAAGTAGCTGTGGATGACAAGACATTCGAAATGCAAGTCAATATTTCGCATCCTTTATGGGGCGAAATTTATCGATATACAGGTAGATTTGTAGTGAAACAAGAATCATGATTAAGCGAGTTTTAATTATTGGTGGTTATGGAAACTTTGGTAGTTTTATTTCTTCAGAATTAGCTAAAAATAAAAATATTCAGATAATTATTGCAGGACGATCACTTTCAAAAGCTCAAAATCTTGCTTCAAAAATAAAAACTGAAAATAAATCTGTAAATAAAATAAGTTCCGCATCACTTGATATAAATAAAGATCTAAATGAGAGCCTTGATAGCATAAATCCCGATATCGTTATACACACTTCTGGTCCTTTTCAAAAACAAAGTTATGTTGTAGCCAGATCCTGTATCGAGAGAAAAATTCATTACATAGACTTGGCCGATGGCCGTGATTTTGTCAGTGGTATCACCCAGCTGCACAATAAAGCTAAACAGCAAGGTGTTTTAGTTATCAGTGGAGCAAGCTCCGTTCCTTGCTTCACATCCGCACTTGTTGATTATTATCTCGATCAATTTGAGACTCTAGAAGAACTTGATTATGGCATAACCACCGCTCAAAAAACGGCGCGCGGCTTAGCCACAACCGCTGCAATTCTTGGTTACACAGGCAAGCCTTTTAAAACAATAATCAATGGGAAAATAAATCTAGTTTATGGATGGCAAGGACTACGCATTCGTAAATATAAAGATCTCGGTTGGCGATTTTTAAGCAATTGTGATGTCCCCGATTTAGCATTATTTCCAACACGCTATCCTGATCTAAAAACAATTCGTTTTTATGCGGGATTAGAAATTTCATTTATTCATCGCACACTTTGGATCCTTTCATGGCTGGTAAGAATAGGATTGATCAAAAACCTTCAAACTGCCGCACCATTACTTTTACGAACTTCATTTCTGTTCGATTCGTTTGGCTCTGCAAACAGCGCATTCCATATGAAACTATCAGGCAAAGATAAAAATAGAACTGACAAAACAATTACCTTTGAATTGATAGCCCGAAGTGGCGATGGTCCTTATATTCCTTGTATGCCGGCGATATTGATGGCCAAAAAACTTGTATCAAATGAAATTGATAAAACCGGCGCTTACCCATGTGTTGGTTTTATTACGCGTGAAGAATATCTTGATGCGCTAGCAGAATTGGATATTTCCTGGAATGTTGAGTAATGCTTTGATATTAATATTAAATACCATGATATTAAAAATATTAAAATCGATCTTACTAATACTTCCCCCTTTCAATTGACGTTAGATTATCTGTATGAATATACTACTTTTGTTGGTAGCAAATGATATTCACTCAACCAACTATTAATAGGAGTTATCATTATGAGTACAAACCATGGCCGTTGTGATTGTGGGGAGATTGAGTATGAGTTTCAGGATGATCCGATCAATACGGTATTTTGTTATTGCAAGACTTGTCAGCTACACACAAATTCTGACAAATGGTTCGGTGTCTGGGTACCGTTTAGTAAATTTAAATTCGTAAAGGGCACGCCTTCAAGTTTCACAGCCATTGGAGATTCTGGAGCAGAAACGCATCGCTTATTTTGTGGAAACTGCGCTACACCAATTGGTCTCAAGTGTGACGGATTTGATCTATATTCTTTATCTGCCAGCACGATTGAAGACGGCGATAAATTACGACCCAAAATGCTTATCTACACTTCGGTTGCGCCTGAATGGGCTACTTTTCCTGAAGGAATTCCTAAGTACGATATTCTTCCGCCCAACTAATAATTTTATTAACTTTAATATAAGGTATTAAACATCTCTGTGGGTTTTGAAAAGTGTGACTTTACCTGACAACTACAGAAGCTTGCGTGCGGCTTTCATTGCCGATTGCATATCAGGAAGCGCAGTAATTTCTGGAACGATCTGAAGATAACGCACAATATTCTCCTTATCCGTTACAATCACCGCTCGCGTTAACAAACCAAGAGGCTCGATCAACAAACCGTTGTTATTTCCAAACTCTTTACTTTTATAATCCGATAAAAAAGTAACATTGCTGATTTTCGCTTCCTTAGCAAATCGAGATTGTGCGAATGGCAAATCCATGCTGACTGTCACCAGTTCAACATCCTTATCCAGCCCATTATTTTTTTCAGACAACTCATGAGTTTGTGCTTCACACGTCGGCGTATCCAGCGAAGGTACAACACTGATGATCCGTACCTTATTCCCAAGCGCAAGATTAATTGGTTTCAATTCGTGCGAAGAGACCATTGCTTCTGGAAGCGGTTTTCCAACCTCAACAACCCCTGCTCCAGCCAAAGCTAGCGTACCACCTTTCATCGTGACACTATTACCCTTGCCAGCTGCCACGCTTCCTTTATCTACGGGAAGATCGGCCTGTACCTGATTAGAATCTTCGCTTGTGCATCCTATAAGTAGTGTGAGTAATATAGTTACTGCAAGTATAAGCTTCTTCATAATTATCCTTGTTTAGTTTCACTTCTTACGCATTTATTTCTAAAAGTGGATATACATAATCTAACATATCAATCGTCAACTACGGCGATTTTATTTCACTTTGCAAAACCGCAATATTATCTGATCTGAGTCACAATTCTATGTGAGTGAGTTTAGTGCGATTAATGATAGCGGTAGATGAACTATGTTTCGATCGAAATGGGTTTTTAGAAGCACTTACAACAGAAGTTTAAGGTGTGTTTTAAAAAATGGTGGCTCGGGGCAGAATCGAACTGCCGACACAAGGATTTTCAGTCCTCTGCTCTACCAACTGAGCTACCAAGCCATTTTTGAAGTTTTAATACGAGCGCGGTATTAGACCGTTTGAGGCGGTTTGAGTCAAGTCTTTCGGCATTATTCAGAGCAAAAATACTATTCTGAATTGTTTTCGGGGATATACCCTTCTGGTGTTTCTGATCCTTCGCCGAAGAAAAACTTATCCATTTCTCCTTCAAGGAATTTACGCGCTTCAGGTTCGATGGGCGTCAGTCGATTTTCATTGATCAACATCGTCTGGTGAGCGAGCCATAATTGCCAGGCTTCTTGAGAGACATTGTCATAAATTCTTTGCCCCAAATCACCAGGGTACGGGACTCTTTTCAGGCCTTGGGCTTCTTTTTCTAATTTGATGCAATTTACGATATGCGTCATTTTGTTTTGTCCTTTTCTATCTTTTGTAACAGCTTAGCAACGGGTGCTGCTAAACCGATATTTTTGATCTGATCAGCTTTATACCAGAGTGTTTGTCCAGGTTCCATGATCATTGTTGGATTATTTTTGATCTCGGCAATTACCGGTGTTATTTCCAGATGGAAATGGCTGAAGGTGTGTCGCACGGGTTGTTGCTTTTCGGGATTGTTAATCTTCAGACCAAAACGTTTTTCGAAAATGTTTTTTGGATCAGAATCATGATCAAATTCTGGCAAACTCCATAAGCCTCCCCATATTCCTGTCGGCGGTCGTTTTTCCAATAATATTTCACCTTGATCATTTTTCAAGATCAAAAATACTTTCTCTTTTGTTGGTAAACTTTTTTTAGGTTTGGAAGTGGGAAAGTCTTTTTGACGATCCAGTTTTCTTGCTAAGCAATCTTTTTCTACAGGACAATTCTGACACTTTGGTTTGCTACGTGTACAAACGGTTGCCCCAAGATCCATAATTGCTTGCGCATATGAATCAACATTTTTTTTCGGAGTATTTTTTTCTGCAATTTTCCAGAGCTTTTGTTCAATTTCTTTTTTCCCTGGCCAACCTTCAATCGCGTTAAACCGGGTTAATACGCGCTTTACATTACCATCAAGAATCGCAAAACGCTGATGCATAGATAACGATAAAATCGCGCCCGCTGTTGATCGACCAATTCCTGGCAATGCAATAATTTGATCAAACGAGGTTGGAAATTGGCCTTGATGTTCATTCACAACTAGCTGAGCAGCTTTGTGTAAATTGCGACCTCGCGCGTAATAACCCAGCCCTGACCAATGGTGTAAAACTTGATCAATATCTGCTTTGGCCAACGCATCTATCGAGGGAAAACTATGTAGGAATCGTTCGTAGTATGGAATGACCGTTATTACTTGAGTTTGCTGTAACATAATCTCTGACACCCAGACTCGATATGGAGTTGGATTTTTTTGCCAGGGGAGATCGTGACGACCGTGTTTATCGAACCAGTGTAATATGGCTTGTGAGAATTCTGTCACTACTAATTATTCAGGAAGGAATATCCCGACAAACATTTGCCGGGATATTGATCAGATTTAAAATTTCAACATATTTTTGAGTTTATCTTTCACCACCTCTTCAGGCTTTTTCTTTTCTTCTTTTGGAGCAGGAGCTGCCGCGTCTGGAGCAGAGTCAGCAGCTGTAGCCGAAGAAGCCGCTTCTTTATCTTTACCTAAAAGTTTATTTAATGCAGCTTCTTTAAGATCAACTTTATCAGAACTTGCTTCTCCATCAACAGCGTCTTTTGCTTCTATTCCCAGAAGACTATTGAGTTTTCCTTCGACTTTTGCTTTCGCTTTTTCCTTTTGCTTATCAAGCTCCTGATCTACTTTAGCTTGTAACACACCTGCAAAATCTGGACTGTATTTCAGATTTGAAAAAGTCCCAGAAACGCGCACAGGGATATCAATTCCACTTAGCTCAGACAAATCCTCTCCACCCTGACCTTTACCTGAACCAACTACCGCTGCAGTTACACCATAATCTACAGCTTCATTAACCAGGTTTGCAGTACCTGCACCCGTGATTCGCAGAAACGGTGATTTCATCAGAAAATCCTGATTTGATACCAAACCATTTTTAATCACTGTCGTGGCACTCAGCTCACTGAAGTCTGTTTTGACTGGGCCTTCCTCTGCAGCCAATGTCTCACCGGATAATTTTGCTTTCCCCTCACGAATAATCTTTGCGACGTTAACACCAAGAAGCGCGCCATCTGTAAATTTCAGATCGGTTGTTCCGTTGAGTGTTTTTTTAATCGCATCTGCTCCAGCACCAACAGCACTAATGTTGATGTTACCGATCAATGTTCCATCGATTTTAGAATCACCGGTTAAATCGGTTAGCATCGGAGCAACTTGTACTCCGTTAAGCGCACTGACCGCTTTTATCGCTGGCTGACTACCGGTGGCATCGAGATTGACATTGCCGTTATAGCTACCTTGATATAGATTTGCCTGAGCGGGATTTAAATTGATCACGCCACCCTTTGCATCTAAACCAAGTTTTACGTTTTTCAATTTCGCATTAGATATGATCAAGTTACCAATTGTTAGTGTTCCTTTCGCATTTAATTTTCTCAAGGTATCCATCGGTAGATCTGTCGATGCAGCAGTTGCAGTTTCTGGCGTGGCGGCAGGTGCTGCAGTTGCTTTTTGACCTTCAGCCGCTGGCGCCATATAACGATCAGCATTGATTGAATCAATATTAATATTGAAAGTTGGTGCCGGATTACTAAAATTGACGACTGATAAATCACCATTAATATTGGTTTCATCAAGCTTCATTGCCATCCCTTTCAGGCTGATCGAATTTTTAGTCGCAGCAAAATTGGTATTTAAACCAAAATTAGATAACACTTTTGGATCAGTTGTCGTGGGTGCTTCAATATTCATTTGGCCCATCAATTGGCGCAAATTAAATGGTGCGATTTTTAGATTCCCATTCAAGTCAGGATTCTTGATAATTTGTGTTCCGTTAACAGCTCCTTGCACATCCAGCCCCATGCCACTAATCGCAAAGTTTTGTACGTTTAGTGTTTCCTGAGCCAGGTTCACATCTGCCGTGGTACTCAAAGTAACATCCACAGGACTGTTTGGAATTTGATCTCCAGCTAGCGTTGCTTTCGCATTAAGATTTTCAACTTTCATGCTCTCCGCCGTACTTGTCAGTTTAGTATCAGCGATCAAACTTTTGAGCGGCATCGACGCATCCTGACCCAATGCTGCCAGTATTGCTGGAACATCTTCAGCTTTAATACTCAAGTTGCCATCCAACAATGGAATGGGCGACAAGATCTTATTCGCTTTGATATTTCCGCTAACGCTAGCACCTAAACCTTCAAACGAAAGCTGCGTTAGGTTGGCTGACTCATTGGCCATATTGACATCACCTTTGACGTTTAACTTAACATCTAAAGGATCTTTAAATTGCCCACCGTGAACAGTTGCTGTCGCTGCTAAAGTTTCTATGTTCATAGAATCAGCCGTGCTATTTAATTTCACGTCCGCATTGATTTTTGTGACCGGAATCTGGGTTGGATCTTGTCCTGCAGCGATTAATAATTTTGCAACATCATTTGCAGTGATTTTTAGATCACCATCTATTAAAGGTATTTTGGCTTGAAGATTACTCGCTTTAAGTGCGCCATCTACTTTCGCATCCAAACCTGCAAATGATAATTTCGTCAGATTCAAAGTCTGATCAGTAATATTCACATCACCGCTAATGTCCAATTTCACGTCTTCAGCCTGGGTAAAAAGGCCGCCTTCTAAAGTCGCATCGGCGATCAATTTTTCAAATGTCATGCTATCTTTACTGCTTGAAAACTGAGCATCTGCATTCAATTTTTTAAGTGGAATACTTTCAGGATCCTGACCTAACGCTTTAAGAAGATCTGGGATCGACTGCGCATCAATTTTGATATTGCCATTCGCCAGTGGAATTTTATCGAAGATATTAGTTGCATCAATATCGCCCGAAATCTTTGTGCCTAAAGCATCGAGATCAAGTCCGGCAACACTCGCGGTTCCAGCATTTAAATCTGCTTGTGCGGATGAAGCTTGCAGCTTGATATCAGCTGCGCCGCCGGGAACGCCTGTGCCCTTTAAATTCGCACTGAAGTCGATCGGCTTGACACTGTACTTTTTACCGTCGAGATCATATTCAACCGTTCCATCAAGCATCACGGTTCCTGCAATACCTTCCGCCGCTGCATCCATATCTAACGACATTTCCAGATCAATCGGTTTATTAAGTTGCAAAGTCCCTGTTTTTAAATTGAGGTTGCTAAGCGCGTATTTTTTATTCTGACTTTGGTCGTCCCAAACTAAATTAACATTTTCAAGATCAACACCGCCAATGGCCAGAGCAGCCAGATTTACCGCACTCGCATCTTCGTCTTTAACTTCGGTTTTTGCTTCGCCCATCAAATCATCAAAATTAGATTTACCTGATTTGTCTCGCGCAAGGTTGAGATAGACATCTTTTAAAACCAGTGTACTTATCTCAACATCATTCATAATGTTTGCCGTCGCTTTTTCTTTATCCGTAATGAATCCTGGCAACGCTTTTAATATAGGCATCAATTTCACGCTGACGCTGGCCTGACCACTCTTAAGCATTGGCTGATCACCAAACCCAGGTGCATTTCCTAATTCGATTGCGCCAATATCGACACCCAATGCCGGGAACTTAGACATCTTCAAATCGCCGGAAATCGCTAAATCTCTACCGGTATGTTTTTTCACCTGATTTACGATCGTTTCTTTATGATCATTCGGATCAACAAACATCGGTATGGCGACCAGTGCAGCAACCGCGAGAACGACAATAAGTCCAATAATAAATAACAACTTTTTCATTTTAGAATTCCCCTTCTAAACAACTTAACTATTTGCAAACTATTTTCCAACTGTATTAAACGTCTAATCGGCCACGCGCCCTTTGTACCGCCGCGCGCACTTGTGTTGGCGCGGTGCCACCCAGATGATCTCTGGCCGAAAGTGCGCCTTCTAATGTCAAAACATCATAAACATCTGACTCAATAACCGAAGAAAAATTCTGTAATTCTTCCAATGACAACTCAGCAATGTCCTTACCCTGTTTCTCCGCTGTCGCAACAGTATTTCCGACAACTTCGTGCGCGTCACGAAATGCGATTCCTTTTCGGACTAAATAGTCGGCCAGATCTGTCGCCGTAGCAAAACCTTTGCTCGCCGCCGCACGCATGTTTTCCGCATTAACCGAAATCGCACCGGACATATCGGCAAATGCTTTAAGACTGCCTCGAACCGTATCAATACTGTCGAACAATGGTTCTTTGTCTTCCTGATTATCCTTGTTGTAAGCCAGTGGTTGGCCTTTCATCAAGGTCAGTAACGCGATCAAATTACCATTCGTACGGCCGGTTTTTCCACGAACAAGTTCCGGTACATCCGGGTTTTTCTTTTGCGGCATAATCGACGAACCAGTACAAAAAGCATCTCCAATCGACACAAAACTAAATTGTTGTGAACACCAAAGCACTAGCTCTTCCGAGAAACGAGACAGGTGCGTCATGATCAACGCGGCACAGGCATTAAATTCAATGGCGAAATCTCGATCACTGACTGCATCCAACGAATTTTCTGCAATCCCTTCGAAATCTAATAATTCAGCCGTCAGTTTTCGATCAATCGGATAGCTTGTTCCGGCTAGAGCCGCCGCGCCTAATGGCATAATATTCACACGTTTTCTGCAATCTATAAGACGATCTCGATCACGAAACAGCATTTCGACCCAGGCCATCATGTGATGTCCAAAGGTGACTGGCTGCGCTGTTTGTAAGTGGGTAAAACCGGGCATGACGGTATCGGCTTCTTGTTCAGCCAAGGTGATCAATCCACTGATCAAACGCTCAAGTTCGGCTTTAATCTCATCAATCTCATCACGCAAAAATAGTCGAATATCGGTTGCGACCTGATCATTTCTGGATCGGCCAGTATGCAGCTTTTTACCCACATCGCCGATCAAATCGGTTAAACGACGTTCGATGTTCATATGCACATCTTCGAGCGCAATCGACCACTTAAATTTGCCTTGCTCAATTTCTGATTGAACTTTCGCAAGTCCATCAATGATTGTCTTCGCTTCAGCATCGCTGAGTACCTCGACTTTGGCTAACATCGTTGCATGTGCGACCGAGCCTTGAATATCGTATGAATACAGTCGCTGATCAAATTGTACGGACGCGGTAAATTCTTGTACAAAGGCATCTGTCGGCTGATTAAAACGCCCGCCCCAGAGTACGTTAGTTGATGATTCTGTCATGATTTTCCATTCTGATTTTCAGTCTAAATTTCAGGTCTTTTCAGTTTAACTCATTCAGATTCAAAATTGGCATGATTTGTTCATGTTATCTACCTATGTATAAGGTACTGAAAAAACCTGTCAGTAATATGAATGATCAACGATCCTCAACGGGTGATGGCCTCTTTTTGCCAGATTTTTGCAACATTCGCACCATTTTTGTTGTTGTGTTGATAGGTGAATTATTAGCGATTTTGTTAACACTCGCAGGAAATAATAGTTTCTCGAATAGTCTTGGTTACCTTGGGCTAACCTCTTTTTTCATTCTCTGGATTGGATTAACTAGCTGTGCAATCTTATGCACAACACGATCAATACTACTAAAGCTAACTCAGACTCAGGCTGGAATTACTGCTTTTCTGACTATTTTGATCCTTACCACAGTCTTTTCATATCTGGCGCTGGAATTGTTACAGCAAGACATCGAGTCTTCCTATTTTAACGATATAAACCGTAGCCAATTTATTTTCAGTAATCTAGCAATATCGAGCATGATCAGCACATTATTATTACGCTATTTTTACGTGCAATACCATTGGCAGCGACAAATAAAATCAGAAGCAGAATCAAGAATACAGGCATTGCAATCTCGAATTCGTCCTCATTTCCTTTTTAATAGCATGAATATAATTGCCAGCCTGACTCGCTCAAACCCAGTACTCGCCGAAAAAACAGTTGAAGATCTCGCGGATCTTTTTCGGGCAAGTCTGACTGACTCTAAAAATCACACAACGTGGCGAAAAGAATTAAAATTATCACAACAATATTTGCATATCGAAAAATTGCGACTTGATGATCGTTTACAAATCGACTGGCAAGTGGATGCTTTGCCTGATGACGCAATCTTACCCGCGCTCACGTTACAACCCTTACTGGAAAACGCGATCTATCATGGCGTAGAACCTTTAACAGATGGCGGAACTGTTTTGATACAAGCAAATCGAGCAGGTGATCAGCTTTCTCTGTTAATCAGAAATCCCATTAGTCAAAAGAAAGAAAAAACTACTAAAAAAGGCAATCAAATCGCGCAACAAAATGTACAACAGCGTCTTGAATTATTTTTTCAAAATAAAGGTTCTTTAAATACAAAAGTATTCGACGATCACTATATTGTCACCATTTCCTTCCCTTATCAGGTGAGCCTGTGACTGATCTAAAAACACTGATTGTCGATGACGAATCACTAGCTCGTAGTCGATTACGTTCACTGGTTGAAGAGATTGGCAACAGCACAATTATCGCTGAGGCTGGCAATGGACAACAGGCAATTGAAACGATTCAAAAAGAACAACCTGATGTTGTTTTAATGGACATTCGCATGCCCGGCATGGATGGTATCGAAGCGGCAAAACATATTTCTGAGATGGAACATCCACCGGCTGTTATTTTTACAACTGCATATGGCGATCATGCGTTAGATGCTTTCGATGCGCATGCTATCGATTATTTATTAAAACCAATACGAAAAGAACGACTCTATAATGCGCTGAACAAAGCGAAAGTAATGACGCAATCGATCATTAAATCATTACAACAAGATCTGCCTGAAACACGAACTCATATTAGTGTTTTTGTACAAGGAAATATTCGTCTCATTCCAGTGGAACAAATTTTATACTTGAAAGCTGATCAAAAATATATTTCTGTTTTTACAGCTGATGATGAAATTCTGATCGAAGATTCTTTAAAAGCATTAGAAGAAGAATTTAAACAAATATTTATTCGTATTCATCGTAATACTATAGTAAAAAAATCTGCCATTATTGCTTTAGAAAAGACAGAGCAAGGCTTATGCGTAAAGTTAGCTAAGGTTAAAGAATTATTACCGATTAGTCGTCGTCTAAAAAGCTCGATCAAAAAACTACTCATTGAATCCTGAAGAAACGATTTATTTTTCAAATTCTCACTTCTGAGAAAACTTTCCATTTCTTAAAAAATAAATAACCTGATCAATTACCTCATCACTCTTCATAATAAAAGGATGACTATGTGGCATAACAAGAAAATCTTTCATACCTTCTAACTTTGTTCTTTCAACAGAGACTTTACCGTCATCTTCCCCAGGAATAAGCTGTGAAAGAATTAAATTAACACTGCTATTTCCAGCAATGACACCAAGTTCAAAATTAGCCGGCCCAAGCTTATTAGGCACACTCTCGCTATCTGTACCCAATTCATTTCCAGCAGGCCCATTAATCGCTTCAAAGCCAGGTACGTTTGATAATTTATCGACAACTTCTGAACCCTGGTTTGGTGAACCTAACATTACTACTCGTCCAAGATTTTTTATTTCATTTTCTTGCAAATAATATCGAACCAAAATCCCGCCCATTGAATACGCTACGAAATGAATTTTCTGTGCTTTTTTTAAAGCACATTTTTTTAATGCTATTGGTATTTCTTTCTCTGCCAGTTCCGAAATCGCGAACTTTGTGGAAGGATAATCGTGATTAATGGTTATATATTTTTCTAATGACAGTTTTTCTGCAATTTTACTCATTGAACGGCTAGATCTTGCTAATCCGTGCAGCAATATTACACACTCTTTAGAATTATTTTTTTTAACCGGATCAATATTATTTGCAATAACTTTATTGGATAACAAAGCCTGTAGAAAGAGCATGTGGAATATATAAAAAAGAGACTTATTTTTGATCACTATCGTAACCTGATAATTTCAATTTTTTTGAAATTACTTCTGCTTTTTCTTTACTACCTCCTACGATAGCGGGTGCTTGATCGTAAAAAGATCTGAGATCAAGAAGCGCATCAATATTCTCTGGCTCAACCTCAACTGCTTTTTCAAAACTTGCACGTGCTTTTTTAGCCAATCCCATTTGGCTATACCAAGGTGCATGCTCCACTTGTAATCCATATGCGCGAGCTAACCAACGGTGATGATCTGCTTTTGTTGGATCCGCTTTCACAGCTTGTTCTAATAGCGAAATTGCAGTTTCATAATCATCACGCTCTATGGCTTGCAAACCAGATTGATATAGCTGATCAGTTTTGGTTACAGATTCAGTCGCGTAACTTTTAAATGCTAGAGTTAGAATTAAAACAATAAATATTTGAAAATATTTTTTCATAGTAGTTATATAAAACCAGCTGACTAGGTAAGGTGTCTTCCACCATCAACCTGGATTACCTGTCCCGTACAATAATGTGCATCCACAATCAGATATTTTACTGCTGAGGCGGCATCTTCTTCTGAACCTGCTCGTGCCAAAGGTACTCTTTTCAAATATTCTTTTTTTGTTTCTTCTGTATAAAAATCAGCCCACGCAACAACGCCGGGCGCAATAGCATTCACCGTGATTTTCGGCGCAAGCTCCAAAGCACAACTATTGGTAATTTCTAATAAAGCAGCTTTAGAAGCATTGTAACTAGTATATTCTCTAAGTGTTTCACCAAGAACATGTGTGTCGATAAAATTTACAACTCGGCCAGTACTGGAAGGATCATTTTTTTTGTATCGAGCAGCAAGCATGGTTGAAAATTTTTGCGTAAGAAATAAAGGAGCTCGCGCATTGATCGTCATATCGCGATCAAATTGTTGTTTATTTATTTCTCCAAATGTAGATGGTTCAAAACAACTCGCATTATTGATCAACGCATCAAGCCGATTAAATTTTTTATTAAATTGATCAAAAATAATTTCTATCGCATCAGGATCATTTTTATCCACCTGAACCGATACGACTTTTCGACCAATCAAACTGATTATTTTTTCAAGTTCTTGCGCTTCTTGTTTGCTTTTATTCCATGTGAAAGCAATATCGTATCCCGCTTGGGCGAGTGTTAAAGCAATCGCGCGACCTACCCGTTTTGCACCACCAGTAACTAGCGCGACTTTATTCATTGACCGCTTTCCCACCGAGTAAATCTTTTAAACCTGCAATGGTTGCCCGACCTTCTTTTTTATCCGTCGGATCAAATTTATCTTCACCAATAAAATGTAAATCGTCGCGAGGAAGCTCTTCCAGAAAGCGACTCGGTTCACAATCTATTTTTTCACCATAGCGCTGTCGCTTTGAAGCTAAAGAAAATGTCATTGTTTTTTGCGCGCGCGTGATTCCTACATAAGCAAGTCTGCGCTCTTCTTCGATAGTTTCCATTTCGATACTATTTCGATGCGGTAATAAGCCTTCTTCCATTCCTACCAGATAAACATGTGGAAACTCCAAACCTTTTGCAGCGTGTAAAGTCATTAAGGAAACTTGATCATTATTTTCATCATTCTCTTGTGAATTTATAATATCTAGCAAGGTTAAATTTCTAATTATATCTTCAAGTTTGGCATCCTTGTCTTTAGTATGTAAACGCGTAATCCATTCTACTAATTCCATCACATTTGCACGGCGTCGATCTGCCGCCACCGGATCTTTACTTGTTTGATCTAACCAGTCATCGTAAGAAATATCGGCCAGTAGTTGTTTTAAAATTTCATTGGGTTTCTCACTTTCTGCACTTTCAGCCATGCGGCTTAGCCAATTGCTGAAAGTGCTGAATTTCGAACTTGCACGACTATTTAACTCACTGGCATGTTCGGTTTCAAACATGGCCGAAAACAAACTGATGTCTTTTTCATTCGCAAAGTTTGCCAGCTTTTCTACTGAACTTGGCCCCAACGCGCGTCTTGGTACATTGATGATCCGTAATAGTGCATTAGTATCTTCCGGGTTCACCAATACTTTGAGATAAGCCATGATGTCTTTGATCTCAGAATAATCAAAAAACGACATACCTCCACTTAAATAATAAGCAATATTTCGTTCTCTTAAAATACGTTCAAAAATACGCGACTGATGATTGCCTCGATACAGAATTGCATAATCATGTAGGCGCGTTCGATGAGTAAATTTATGGTGCGCCAGATCAGTAATGACTTTGTCAGCTTCGTCTTCTTCGTTTTTCGCTTGCATCACTCGCAAGCGATCACCATTGCCCAGATCACTCCATAGTTTTTTCTCAAAAACATGCGGATTTCCCGAGATCAATTGATTTGCGGCACCTAAAATACGACGCATGGATCGATAATTCTGTTCGAGCTTGATAACTTTTAGATCAGGAAAATCGACTTGTAACTGTTTAAGGTTCTCTGGTTGCGCGCCACGCCAGGCATAAATCGATTGATCATCATCGCCAACCACGGTTAATTTACCGCGGTCACCTGCGATCAATTTCACCAGCTCATATTGCGAACCATTGGTATCTTGATATTCATCGACCAGCAAATATCGGATCCGCTCTTGCCAGCCAGCGAGGCACTCTGGATATTCTCGCAAAACTTGCACGGGCAGCATGATCAAATCATCAAAATCAACGGCGTTGTATGTATGCAAGTGTCGGTTATATTGTTTGTAGATTTCTGAAGCAAGTACTGTTTCTGCGTCAAATGCTTGTGAAATAGCCTGTTCGGGTGAAGTACATGCATTTTTCCAGGCGGATATTTTGGACAATATGGGTGCTGCGAAATCTTTAAAATCACCGTGCGTCTTTCGCGTGAGTTCGATGATCAAATTCAAACTATCTTGATAGTCGAAAATCGAAAAACCTTTCCGATAACCTAATCGTTGATATTCTTGCTGAATGATCTGTAAACCTAACGTATGAAATGTGGAGATCCGCAGACCTTTAATATTCGTATCGCCCGACATTTTCTTTACTCGCATTTTCATCTCACGAGCCGCCTTATTAGTAAAGGTAACGGCGGCAATTTTGCGTGGTTCTAATGCGCAATTTTCGATCAAATGCAGGATCTTCGTTGTGATAACACGCGTTTTACCACTACCCGCGCCAGCCAGGACTAATAGAGGTGTATCAATATGCTTTACTGCTTCACGCTGCTGAGGATTAAGTCCTGACAAGGTTTGTTTCCCGCTAA
Organism: Gammaproteobacteria bacterium; assembly: GCA_045110495.1. Lineage (GTDB taxonomy): Bacteria > Pseudomonadota > Gammaproteobacteria > CAJXQU01 > CAJXQU01 > CAJXQU01. Next base: position 22,126 of record JBGCGE010000021.1, read on the forward strand.
AAAAACCGGAATATCAGGGCGATAATCCGGCTTGTTTTCTGAAGTTAATAGAACCTGATTAATGTTCTATTTCGTGAGCCATATTGTTTCGTTTGCGCTCACTTTTAGCAAGACTTAATTGATGTTGATGTGTACTCGGTCACCACGACGGGATTTGTGATTTCCTGCATATCCACTTCTTCGCTTTCTATCTTGGCGGTAGTTGCGGTTATTTCGATCACGATTTCCATAATAATATTGATTCCGATAACGCTTTGGTTCGGAATAATATCGGTTATCTCCACCGCAACGGTTTCCATAACGATTACGGAAATTTCGGTTATTCTCGTATCGATTTCGATAATAACGATCATTTTTCGAGTATCGACGATTGTTGTTATATGAATTATTACGGTATCTATTGTTACGATAAGAACGATTGTTCGAGTAATAACGTGAGTTGTAGCCTTGATAATTACCGTGGTGATGTCCACCAAACGATCCAAATTTCACAATCACATCTGCTTTCGCAGCGGGTACTGCAGTAAAACTCAACAAGATTGTACAAAGGGTAATGCTTAATTTTTTTATAATCATAATTTGCTCCTCGCCTTAAAGAACTAATTAGTCTCAGGCTGATTAAACCTTAACATAAACAATCTGAATTCTTCCTGAATCGGGTATAATTACACTCATCATAAAAAAGACGGACTACTTAATGGACAAACATTACAAAGAAATTATCCAGCAAATTGGTGAAAACCCTGATCGGGAAGGTTTACTAAAAACACCCGAACGAGCGGCAAAAGCGATGAGCTTTCTTACTCAAGGCTACGGCCAGACACTTGATGAAGTCGTTAATGATGCTGTGTTCAACGTAGAATCACGCGATTTGATCATCGTTAAAGATATCGAAATTTATAGCCTTTGTGAGCACCATATGCTGCCTTTTTATGGAAAATGCCACATCGGCTATATTCCAAACAACCGCGTTCTAGGCGTCAGCAAACTGGCTCGAATTGCTGATATGTTTGCCCGACGTTTACAAGTGCAAGAACGACTAACTGGACAAATTGCCAAGGCAATCATGGAAGTTTTACAACCCGACGGTGTGGGAGTTGTTGTTGAGGCAAAACATTTCTGCATGATGATGCGTGGTGTCGAAAAACAAAATTCTTCAATGGTCACTTCAGCAATGAACGGTACATTCCGTCATTATGAAAGCACCCGATCTGAATTTCTGAATTTGATCCGTAAGAATTAAAACTGGTGTAAAACTAGTTTAGAGTACATTTTTGTTGTTGTGAAAAAGTAGCAAAAACAGCCCCTGGAAAAATATCAGCCACGGATTGGCTGATAGTCATTCTTAGAAACCTGAAAATTAGTTAATGGTTTACCTCAGATAAACGAATAAAATAACCAGTCGTTCAAAAGTTTCGTTCATGAGATTCTTCCTCCTAAAGTCGTCAGAATGACCACGCGGAAGAAAATAAAACCTGTCATACTGAACGGTAGCGGAAGTCTCGCCAGAATCCGATGGAAGTGCCGAACAATGTATTTTGATTTGCGAAACTTGGAACGATCAAATCGAAAATCCTGACAACATAGATCCAAACCACTGCCGCTGCCTCAACGACAGCATGTGGAGCCAAACCCCTGCCGTAAAAGAGATGGCCTGGCGAATACTAAACCGACTCAGTTCCGGAGGTTGGCCAAATGACTTATTAGAAATGCTCTATTTAGATGACGAAACACTGGAATGGGCAAAAGCCGCTGGCGATGGAGAAAGTGATCAAGGTTCTGACTAGTTACTTTATCCATTTGGAACCTTTTACAAATATCTCTGGCATTATTTCTGCTATAACGTATAAAACATCCGAGACAAAAATGAAGCAGGCCACTAGACTTGTTATATGATTAATCTTCGTAAGCATAAATATCAAACCCTATAGAAATGGATAACTCAGCAGTTGATCTTAAAAGTTGTGGGCTAAGAGTTGTACTTATATTGCCTTCGCTAAACCAACCAATAAAATATTCGATGTACCCACCCGAATTCACTATCTCACCAAACTTTTTTTTGTGAAGTTGAAGTTGTTGATTTAGCTTTTCCAGGTAATCTTCTAAATAGATATCTGCGGAGAATATCCTCTCCTGTTCGTGCATTTTGGCTGACCACACATTACATTTATATGCTCCCTCCAAAGGTGTCCCTTTCGGCGTAAATCTTGGTTCTCCTAGTTTCCAAACTTTAAACGGTTTTAGTTCAAGAACCTGAGTTAGATCCTCCAAATCTAAAGTTGGATGCGAAATTTGGAGAGATACACAAAAACGATAATCAGACATTTAATACTTCCACTTGTATAATGGTTCCAGTTCTGTAGGTCGAATTAGCGTAGCGTAATCTGACGTTGTTGATGTTGGATTACGCGACACTAACCCAACCTACTAAGCTGAGTTTACGTGGTACCCAGAAACGTAATATTGCATGCCTTTCCAAACTCCCTGTTTTTAAGATGCTGTATGAGTTTAGATAACTCTAATTTCTGCATGGACTTATATTCGAGATCTTTTTCTCGAATATCCTGATCATGCCAGTAATGGAACAAATTTCCATATACCTCACCGGCCTCAGGAATTTTATTCCAAGATATTTTTTCAGCAAGATCTTCCGCAATATCACAATCCAGGTGCTCTTCAACAACAATGGATAACAGCTCTATCAGTTTGTCTAATTCACTATCCATGCCTATGTATTATTATAGAGTTTGTCCAATACTGTAGTATTGATTTACACATTCGTTCTGCTTGTTTATTCATTATTAGCGATAACCTCTTTCAGGCAATTATTCTTGTCTCCATAAGGCCATTCGATAAGAATACACCTTCTGCCCACTAGCCAGATATTTTTTTTCAAAAGGTGAAATCGGTTTAAAGTTTAGATCCGTTGTTGATATTTCTTCCACTGGGTTTTTATTCGTTGTAGCTATTTCTATTGTCTTTGCAAATTCTTCTGCGTAGATCTTCCAGTTGGTTCTGAGTTCTAAACTTTTACTTATCTTAAGCAAAGAAGGAAAAACTGGATGGCCATGCCAGCGTCTTTTTAGGTGTTTCTTTTTAGGCCAGGGATTTGGATAGAGTAAAAAATGTTGATCAATTTTCCAGTCTTGTTTTTGCATTAACGACCAGATATCGATCACGCTTGCGCGAAAAAAAAGAACGTTTTCTTTTTGTGTTTTTTTCTTATTGAGTCGAACGATAGATTGATCGATTCCTACTATCAGATCGTCAGGAAATTGATCGGATAAATTAATCGAGCTTGCGCCGGTTCCACAGCCAGAATCCAGAATTAATTTGCCGCCATTTTGAGCTAACTTTTTTTCGATCTGATCTAAAACTTCGTAGGCATATTCTGGAATGGGTTTTTGGAATGTTGAGTTAAGATGTCGTTTTACAACTTCTTCCAGATCAGGATGAATGCCATCCTGATTGCTGGTGACTATTCTTGAAAGATCAGGGGAAGACAACCGTGCTGGCTTCAAAGATTGGGCCGTCGACACAAACACGTTTCATCGCTGATCCATTTTCGGTTTCTATTTCGACGACGCAACCTGCACAGCCACCGACTGCGCAAGCCATGTATTCTTCTAGAGACACCTGACAGGGCAGATCATATTCTGCTGCAAGTGCTTTTACGGCTTTCAACATTGGCGTTGGGCCACATGAAAAAATCTCAACTTCTGATCGCTGTTCTGCATTCATTGCATCTAACCAACAACGCGCCAGATCGGTTACATAACCTTCGTGACAACCTGCATAACCTTGCAAGCTTGTCAGGCGGCAAGCAATGTTCCAATCTTCCATTAATGGCATGGTTGCGATTACGCCATCCGGCATTCCGTCGATCATAATTTGCGAAGGTTTTGTAGTGAAAGGGAAAGGAACTTCTGATCCCATAATTACAAAAGGTGATAAGTCTTGCTTAAACTTTTTAGCATAGTCTTTTAAATGTTCAGCGAGGAAAACCATCGGTGGTAAACCAACTCCGCCGCCGATCAATAATGGTTTTCTTTTATAATTTTCTAACTTAAAAGGAATGCCTATCGGTCCCATTAAGCTGAGACTTTCGCCTTCTTTCCGTTGTGCCAGTAGAGCAGTTCCGTGGCCGTGCTTTTTGTAAAGAATATCAACTTCGCCTTTATTCGCATCCACTCGCATCAATGACATTGGGCGTCGCATGGGAAGTAAGTCATCACATTGAAGGTGTACGAAACTACCCGGAAGTGCGTTCTTAGCCGTTTTAGGAGCGGCCAGTTTTAGAATATATTGATCGCCATCAAAAGCAGCATGTCGGAGAATTTTTGCATCTTCAACGAAGATGGTATTTCTGTGCGATTGATCGATCATTTGTTGTATACAAGCCGCCCATTGAGAATGGTATGTGTCACTTTACCTTTCATTTCCCAGCCGAGTGTTGGTGTGTTTTTGCCTTCACTGACTAAGGTTTTTTCTGTTACTGTCCATTCTTTTTCTGGATCAAAAATACAAATATCGGCAATTGAATCTTCAGATAAGTTTCCGGATTCTAGCCCTAAGATTTGTGCTGGGGCGACGGTCATTGATTTAATCACCGTGTTTAGATTCATATGTTTGTCTACGGCTAATTTAAAAGCCAGTGGAAGCAAAATATCTAAAGCGGAGACGCCAGGTTCGGTCGCACTGAAGGGGGCTGTTTTATCATCTTGATCTTGTGGTTGATGATCGGAACAAAGCGCGGTAATCACTCCATCCTTGAGACCTTTGATCAGTTTTTCTTTATCACTATGATGCCGAAACGGTGGCTTGACGTGACAAAGTGTATTGTAGTCTTCGGTATCTTTGTCAGTAAAATAAAGTTGGTGAATGCTGACATCTGCGGTTACATGCAAACCTCGCTTTCGAGCATCGCGGATCATCTCAACACTTCTCGCCGTTGATAATCGCATAAAATGTGCTCGCGCGCCGGTTGCTTCGATTAAAAGAAGATCGCGAGCAATAGCAACTGTTTCTGCGGTTTCCGGAATCGGTGGAATCCCCATACGAGTGCTGTATGCGCCTTCGTGCATTGCGCCATTTCCCAACCACTTATCTTGCGGCTGAATGAAAACGGTCATATCGCAAGTGACTGCATATTCCAATGCTCTTCGCATAACTTGAGTATCAGAAATGGGCTGCATCGCATTACTCACGCCAACACAACCTGCTTCTTTTAAGGAATACATTTCAGCCAGTCGTTCACTTCCAAGCCCGTGTGTAAGTGCTCCTAAACAAACCACTCTTGCCTTACCAGATTGTTCCGAACGTTGATGGATAAGTTCGACCACAGCGGGCGTATCTATGATTGGAGTTGTATCCGGCGGGCAGCAAAGTGTTGTTATTCCTCCTGCCGCTGCGGCTTTGGTTTCTGACACGATATTTGCCTTACAACCTTCTCCCGGTTCGCGAAGGCGCGCACTAAGATCAACTAATCCAGGAAATACGATTTGTCCGCTAGCGTCAATTTGTTTCTTTATTTCAAAACCAATCGGTTTACGGCTGACGGAAACTATTTTTCCTTTGCTAATATAAATATTAGTGATCTTATCCAGGCCACTTTTCGGATCAATTACGCGGCCTTTTGCGATGCATATATTCATTCGGTCGGTCCCATGCAAAGTGACATCACTGCCATTCGGATCGCGATCCCATAACTGACTTGTTCAAGAATAACTGAGCGGTGTCCATCAGCCACCTCTGAATCTATTTCGACCCCACGATTTATCGGCCCAGGATGAAGAACAATTGCATCCGGATCGGCGACTGAAAGTCGTTCCTCTGTCAGACCATACATTGTGAAAAATTCGTCAGCACTGGGTAAAAGTGATCCTTCCATGCGCTCATTTTGCAGGCGCAACATGATGACCGCATCGACATCACGCAACCCTGATTCCATATCATGAAATACTTTCACCCCAAGCGTTTGCATATAAGCTGGGATTAATGTCTTCGGTGCAATTACGCGCAACTCTTTTACACCTAATGTGTTCAAGGCATGTATTTCTGATCGAGCTACTCGCGAATGCATAATGTCACCGACGATAGCAACTTTAAGCCCAGTAAACTTTCCTTTATGACGACGAATCGTAAAAGCATCTAACATCGCCTGAGTGGGATGTGCGTGGCGACCATCACCGGCGTTGATCACACGAATACCGGGAGCAACCTGCGAAGCAATAAAATGTGCAGCACCACTATTAGAATGTCTGACAATGAACATATCGCATTGCATCGCTTCAAGAGTTTGCAATGTGTCGAGCAGGGATTCACCTTTTTTGGTGGCGGAAGATTCTATGTTGATATTCAAAACATCGGCAGACAATCTTTTTGCCGCCAGTTCAAAAGTTGTTCTAGTTCGAGTACTCGGCTCAAAGAATAAATTTGCGATGGTTTTGCCGCGAAGGAGTGGGACTTTTTTTATTGTACGTTCAGCGACACCGACAAAGTTTTCAGCGTTATCCAGAATTTCTGTGAGTAATTGACGACTTAGCCTTTCGGTTGAAAGGAAATGTTTGAGGCGACCTTTTTTATTTATCTGGATGTCTCGGTTTAGCGTCATTTAGTAACCAGAGTTAGTTTTTTTGATCCTGCAAGCTTAACATGTTCTCCGTCCGAGAGAGACATTGTAGTACCAACAACATCAGCTTTGAAAGGAAGCTCTTGCTCAGTACGATCAACCAGCACCGCAAGTGTGACACTAGAAGGTCGTCCATAATCAAATATCTCATTCAACGCAGCACGAATTGTTCGACCGGTATATAAAATATCATCGACTAAAACAATATGCCGATCATCAACATCGAATGCTAAGTTAGAAGGCTCGACACTGGGATGCATGCCTATTCGACTAAAATCATCGCGGTAAAAAGCGATGTTCAATTCACCTAAAGGCTCCTTGATTTTAAGCAATTCGTGCAGCCGTTGCGCGATTTTGACACCGCCCGTATGAATCCCAATAATTGCAACTTTTTTTCGCCCACGCTTTTTTAAAAAAGCTTGTAGATCACTCGCCATTGCTTTGAGGATTTTTTCGATTTCAGCACTCGTTGTTTTTGTGGCAGTCATAGTTACGTAATCTATATTTACTTATTTCCGAGATAATCTTTAGAGCTTAATATTAAAACAAAATTCGAGTTTAGTTTTTTTGTTCCTGAAACCATGTCTCAAGGATAACTTGCGCGGCGATAGCGTCAAGTCCTTCTTGCGTCGCTTTTTCACCCAGCCGTTGTTTTGCTTCTACCGATGAGAGGTTTTCATTAATGGTTTGAACAGGTAAGTGGTAACGTCCTTTGAGCTGTCGACAAAATCTTTTTACTCTTTCTGCAATCCCAAATTCTTCACCTTCATAGTTAGTCGGCATTCCAACTACTAGAAGGTTCGGTTGCCATTCGTCGATCAAATTTGAAATTGAATCCCAGTCAATTTTACCATTATGAACATCAAGAATTTTAAGAGGTTCAGCAGTGTCACTAATGGTTTGACCTTTTGCTACGCCAATCCTTTTCTCTCCAAAATCGAAAGCAAGGACCGAACTATAATCCCGGGTCATGCGTGACCAATATCTCGCGAGATTTGATAGAGATCAAAACCCAATAATTCTGTGGCTTTTTTCCAACGCTTTTCAGGTGGCGTGTCGAATATTATTGATTCATCAGCGGGTGCGCTTAACCAGATATTTTCGGCCAATTCTTTCTCAAGTTGCCCTGTCCCCCAACTCGCATAACCCAATGCGACGAGTGATTTTTTTGGGCCATCACCTTTTGAGATTGCTTCCAAAATATCTTTTGACGTTGCCACGCCTAAATTATCCGTGACATTAATAGTAGAATCCCAACTGGTTGGTGGTTCATGAATGATGATCCCTCGATCCTGCTGAACAGGCCCGCCAAGGAAAACCTGCGTTTGTTCTATCTCTGAATTTTCTGGCGCCAGCTCCATCTGCGATAAAATCTCACCAAGTTCAATTTGCATTGGACGATTGATCACAATTCCCATCGCACCTTCATTACTATGAGCGCACATGTAAGTTACCGTTTGTTGGAACTCTGGATCATCCATCGCTGGCATTGCGATCAAAAAGTGGCCGGTTAAGTCTAAATTTTTCATATGATTATTATACGCGCGGATTTCACTTAATAGATCTAAACACACGTAGGATCTTTCAATAAAATGAAAGCCTGAAAAATAAGGTTGTTAATGAGGCATTTATTCTTTTTTATGAATGATATTAATTATCCATTTTAAATCAGTAACATACCGAGATTACATAAAATGGATCTTCGAGATTGCTCTGCTTAGCCACTGGTATTTGGAAGATCAATTCTTTCAAAAAATTCACAATAATTATGAAAAAAACGAAGAAAATTTCAGTAAAGCTATACTTATAAACCAGTTTTAAGGGCAAAGAACTACCACTTATCTAACAAGAGGATGTATTCCCAATCGGTTGAGCCTTAACTTCTTTAAGACTAGACTGATATTTCTCACGACATTTATTTAAATCAGCAAGGTATAAACCGAGTTCACTCTCGGCATTGTCGCGATCTAGACTAAAAGACTCTGTTATATCTTCATTAGTATTAAGAAACAGAGTCAACGCCGTCAGTGAGAGGCCTAATGTAAAATCAAAATTCTGGAACTCACTGGAGTAGGGATCCGGTTCTGGTAAATCTCCACCAAGCCTGTCAAAAGTTGCTGCAAAATCGAGTAATTTTTCTCTGGACTTCCCCTTCAGTTGATATTTATCAGACAAAATGCGCAAAACATTTGCGACTTCAGTACGTTTTATATTGTAGGTTGTTAAGTCCTTCTTTACGTTTTCTTGTTGAATAGATGTATGGCAATTACTGAACTTGTCTGGAGTAGATTCAATTATCGGTGGGCCATCAGCTTGTGCAGCATAGTTGGTTAAAACAAACAGGCTTATTATTAAAATTCTTGCACACTTTCTCATTCTCTTCTCCCAGCAATAAAAAAACATTTATGATTTTTTCGTTGAGTCTATTCGACTGGTTTAAAAATTTATATACGTAGTTCTCTTTCTTGAAAAGTTGTTATTTCTAGCAAATTTATAAGATATAAAAAAGATCAGCAGACTTGATTCATGGGGGTTTCGAGCCCGCTTTATTTACCGGAAAATGTGCTGTTATGTAAGAATTTCCACGTACGCGTGATATGTAAAATATCAACTGTCTTGCGGATATTCTCTGGGAAAGCTGCATAAGGTGACGCTAGACGGACAATTTGGAGTGCCGCATCATCAAGAACTTGATGTCCTGAAGATTTATCGATCGTAATCTCATTAATCGTACCATCCGCATTCAGGGCAACCGTCATGCGCAAAATACCAGAGAGCTGATTCATCCGGGCTTCATTGGGGTAATTTATATTTCCAATCCTTTCCACTTTTGCGCGCCAGGCTTCCATATAAGATGCATACTTATATTCACGAGTGCTGGCAGAAATAAAATCTCGACGCGGTCTTTTTGCTTTAGCTTCCAATCGCCGATCTATTTCCGCACTAAGACTTGCCATAGAGAGGCTGCGTGACATCAACTCAGTTGCGGAAGGCGTTTCTGGTTGTGCTTGAGGCTGATTTTTTGGTTCTGGCTTTTCCGTTTCGACAGGCTTTGCTTTTGGTTTGCTTTGTGGTTTTGGAATCTGTACATCGGTGTTTTTCGTTTCAACAGCGATCAATTCTTCCGCTTTAATTTCTTGCTTTTCTTTTGGTTTATCTTGTTCTTTTTCCGGCTCGTTTTCTGGCTCCTCTTCTACAACGCTGAGCCCAGCCTCTGAAACCTGTTTTTCCAGCTTTTGCTCATTCATGGGTTCAAAAGGTATTGATGATGGTGTCACAATTTCAGGAGACTGTTCTGGGTTCGGAGCTACAAAAGGTGTCGCAGGTCTTTCAGTCTCCTCACTTTCACCACCACCTTCAGAATTTGCCTGAGCCAGAAAATCGACTTCTTCCGGCGCTTCTTCGCTGGATTGTTGTACCAGAATAACTTCAATATCTTTCATATCCGGCTGCTCATCATTACCGGAAAAACTGATCCCAAAAATCCCTGCCGCATGCAAAATGATCGCAAAGCTTATCGCCATCGCCATCATGTCGCTTGAACCAGTCGAATAATTGGATTGTTGGAAAATCATACTGAGTTTATGTTTCTGCGTGAACCTGAGATGCCTTAACCATTGCGTTCGCGATTATACCGCTAAGTAATCCGAATACGAGTGCAAGCGTCATAAAAACAGGCAGTAATTTTAGTAAACCCTGATTTGGAATAAATACAAGATATGCCATCAAAAACTGTCCCATCATATGCGCCTGTGCTGCGATCAAACTATAGCCAACCGCGCCCAACTTATGCTCAAATAATTTCCAGCATATTCCCAAAAACATCACGCTAGAAATGGCACCTGCCAGACTCATTGCAAAAGTTGGTGACAAAAAAGTACCGATCAATAAGCTTCCAACTAATACACGCAATAATGATACCCAGGCAGCTGCTTTCCAACCGAATAGTAGTAAAGTGGCTATGGTGATTACATTCGCAAGCCCCAATTTGACGCCCGGAAAAGGACTTGGGAGCGCCGCCTCGAAAATATGAATCATGATTGCAAAAGCCGCCAGATGAGCGATACGTACATCTTCTCTTGTCGGTTGAAGCGTTAAGGTTGACATTAGAAATTTATCGCGTCGAAAAAGGTATTGTTTGCAACAAGCTCAAGGGCAACTCGGTTTGGTAAGCAGGCTGCAAACTCCCCACCTTTTTCTAGCCAGCCGGCATGGACACAAATCTGATTTGGGCACGGTGAGCTTTTGAAACGGATTTTTCCATTCACAATTTCTAACTCCGAGATGCCTACTTTGCCCTTTATTTTAATAATCTTATTTTCTGACAAGCTAAGTAACTGCTTCCCTTTCTGCGCATTATGATCACTTCTAATCTGCTCAACCGTCACTTGTGCAAAATCACCTCTTCCTTCACTAAACCAGAACATTTTGTACAAAGAACCAACGAACAAGATCACTGTAATCAAAACCAACTTATCCCCTAGCTTGAACATTGGATCAGAGTTCCAGGTGGTCGACAGTTAATTTCATTCGTGGCTTTAATTCAGGTGTCATATGTATTTTCCCTTGATTATCGATCAACATGACTTTATCAACCCCCATTTGAACAGCCACTTTTTGCCAGTCTTTTAAACCTGCTACAAACAATGCGGTGGCTGCCGCATCGGCTAAAGAAGCATCTTCCGTAACGATCGTAACGGAAATAAAATCTGATGCTGGATAGCCCGTGCGCGGATCTAATATATGGTGATATCGTTGTCCCTCATGCATAAAGTAACGTTCATAATCACCTGATGTAAATACACTCTCACCATCGTTAACATCTAAGGACGCAAGAACACCGACTTTTCGTGGATGTCGAATTCCAATTCGCCAGGGTCTATCGACTCGCTGACCAATCACTTTTAGATCGCCGCCTGCATCGAGGAGTGCATTTTTAATCCCCATTGATTGTAAATAATTAAGTGCTAGATCTACTCCATACCCTTTAGCAAAACCACCCAAATCAAATTGTATATTTGGACTATCAGATCTGATCAGATCTTGTTTTATTTCTAATGCTGATAGATCGGAAGCGGTTTGCAGATATTCGTCGATAACTGCTTTCTCAGGTGGTTTTTCGGGTTCGTCACTGCCTTGATACCCCCACAGAGCCAGCAAATTTCCCATTGCAGGATTAAATGTATCGCTACTCATCGCAGCCAGTTCTTTTGCTCTTTGGAGTAGTGGCAGTATTTTCTGATCAAGCTTTACGGTTTTACCGTCAGCAAGTTGTTGATTTATCGCAACCAACATACCAGGTTGCCAGGCATGCCAATCCGCATGCCATTGATTAAACTTAACTTCCAGGTCGTTAGCTGCCTGATCTGCGGTACTTTTATCAACCCCAGCAATGGTTAATTTGATAATCGTTCCAAACGCAAAATAAGAGTATTTGTGTAACTCTTGTTTTGGATCGCTGCATGAACTTAGCAAGAGCACTGCAATTAACAACCAGATCAGTTTTTTTATCATCGGATTAGTTTTTTGTTAAACCTAATCGAACTTCAATCGCATCCATTAAATCGCCGGCAATATCCAGATCATAAAGCGCGTCCAGCTCTCGAATACAAGTTGGGCTGGTGACATTAATTTCGGTTAGATAATCACCAATAATATCGAGACCGACAAAGATCAAACCTTTTTTGCGCAAGGTTTCTCCCACTTGTTCGCAAACCCAACGATCACGATCCGTCAATTCAACACCTTTGCTGCTACCACCAGCGGCTAAATTTCCCCGTGTTTCACCTTTGGCTGGAATACGAGCCAATGCATAGCCTGCCGGTTTTCCTTCAATCAATAACACGCGTTTATCGCCTTGACTAATTTCTGGGATAAACCGTTGCACCATAATCTGACTTTGGCCAAGATTGGTGAGCGTTTCGATAATGACATTCAAATTTGGATCATCTCTTCGCACACGAAAAATTGAACTACCGCCCATCCCATCCAATGGTTTTAGAATAATATCTTTATGTTTTTGCAAAAAAGATTTTATCCGCTCAGCATTGCGAGTCACCATATTTGGTGGGCAACATTGCGGAAACCAGGCAGTGAACATTTTCTCGTTCGCATCACGCAAACTTTGTGGCTTGTTAACGATCAAAACGCCAGCAGCTTCGGCTTGCTCTAACAAGTAGGTGGAATAAATGTATTCCATGTCAAAAGGTGGATCCTTTCGCATCAAAATCACATCCAGCTCCTTAAGCTGTAATGTTTGCTTTTCACCCAGACTAAACCACCCATCTGGATCCTCTTCCACTGATAATTCTCGGCATTGGGCTTTTATTTCACCTTCGTCAAGAAATAAATCAGATTGCTCCATATAGATGAGTTTCCAACCCCTTGCTTGTGCGGCCAGCAACATAGCAAAACTCGAATCTTTTTTGATCGTGATTTGATCAATCGGATCCATAACAATTCCTAACGTGGTAGACATGTCGATCTTATCCAGAAGAAAAACTCGATTTTACAGTAATCCGCCCGACTGAAATACCTGAACTCCTCTATGAGACAAAATTATGATCAAAATTCAGTTGCGACCAGCCGCCGCAATTCGTAGCATGTCACCTATGAAAACAATCAAAATCGTTACTCGCAAAAGTCCACTGGCTATGTGGCAGGCAGAACATGTTCGTGATTTGCTGTTGAACACACACGAAGGTCTGAAAGTAGAATTGATCGGCGTAGTCACTCAGGGTGACAAAATTCTCGACTCGCCGCTGGCTAAAATTGGAGGTAAAGGTTTATTCGTTAAAGAACTGGAGACTGCGTTGTTAGAAAAACGCGCTGATATTGCAGTTCATTCGATGAAAGATGTCACCGTTGATATGCCCGAAGGTCTGGCCTTACCGGTGATTTTGGAACGAGAAGATCCGCGTGATGTTTTGATCTCCGCGAACGGCGAGAATCTGGATATTTCTGATCTACCAGAAAACGCACGCGTAGGAACTTCCAGCTTACGCCGACAGTGTCAGATCAAAAACCTCAGGCCAGATCTAAATATTCTTGATCTACGTGGCAACGTCGGGACACGTCTCGGCAAACTCGAAAAGGGTGAATACGATGCGATCATTCTGGCAGCAGCAGGAATTATCCGCTTAGGACTTGAAGAAAAAGTCAGTCACTACATTGCCAGACATGTGCTACTACCGGCCATTGGGCAAGGTGCAATCGGTATACAATCTCGCGATCAGGATGAAGAAACTTTTGCTTTAATCAATCCATTAAATCATGACGATACACATACTCGCGTTCTTGCAGAACGCGCTATTAATCGCCGATTATTTGGAGGTTGTCAGGTGCCTATCGCAGGCTTTTCTGAATTAGACGGAGATCAAATTCAACTACGTGCACTGGTTGGTGAAGTGGATGGATCTAAAATAATTCGTAGCGAAATTAGCGGTCATCGCGACGATGCGGAAAAGCTCGGCACGGCAATAGCAGAACAATTATTGTCGCAAGGTGCTGGCGAAATTCTGGATAAATTGAGTCACTGAGTTGGCTCAATCACTTCAAGATCTTTGGGTAGTCGTTACCCGACCTGCCGCTCAAGCCGCTGGACTTTCTGCGGCGATTGAAAAAAGAGGCGGTCATGCTATTTCCTGGCCAGCACTTTCTATCGAGCCGATCAAAATATCTGCTCAATCTGAAAAAAAATTAACTGAATTAGACTCTTACGATCACATTATTTTTATCAGTGTAAATGCGGTTAACTATGGACTTGCGGCCATAAAAAAACATCGACCAGATCTAAGTCTAGGCACTTTAGAAGATAAGAATATTTTTGCTGTGGGTAAAACAACCGCGAGTGCATTACAGGCAAAAGGAATAGAAACTATCCATGTTCCAGAAATTGCTTCCAGTGAAGGTTTATTAAGAATGCCGGTTTTTGATCGTGATGTAATTTATGGAAAACGGTGCTTAATCTTTAGAGGTGTTGGTGGCAACGAGAAACTGGCGGAAGGTTTATTAAAGCGCGGCGCAACTGTGGATTATACTGAGGTTTATCAACGCAAATCGGCGTATTCTGATCCAACCATTCTCGAAATACATCGGGAAAAAGAACAGCTAAACGTAATCATTATTACGAGTATTGCTGGCTTGGAGAATTTATTTGATATAATGGGCAAAAAACATCACGCATGGCTTTTCTCCACACCATTATTAACCGTTAGTGATCGTGTAACAGAATTTGCACAGAGAATGGGCTTTACGAATCAGCTATTGATCGCAAAAAGTGCGAGAGACAATGACATTATTGCTGCGTTAGAATCGTGGCATCAATCTTAATCAATCCTTAGGGAGAATTGAATAATGAGCGAGAACACAGCCAAAGACATCAGCGAAGATGTCGATTTTGATCAGGTTAAGGACGAAGCTCAACCTGACAAGAAGGGCAACACAGGACTAGTTGCTTTAATCGTATTGCTTGTACTGATCCTTGGTGGTGGTGCTGTCTACTGGCTTTATGATAAGCAACAAGCCATCCAGTTGCGGGCTGACGATCAGATAAAGCAATACGATAGTAAAATGGATGAACTCGCCTCGCAGGTTAAAGAAGGTACTTCTAAAATTGAAGAAATTTCCACCTCCCAGCAATCGGCATCTACTGAAATTAACTCTAATATACAAGAATTGGTCGGCAAACAAACCGTACTCGCCGACACCTTAGAAACGGTTCAGAATGCAAAACCTAAACAAGAAACTGACTGGATTATTGCCGAAGTAGAATATCTATTAACCGTCGCACAACAACGCCTAAGTTTGGAACGAGATGTTCCCACTGCACTCGCGGCCATGCAGGGCGCTGATAATCGCTTACGTGATTTGGGTAATCCTAATTTAAATGGCGTCCGTGAACAATTGATCAAAGAAATGAACGCATTACGTGAAGTCGAAGATGCTGATATTAGCGGCATGGTTTTATATCTTGCTGATGCCACTTCCCGCGTTGAATCTTTGCCTCTAAAGAACTTTGAAATTCCAACCATGAATGAATTGAAAATTCCCACAAAGGAAGAAGCGCTTGCCGGAAACTGGAAAGACTTAACACTTTCTATGTGGGGTGATCTGGTCAAGCTGGTTGAAATTAAAGATCAACAAGTACCTGATGAAATCCTTTTTGATCCTGAGCTAAGATACTTTCTCCATCAGAATCTTCAACTAGAACTTACCAGTGCAAAACTTTCAGTGTTGCGTAGAGACAGTGGCAGTATGCAAGCGTCGTTGACTCGCGTTTCCGACATTCTTAAGCGATATTTTGATGTCGAAGCCGCTCCCGTTAAAAGCATGTTAGAACAAGTCAGTAGTATGGGTAAAAACGATCTAAAGCCAGCCATGCCTGAAGTAACACAAGCATTAAACCTGCTTAAAGAATACAAAAAAGCAGCTAGCCAAGAGGAGCAATCTTCATGAAACTGCTGTTAATCACACTCGTTTTATTATTGGCCGCTATCTATGTCGGATCTGTTGCGATGGATGATCCGGGCTTTATTATTATTGGTTATCATGGGCAAGTCATACGAACGAGCTTTATCTTTTTCGCACTTTTTATTATTTTAGCCGGTGTCATTTTATACTTTGCAGTCCGTTTTCTTTCTAACCTTTTGTCTACACCTAAAAAGGTCAGTGACTGGAATAATGATCGCAAAGAATTAAAAGCTCAAAAATCTCTATCTAAAGGTTTTGTCGCCCTGGCAGAAGGCAATTGGCAAACTGCTGAAAAATCACTTTCACATGATGCAGGAACCAGCGATCAACTCTCATATATCCATTATCTTGGCGCTGCTGAGGCGGCTCAGAATCTTGGTGATATTGAAAAGCGCGATGATTATCTTCAGCTTGCACATTCTTCTGCACCTCAGGCGGATGTTGCTGTTGGAATAACAAGAGCCGAGTTACAAATGCAGGAAGGCCAAAGTGAAATGGCGCGGTTCACACTGGAAGAGCTATTGTCTGCCCATCAAAATCATCCACGTATTTTAAAATTACTATCTGAAATATATGTTGAAAACCGTGAGTGGAATGTTCTACAACCATTAATGGCACGCATACGAAAAAATCACGTACTACCTTCTAAAGGTTTAGATAACCTTGAAAAGCAAATTTGGACTGGACTGTTGGAAGAATCCACCGGCGATGTTTCAACAATGAAACAAACATGGTCAACCTTGCCGAAAAAACTGAAAACCGATCCCGATCTATTATTTACTTATTTGGACAAACTGGTTGTTTCAGACCTGAGTTCAGATGCAGTTCCAATAATCGAGAAAGCATTAAAAAATAATTGGGATGACCGCTTAGTTAACTTGTACGGAAATGCTAAAGGATCAAATCCAGCAAAACAGCTAGAAAAAGCCGAGAAATGGTTACCTGATCATTCTGAAAACCATCAGCTACTGTCGACTCTAGGAAAATTATCAAATAAAAATGATTTATGGGGAAAAGCTAAACACTATTTAGAAACCGCGATCGACTTTGGGGCTGGCCCAGAAGTCTATCGTCAACTTGCTGAAACGCTGGAAAAAATGGGTGAAACGGAAGAGGCGTCTAACTGCTGTAAGAAAGGTTTGTATTTAGCGACAGAACAATCGCAAGAAATGGCATTAGTGAAACAAAAGTGAGTATACGTTTCGGACTAAATTTAAGCTTTGCATATTAACTTTCAGTTCGCTGCAACACCTACTCAATTGTTGCTGTTTAGATCTTTTTTATGAAATTGCACATCCTCATTTTTTAAACTTATCCACTCCACAATAAAAACCAACTGTGAAAAAGTTAATTTGTGACGCGGCCTTTACTTTATTACTCAACCCATTGCTATGCTATATAACAAAGCGCCTCATCATTTCTTCCATCTCTTCGGCTTCTTTAGATAGCTGTTCAGCTGCTGTGGCTCCCTCTTGAGATGCACTGACAGTCGCTTTGGTAATATCTCCAATGCTTGCAACACCTTGATTAATTTCATCAACGCCCTGTGCTTGAGCAACACTTGCGTCAGCAATTAGCCTAACCAGTTCAGAAGTCTTATTCACACTCGTGAAAATTTCTTTCAGTCCTTCCGCGGTTTTGTCAGCAATGGCAGTACCATTACGTGTTTTTTCTGCAGATAAATGAATCAATTTATTAGTCTCTTCAGCTGCGGCAGTACTACGTGCCGCCAGTACTCGTACTTCATCAGCTACGACCGCAAACCCTCGGCCTTGCTCTCCAGCTCTCGCTGCTTCAATAGCCGCATTTAGTGCCAGCAAGTTAGTCTGAGCTGCAATTTCATCGATCGTACTGATAAACACAGAAATACTCTGCCCAGCTTCCTCAATTTCACTCATTGCACGCATCATTTCATTCATATGATCTTGACCGGAAGTTGCTGCATTTTGTGCTGTACTCGCCAGAATATTTGCTTCTTTAGCACTTTGTGCATTCTCTGACGTTTGTGAGGCAAGGATACTAAGTGATGAAGATATCGACTCAATATTTTCAGCTTGTTGATTTGCACCTCCCGACAAAGAATTACTAGTTCTGAAAAGTTGAGTGCTACCGCCAGCAATCTCCTTACCCGAATTTTGAACACGGCCCAGCACATCGTTTAAGTTTTGATTCATTGCTATGAGAGCCTTGCCTAGCACGTCACGATCCGATGCAAGAGGAATGTTTTTACTCAGATCCCCATCGGCAATTTGTTGCGCTAATACTGATTTTTCTTTCAGGTTAGAAACCATCAGACGCATTGTTGCGTAGAGACTATCACTTGACTCTCCTCGATTTGGAAGGTCAAAAGAAAGGTCGCCTTCTGACACAGATTTCGCAATTT
>JBGCGE010000022.1:0-21965 GCA_045110495.1 Gammaproteobacteria bacterium
TTGTTGTCTTGCTTCTTGCATTATTTGGGGTTTGGACTGTGATTGCTGCGATGATGCTTGTTCGACTTGCGGCTCGAAACTAGCTTGTTGCTGTGTTTCTTGTATGACTTGAGTTTTCTGTGTTTTTTGAGCTATATCGCTTTCATTTAATCCTTCGTTTTGTTTGCCTTCATTTTCATCTTGAGATTTGTCACCTTGTTCTTTAGCAAAGTTTACGCTTTGTTCTGCATCTTCGGTTTCTGATTGAGAATGGGTTAAAGAAGCTTCATTACCAGCTTTTTTATTTGAAACGCCTGAGTCTTTCTGGCTACTAGCCTGGTTCTTTTTGGATGGTTTATCTACTTTTTGATCAAATACTGGATCAATTTTTTTGCTGCTCCCAAAGGGATTCTCGCCTTTGAAGCACAGGTTATTTTTTCCAATATTTACAAAAGTATTCGCATTATTAAAACTTCCACCATTCCCTGGTATAAATGTCATCACAATTCTCCAATTACAAATTCTTTGATAATTGTCTTAAATTTCTACATTGTGATCATATTGACAAAAACAGGGCTTTTGTATTATCCGGTAGAACTAATACTTTGGAATTAGATCTGAAAAGACCATTCGCGCCATCCACTAAACTGTGGGAAATAAAGTGCCAGTTTAATGGGTCTTTTTTCTAGGTTTGTAATCATTTTTGCATAGCGTTCAAGTTGCTCTCGATAACGCAATTGTTCATTATCCAGGAAGCCTTCAAGATCACCTCCTTCGTGACTGCCAGTTTTATAATCAATAATCCAACGTGTACCATTTTGATCAATAAATGTTCGATCAATAATGATATTAATCAGTTCACCATCGACAACACCAGTCAATGAATACTCACTTTTTGCTTGTTGATTTTGGGCGCATAACACCCAACGACCTCGATCATCTTGCAGTGTTTGATTTATTGATTTCGTAACTTTTTTAACCGCAGCAGATAATCTAACTTTTGATAATCCGGATTCCAGCAACAATGTTTCAATCAGCGGTGTTATTGAACCTATCCGTTGTTGATCCCACCGATCAAGACCTTCTTCAGCAACCTGCTGCAATAGACGATGCACAACAGTTCCGATGTGCCTTGCTGGCGCACCTGCCCAAATAAATTCTAACTCTTGATTTTTTTCAGTTTGTTTTTCTTTTTTCTTATCAACAAATTCAACTTCCCAATCAAGCACTTCTGAACTTTCTGGCAATACCCAATCTGATGTCAATCTGTTTATGTATGACGTGAAGTTTTCGGCTGAATCATCAACAGAATTTGCTTCAACTATTTGAGGTTCTTTTTCTTCAAACTGATCTTTAACTGATGGCCAGATTCGAGCTAATAAAGAACGCTGATCTGGAGATTTTAATTCACCCTTAGCGTTATATTCTACGCGTCCAATTAAATGCAATTGTTGTTTTGCTCTGGTCGCGGCAACATATAAAAGTCGAACAGTCTCATGTCGTGATCGTTCTTTTTCAAGTAAGGATAAATATTGATTGATAGGTTCTTTTTCACGGCCAGTTTCTTCTATCGGCGCAAGTAATAGTTCATTCGCATTTTCTTCTGCATTGTGCCATTCAATCCATTGTAATAATTGCCGTTCATCGTTTTTTGAATGTCGTTCAAGTGCTGGCAGGATCACAATATCAAACTCTAATCCTTTGGCTTTATGAATCGTCATTAACTGCACAGATTGGTCTGTCACTTGTTCCGGTGAGGCGAACAACTTTTTGATTGCAAGATCTAAAATATCGACTGAAGAAAGATCTCTCGCATCTTCCAGTTGATTTAATAATTCAAAAAAAGAATTAGCATTATCAAAATCAGAATCATTTTCCAAACACGCCGGCCCACCTAAAGAAATCCATACACCTTCAACCCATCGTGATAGAGAAAAACGCTGCCGCTGAGACAATGCTTTATTAATAATTGATCGAAGTCGAAGGATTCGTTTTTTCCCGTCATTACTGATCGAATTTACTTTTTGATCATCATTAAGCAGACTCCAAACTGATAAATTCGATCGACCCGTAAGCGCTTCCAAATCATCTAATGTAAGTCCACACCAGGGCGCTCGTAAAATAGATAGCCAGGAAATTTTATCGGCGAGGTGTAGTAACGCGCATGTCAAAGAACGCAGATCATTAATAACAGGTTGTTGTGCCAGAGTTTCAATTTCGACAGCTTGATAGGACAAATTTTGCTCTTTTAATGCAGAGGTAATTTGCAAAAGATGCGATTTACTACGCACTAAAACAGCGGTACTTTTTTCCCGTTTTACTGCCTGTCGTACCAGATCACAAACTAGTAGTGCTGCTTGTTTTTTATCGGTATCAATCAACGGATGCACAGAAACATAAGCCCCGGATTCAGATGGATGAAATGCCTGTGAAGAAGTATAGGATACCGCACCACTTGTAACTGAATTTTGTGCCGGCATTGCTCGTTGAAATGTGTGGTTCACCCATTCAACAACTTCGTAATTAGATCTGAAGTTAACCGTTAGTTGTAACGAAGTCAAAGGAACGTGCCCTAACACACCTCGTTGCTGAACATTGATAAATAATCCGACATCCGCCTCACGAAAACGGTAAATAGATTGCATCGGATCGCCGACAAGGAATAGTGTTCTCCCATCCTCAATCTCCCATCCTACCGTGATTTTCTCTAGTAGTGAGTACTGACTAATAGACGTATCCTGGAATTCATCAACCAATAAATGTTTGATTTTATAATCCAGAGCTAACGCAAGATCCGTCGGCTGTTCAGCATGGCCAAGTGCGTAAACTGCAGCAATACTAACCTCTGTGAAATCTACTTGTCCTTGCTCACGAAATACAATTTGTAGCTGAGCCACGGCCAACTTTAAAACGACAAATAAAGACTCTAAAACTTGCCACTGATCTTCACTATATCCTGGCTTTGGTAGTTGTCTTATCGCTTGTAAATTATCGATCAGATCTGGCTGCCCACTTAACGTTTCGATTAAGTTTATAACGCCCAATTTCATCTCAGCCTGCAATTGTTTTTGCTCACCAGAAGGCACCGGAAAACCCAATGATTTAGTGACGCTTTTTCGCCATTTGTTATCCTTGGTTAAAACTAATTCGATTAGCCCTTCCCAAAGATGCAGATCTTTCGGAAAAACTTCCGGCCATTGTGTTAAACCCGCACAAACGGTCAGTGGAGTTTTTTTATTTTCAGATAATAAATTTTCTGCCGCATAATTACTGAGGCCGATCCATTCCTCAATTAAAGTGGCTGGTACTTTTTTATAAGTCTGCTCTAATGTCTGACTAATGATCGCGCAAAGACTTGCTTGCAAATTTTCTCGTTCTTGTTGCAGCTCGCCATTAATCGGTAAATGTCGTAACCAATGATCTCGCTTTTGTAATAAGTTGGTGATCATTAATTCTAGTTTTTGCCAGTTGTTATCGAGGTGAGCTAAAAGGACTCCGATCTCTTTTGTTTTAGGTAATTCTTGCAGAGTTGCACGCGCCGCTTTTTGATACAACACATCAGCGCTTTCAATCGTCTGTGGATTAACGCCTGCCCGAGACAACACAGGCATACGTCTGGCCAAACCCGCGCACATCGCGTCGATAGTCTGGATCTGTAAACGATTTGGATTTTGTTGTAAATTCCAGTTGTGAGTTTCATCTCGGATCAAAACCTGCTGAGCGAGTTGCCAGGTTTTTTGATGATGTACTTGATCTGGTTTTTGACTACTTGCTGCATTCTCTAATGCACCTAGAATACGACCGCGCATTTCCGCCGTAGCTTTTCGCGTAAAAGTAATCGCAATAACTTCCTCAGGGTTTTCAACCGTCGCTAATAACGCCAGATAGCGCTGCATAAGCAATTCGGTTTTTCCAGAACCTGCTGGCGCTTGTACGATAAATGAACGACTCGGATCGAGTGCTTCTTCTCTGATTTTTTGATCAATAACTGTCATGGTTTATTCTTTATTTTCATGTGAGTTTTTTAATCAACTTTCGCTTCCTTTTTGATCAACCACTTCATCAATTCGGCACAAACTTTGATAGTTACAATATTGACATGTTGTCGCTTCTTTCGGATCAACTTTTGCTTCTCCATGACGGAATTGTTTCGCTATGTTTTCTAGTGTTTTTTTCCATTCTGAAATTAACTGATCCCAATCTTCCTGCGTTTTTCCTAAACTAAGATCTGCCGAAAACCCGACAAATTTTTGATCACCTTTTTTTAATTTTGCAAACAAAACCGCGTCTGGAGGCTCCGGCATATTTGTCGCATAAAGTGGAAGTTGTGGTTCGTCGGGTCTATCACCCAACCAGCTATTGGTATTCACTTCGCCCGTTTTATAATCGATCAAAACCAGTTCACCCGTTTCTAATTGATCAATACGATCAACGCGGGTTTTGACACTGATCCCACCAACGGTCAGTTCTAATTCTTCTTCACTCGCAATGACGTTGAATGGATCTCGGGAACGTTCAACCTGTAACCATTCTGTCAGCAAAGTTTCCAGGCGGGCAAGTTCCAAACTTTGAAACTGTTCCGTTTTTATCACCGACTTTCCTGAATGAAGTTGTTCTAATGCCATTTCAACAGAATGACGAATTTCTTTTTTGATCAATTCATCCGAAAGTTGATTAAGCTTTTCTTGCGTTTGTAAATTGTTCCAAAGATTCTCAAGTGCAGCATGAACAAGAGATCCTCTTTCGGCAGGATTTAATCCTGACTCTGCAACACCCAACGGTTCGGCTCTCAGGCGATGTCTAACAAACGCACGGAATGGGCAGGCGGCTTGATCCTTAAATATACCAACCCCACCTTTCCAGTTTTGTTGCTCTGACAAACTACTCGCGCGATTATCAACAAGCTTTTCCAAAACGGACTGTGAACGCATTTGCTGGCAATAATCTGGCAGCTGACTCATCTCGCTGGTTAATTCTGCTTTCTCAGGTAAATTTTTGATCAATGGACTTGGTCGTAATTCTTGATCGGCCTCATTGAGTGAATAGCTGAAGATAACTTCTGGTGCAGAAACGAGTAATTTATCAGTTACCGAACGAGCAAAATTCAATTCCCAATCCGCGGTTGCATGTGCCATGTTATGTTTACGTTGTAGCGATGTAGGTAGAAATGGATTCGGTGTAGGTTTTGCAGGCCATTGATCATCCGTCATGCCCATGACCCAGAGATGATCAAACTGTAATCCTGCGGTTTCCAGCATCCCCATGATTTGTACAGGAACATCCACCGTTTCTGCTTGAAATATTTGATCGCTAACCATCTTACGAAAGTGTTGTAGCGCAATTCGGTAGCCCATTTCCTGAGTCACGGTTTCTAATATTGCACATTGTTCTCTAACGGCCTCCCACGATTCGCGTAGCTGGTATTCATCGCTGTTTAGTGTCCTTTCACCAGGCCAACCGATTGATTTGAGTAGCTCATCAAATACATTTATCCAGTCGACAATTGATCGCTTTTCGGAAAGATCTTTTTCTTCCATCAGGCTTTTGTTTTTACCGATGATTTCAACTAAAAGTGGACATTTCCATGCTTCGTCCAAAGACGCTTCTTTTACTACTAAAGAAAGTCCTAAAGAATCATCCCCATAATTCCTTAATTGCGCGTCGAGTAAGCAACGTTTTGCCATTTCGGTTTCACTTCCACCTATATATGGTGAACGGATAAGACGACTCAAATCTTCTAGTGGTAATCGACTTGTTGCAGCGGTGAGGATCAAAAAAGCCGTTTTGATCATTGGGAAATTCGCTAACGAGTCACCCAGAGAAAGATTAAAAGGTCGTGTGTGTGTTGTTCCTGACAGAATATTCCCGGGCTGTAGGACATCTTCAAAGATGGCTTCAACCTTTGCTTTGTCTTTTTGTAGATTGGGAATAACAATGCCTATTCGCGTTGCTGGATTTTGCTCAAGGAGATAGCGCGTTCGGCGGGCTGCAAATTTTAATTCCTGATCAGAATCAGTGCATGCATAACGAAATGCTTGTGATCTACGATTCTCAGGTTTGCAGGTTTCGATCACACAGCCCCTGGCGGTTAATAAATTAATAATGCACAGTTGTAATGGGGTTAATTGATCAAACCCGGCCAGTAATATTTTCTTGGGGATTTTTTGTTTTCCCGAATCAAATTGCTCAATTAATTCACTGGCCAGCATTTCCTGATCGATCCAACCTTTGTATTTGAGGCGATCTCTATAAGATTTCACCCATTCAGCAAACGCCTGCATGTCGAGGTTTGATTCGACAAGTTGCTGCTTGATTTGATCAAACGGCACTTGATATTCATTTAATAAATGCCATGCTTGTATTACTACTTTTGTTGTCTCAGAAACCTGCAACAAACCATCAGTCGCCGACGAATATCTGATGATGTTTTCCCACACAACTTGCGACTGCGTATTATTCAGTAATATCTTGGGCGAATGAATTTGTTCATCAAGTTCTTGTCGCCAGAGATTATTTAACCAACTCGACCAGGGCAGGACGACGGGTGATTCCCAAACTTGATTACCTGCTTTAATCTGAACCTTAGAATATTGATCCGTCAATTCTCTGGCTAGACGACGATTTATAGTGATAATGAGACGGTGATCAGATAGAGGCATTGGATAATGGTTTGATCGGCTTGTGTGTGTCCATGTTAACAAAATATAAAGATCAACACTCCAGAAAATAGCCTTTAAAAACACATCCTTGCTATAATCAACTCATGCGAGCAATTATATATCTTTTCATAATGTTATCGGCCACCTCAGTTGAGGCACGTATGTATCAATGGGTTAACCCGACAACCGGTAACTCTCAAATGTCTGGGAAGGCTCCTTCGTGGTATCGAAGCGAAAGTGGCGGCCCGCGAGTATTGGTGTTCGAAAGAAATGTGTTGGTCGATGACACCGCAGTTTATGTTAGCGAAGAACAACGCATCGCTTTTCGTAATCAAGCATTGAAAGTTGAGACCAGTGATGAAAAAAACTCGTTAACTTCTCCGGGGGCTATCGCCGCATTTGAAGAAAAAATTGAAGCGCTTATCGAATCACCCGCGTTAGAAGAATATCTAAAAAATCCTCCTCTAGCCCCGATGACAGATCAAGAGCTTGCCGAAGGCCTAAAAAACGAACCCGTAAAACCAACTCAGAACTCAGTAGTAAAAGAATCTCCCGACGACAGAATAGAGCGGTTGAAATTGTTGATCAGTGCCTGGGATAAGAATAGAACTGAGGCAGCAAAGACTTTGCTTGAATCAAGTACTACGGAAGAAAAAAGTCTTGTTGATGAATAATCCGATCAGGAACTGAACAAACTTTTAATACTGTCTAGAAGGCTGCGCTTACTCGTTGTCGTCAACGATTTCAGATCGTTAAGTGTTGTGCTATTGGGATTAATCTGTAACCCAATATTAATATAACCTACAGCTGATTGATAATTATTATCCGCCAATTCTCTTTCTGCCAAGAGTGCAAATTTCTCAGCAATATGTCGTAGACCTTGTCGTGCGACATTATTATCTGGATTGATCTCAAGCAAACGCACATAGTAATAATAAGCATTATCTTTGGGCGGTGCTGTAAGACGATATTCCTCCAGACTTTTTCTCGCCAACCAACCTAATGCTTTTGATACTTCTTCAATCTCATCAGGATTTTTTACTTTGAGTGGTTTTGATCCTTTCTCAGGAATTGGAGCAAGTTTTACGATTGATTCCAGATTCGCTTCTTCCGCTTCCATGGTACTTAGTGTAGAAATTTCGTGACTAAGTTTCGTATTCATAAATGTTACAAAAGCGAAACCTGAGGCGGTTAGCAGTAGTAGACTTGCCAGAATATAGGTCGACCATTTCCGCGCTTTTTTTGGTTGCCGCAGGTGAGAAGTAAACACTTCATCTGCAGGCATTTCTTTTATCACTTGCTCATCGCTCGCAAGCTTTGACGATTCCAGTTGTTCAAGATGGTGGATAAAATGTAAAACACTGGCAGCATCTCTAAACCGATTTTTACGATTTTTAGCCATCATCATATTCAACAATGGCTGATAGACTTTATGCTTTTCAGGTAGCGTTGGAACTGGAGCTTGTTTATGTTTAACGATTACATCAATGACAGATTCTGACTTATATGGTTTCTGTCCAGCGAGCATTTCATACAAAATAACACCCAACGCATAAATATCTGCACGACCATCAATCGGTCCATCTTCCGCTTGTTCTGGCGCCATGTAATTTGGGCTACCGAGGAAAACACCAGTCATAGTAAGATCTTGATCCATCGTCAAACGTTTGGCTATTCCAAAATCTGTTAATAATGGCTCACCATTGGTTTTGAATAATATATTGCCCGGTTTTACATCGCGATGAATTATGCCTTTACGATGCGCGACATCAAGCCCACTACAAACCTTCTTAATGATATCGATTGCTTCTGAAGCAGAAATTGGATTTTTCAACCGTTCTTTAAGATCACCACCTTCTATATATTCCATTGATATAAAAATGAAATCTTTTTCAATACCAATATCATAAATAGTAATAATGTGCGGGTGGTTAAGGGAAGCTACAATGCGGCCTTCATTTAGAAAACGTTCCACATTTTCTTTGGTGTCTCGACTATCCGTGTTGAGTACTTTAAGCACGGCCAACCGGCCAAGCGATTCCTGCTCAGCAAGGTAGGCAGTCGCCATGCCGCCTTCACCAATTTCTCTGTCTATTTTATAACCTGATATTTCCATATTTTGTACTGAACTATGAGTTTGCTCCACTCAACATTTAGCGGCGTAGTATAACCATTTACTGATCAAATATTTGAAAACAAGAGAAAATTATTCTTCATATAGATAAAAAGATAAATACAATATTCCAACTATATATCAATAACTTATAAATTACGAAACAGTTTGTAACCTTATGAATTAATCAAAAAAACAAGATAGGCCTTTTTCTTGCATTGTTACTGGCAGGGAAAGAGATTCAAAGTTTCTAAAATCTAAACAATAATTAACCAATGGGGAGCTAGTGCTGTCATGACACAAGAAGAAATATCAGCAATCGAACGTCGTAATCAAACTCAGGAAATTGTGCAAAAAATGTTAAACGAACGCCGGGAAATGTTGGTGTTACTTTGTGAAGTCTCGGGTTTGAAACCGTTTAAGGCCGAAACATCTGTTAAAGAAAGCTTGCAAAAATTCTGCGAAGTATTGGTCGATTACATCGCTTCAGCTCATTTTGGTTTATATGAACGAATCGCTGAAGGCAAAGAGCGACGTAAAACTGTCGTCAATATGGCGGAAGAAACCTATCCATTAATATCTGATTCAACCCAGGCAGCGATAGAATTCAACGAACGCTATGAACCACTCGACCCTGCTATGATCAAGAATCATTTACAAAACGATATCTCTAAATTGGGTGAACTGCTTACAACACGTATAGAATTTGAAGATAAATTAATTACCGCGATGATCGGAGATCTGGCATTCGTACAAGAAGTTTCTTAAGTTTTCTCATCGATAGCTTTATGTTTCATACGAATAAAATCACTGTGTGAAACATAAAGTAGATCAGAGACTTTTCGAATATAAAAATCTTCATACTTATCAATTTCACCATCTGCTATAGCAACATCCCAGAGCAATTTTACTAAATTGATCTTTTCTTTAGCCGAAAACTGATCATTAATCTCACGGGTAAATTCATGAAAAGAAATTGCCTGATCGGTTTTATCATTCGCCAATGACATCAAATTCACCGACTCTTCTTTATCGAGAGAAAATGTTTTTTGGAGTGCCGACAAAATCGTTTGTTCTTCAACTTCTGCAACATGCGCATCTGATCGGCTAATTTCAATCATTAAAACTGACGCCGCAATTTGTAGTGCATGTTGCCGTTGTTGATCTGTCGATTCTGAATCAGAAATTCGTTCACTAAAAAATTTTTGTATGGCGCTTATCACAGTCAGTTCCGTTCCACTATATAATTGTCTAATGATAACCCAACATAGCAATTTTGATCTCGCACAACGCGATATGAATACCGTCTGGCATCCCTGTACTCAAATGAAAGACCATGAAGCCTGGCCACCAATCCCGATCAAAAAGGGTGAAGGTGTCTGGTTGGAAGATCATGATGGCAATCGCTATTTAGACGCAATCAGTTCCTGGTGGGTTAATTTATTCGGTCATGCAAATCCGCGCATCAACCAGGCTATTTCAGATCAATTAGGAACACTGGAACAAGTCATGCTTTCTGGTTTTACCCACGAACCGGTTGTACGTCTTTCTGAACGGCTAGTTTCAATCACGCCAGAAGGACTTGATCGTTGCTTTTATGCAGACAACGGTTCTTGCGCTGTCGAAATTGCCATGAAAATGAGTTTTCATTATTGGCAAAATGTCGGCAAACCCAACAAACAGCGTTTTGTAAATTTAGCAAATGCTTACCACGGTGAAACGCTTGGCGCACTTTCCGTCTGCGATGTACCTCTATATAAAAAAACTTACGGCGCTTTATTATTAGACGTGATCACCGCACCGTCTCCGGATTGTTATCATCGTGAGCAAGGACAAAGTTGGGAAGATTATTCACGCCAGCAGTTTGTCGAAATGGAAAAAATCCTCTCTGAAAATTCTGATCAAATCTGTGCTGTTATTGTCGAGCCGCTAGTGCAAGGCGCAGGTTTTATGCGCATGTATCATCCGATCTATTTGACCTTATTGCGTGAAGCTTGCGATAAATATGAAGTACATTTAATCGCCGATGAAATCGCCACAGGCTTTGGTCGCACTGGCACCATGTTCGCCTGTGAGCAGGCAAATATTAGCCCCGACTTTATGTGTCTTTCAAAAGGGATCACAGGCGGCTATTTACCTTTATCAACCGTCCTCACCAGCGAAAAAATCTATCAAGCATTTTATGATGACTTCACAAATTTAACCGGCTTTTTGCATTCGCATAGTTACACAGGAAATCCCCTCGCTTGTCAGGCGGCGCATGCCACATTGGATATTTTTGAACAGGATAACGTGATCGAAAATAACAAAAAACTTGCTGCGATAATGAAAGAAAACACAAAAGACTATAGTGAGCACTCACATATTTCAGAAGTCAGACAAACAGGCATGATGCTTGCCATCGAAATGATCAAAGACAAACAAACCAAACAACCTTTTGACTGGCAAGAACGCCGTGGTCGAAAAGCATTCCGCTACGCTATGGAACAAGGTGTTTTGCTAAGACCGATGGGTGATGTGATCTATTTTATGCCGCCCTATGTGATCAACGAAGATGAAATAAAACTCATGGCCAAAGTTGCGCTTGAAAGTATTGATCATGCTGTGAGTAATAATTAAGTGGCTACTACTCGACTGTTCGTTGAACAAAAATTATCTACGGGTAAATCAACACTTCTACCCGAAGCGGCAGGCCATCATGTCGCCCGTGTTTTACGCATGAAACCAGATCAAGCTGTCATTTTATTTAACGGACAAGGCGGTGAATTTAATGCGGTAATCACATCGATCAATAAATCTAGCGTTGAAGTTTACCTCAATGAATTTGTTGATATCGAAAGAGAGTCTCCGATCAATATAGAATTGATCCAGGGTTTATCCAAAGGTGACAAAATGGACTTCACCATCCAAAAAGCAGTAGAACTTGGCGTGAATAAAATCACACCTTTGATCACCACTTACTCAAATGTGAAACTTGATCAAAAAAGAACCAAAAAAAAACTCGAACACTGGCGAAAAGTAATTATTAGTGCCTGCGAGCAATGTGGTAGAAACCAAATCGCCGAACTTACCCAGATCAAAAAACTCGAAGACTTGCAGACAACTGATGAAAAGGATCTGAAACTGATCTTAGCACCGGATGCAGAAAAAACGCTTGCTGATTTTTCAGATCAAATAAAAACCATCCATTTGGTTATAGGTCCAGAAGGTGGCCTAAGCCGATCAGAAATTGAGACCTTAGAAAAAAATGGATTTATTGCGATCAAACTTGGATCAAGAATTCTGCGCACGGAAACAGCGGCTTTAGCTGTAGTTGCAGCTTTGCAAAATCAACTAGGTGATTATTAACACTGCTTATACTAATTAGGTGTTCCAAAGAATTGATTTTCCATTGGTTTAAAAAAACACTAAATTTATAAAGTCATCCTACCCACTCAAAAGCTTATCAAGAGTGAGTAGGAAAACAGTCTGAAATAAGTTATTTCTAACTCAATCTTCTTCGATCACACAAGCAACGGCGCAATCACCAAAGAAACAATCGCCATTACATTGATCAAGATATTCATGGCTGGGCCTGAAGTATCTTTGAACGGATCGCCGACGGTATCACCAACCACTACTGCGGTGTGAGTATCAGTTCCTTTTCCACCAAGATTTCCTTTCTCAACATACTTTTTAGCGTTATCCCAGGCACCACCTGCATTGGCCATCATTAGCGCCATCAAGACACAACAGATCAAAGCGCCGCCTAACATTCCACCCAGAGCTTCTGGCCCCAACAAGAAACCAACAACGACAGGAGAACCAACTGCTAACACACCTGGCAATACCATTCTTTTCAGTGCTGCCGTGGTTGCAATGTCGACACATCTTTCAGTATCTGGTTCTGCTTCACCTTCTAGTAAGCCAGGAATTTCGTGAAACTGACGTCGAATTTCTTTGATCATATCAAAGGCTGCATCACCTACAGCCGTCATGGTTATTGCGCTGACAACAAATGGGAAAATGCCTCCAAGGAACATACCTGCAAGTACCTGAGGATTATTTAGTTCCAACGTAAAATCCGCTTTTCCATGGATAATCGTTTCGATGTAAGCACTGATCAGTGCGAGTGCCGCAAGAGCAGCTGCACCAATCGCAAAACCCTTACCGATAGCGGCGGTTGTATTGCCCAACTCATCGAGGGAATCTGTGATTTCACGCGTATCTTCGCCCATGCCGCCCATTTCAGCGATACCACCGGCGTTATCTGCGACTGGTCCATAAGCGTCAATCGCCATTGTGATTCCAACCGTACCAAGCATGCCGACAGCGGCAATCGCAACACCATATAAACCTGCAAGATTGCTTGAGATCAAAATGATTGCGCATATCGTCAGAACAGGCACAACTACTGACTCCATACCAACCGCAAGTCCAGTAATCATAACCGTCGCAGGGCCGGTTTCTCCTGATTTCGCAATCTTTCTGATCGGCGATGCTGAGGTATAATACTCTGTCACCAGACCAATAATAATCCCGCCAAGGGAACCAACAAGTACCGCACCCCAGACCTTGACGCTAATTCCATAAGCTGCGATCAAAAGTAATGCAGCAACTATGAAAATTATTGAAGAACCAATGGTGCCTATTCGCAATGCAACTTCAGGTGATTTGCTGGCAAAATGTTTGACGAGAAAAATTCCACCCATTGAGCAAAGTAACCCTAGTGAAGCTAATGCCAAGGGCAAAAACATCAATTCAGATTGTTCAGCACTAAGTTGAGCTAATGAACTAGCCGTCATTGTTGAGGCCAGAGCAAGTGTAGCGATCATTGCACCACAGTAAGATTCGAAAATGTCTGAACCCATACCAGCAACATCACCTACATTATCACCTACATTATCGGCGATTACACCCGGGTTCCTTGGATCATCTTCCGGAATTCCTGCTTCAATCTTGCCGACCAGGTCAGCGCCTACATCGGCACTCTTGGTAAAAATACCGCCACCTACACGTGAGAATAATGCAACACTTGAAGCACCCATACCGAAACCATGAATAACATGTGCAGTTTCAGGATCACCACCAAAAATGAGATACAAAAATCCTAGCCCGAGTAATCCCATTGATGCGACCGTGAGGCCCATAATAGAACCACCAAAAAAGGCGATCGTTAATGCACTTGAAGCACCTTCATCACGAGCTGCAACTGCCGTACGAACATTTGCCTGAGTTGCTGTGTACATTCCGATATAGCCAGCTGTAGCAGAAGTAACCGCTCCGATCAAAAATGCGAGCGCTGTTTTCCAACCAAGATCAGAAAAGAGAATTAGAGTTAAAACGACGGCACAAAAAATTATGAGTACCGTATATTCGCGACGCATAAAAACCATTGCGCCACGGTGGATCTGATCGGCTATTCCAGCAATTAGCCCTTCTCCTCCGGGAAACTCTTTTACAGCTTTATAAAGATAGAACGCACCACCAAGACCAATCACACCTAGCAGCATTGGTAGCAATGCATTAAAACTCATACTGACCTCCTGTTGAACATTGTTATTATTTAATTATTAGAATTGTTTCTTATTGGACGTTACACTTTATACTGACATGAAATACTGTGTAAACAGTTGTTTTCCGTTATCGCACGATTTTCTGTATATAATTACGAAATTCTTTAAAATTAACTACCGACTGAGGAATAAACATGGCTTTAAATGGCGTATCTGCAGGTAAAAAACTTCCTGACGATTTTAACGTAATCATCGAGATCCCATTACGCGGTGATCCCATTAAATATGAAGTTGATAAAGACACTGGTGCGATGTTTGTCGATCGTTTCATGAACACAGCGATGCACTATCCATGCAACTACGGTTACATACCGGAAACGCTTTCCGATGATGGTGACCCAGTAGACGTTTTAGTTGTCACAGGCGTTCCAATAATCACAGGATCCGTTGTGCGTTGTCGTCCGGTAGGGATGTTGGCGATGACAGATGAAGCAGGTGAGGATGCGAAGATCCTTGCAGTACCTGTCGACAAATTATCCAGCATGAACACTCATGTAAAAGCTCCACAGGATTTTCCCGAAGTGTTACTCAAACGGATTGTACATTTCTTTGAACATTACAAAGATCTGGAAGAAGGAAAATGGGTAAAAGTAGATGGCTGGAAAGATATAGACATCGCGAGAGAAGAAATTATGTCTTCTTACAAGCGCGCTCAGGATGAAATAGCTGGTAAATAAAAAACATACTCATTCCTCCTTATTTAAAGGGGGAATGAGTTCTTTTTAACTATTTATCCCAACCACTGACAACAACAATCCCGTTTCATAAAGTGGTAAACCCATTACTCCAGAATAACTTCCCTCTAACCTTTCTATAAATACAGCCGCTTTCCCCTGGACTGCATAACCACCTGCTTTTCCGAGTGGTTCACCCGTTTGACAATATAGCTGACATTCCTTTTCCGATAATGATCTAAAAAAAACTCGGTTGGTATTAACGCGAACAATTTGATCATTTCCAACCAGCGCAACACCGGTATAAACGTGGTGACAACGACCAGATAACCGTTGCAACATTTCCATCGCCTCAGCTTCAGTCGTTGCCTTACCAAGAATATGATCATCAAGAACAACAGAAGTATCGGCACCTAAAACCGCACAATCATCATTTATTTCTAGTTGCGAAAATCCAGCCTGTGCTTTTTCTAAGGCGAGTCGAGCTACATAATCTCGTGGTTGCTCTTGGCCATCCCAATCTTCATTGATATCAATATTCAAACATTCGTAACTCACCTCTATTTGATCAAGCAATTCACGACGACGAGGGGATTTTGAGGCGAGGTAAAGTTTCATGATCGATGATATGGGTGATTATTATTCAAGCTCCAGGCACGGTAGATCTGCTCGGCGACGACAACACGTACTAGTGCATGCGGTAAGGTCAGTGGGGATAAAGACCAGATCTGATCTGCCCTCTCAAGACATTTTTGATCAAGACCATCGGCACCACCGATCAAAAGCGCAACTTGTGAAGAGTGGCCGGCCCATTTTTCTAATTGTCCCGCCAATTCTTTGCTGCTCCATTGCTTGCCATGTTCATCAAGTGCGACAACCCAGGCTTTTTGAGGAATCGCTGCCAGCAGCTTTTCACCTTCGCCACGGATTACCGTTTTACTGTCTTGTGAATTTGATTTTCGAGTAGTCGCAATCTCGATCAACTTTAACGGTAATGTTGATTCTAGGCGATTTGCGTATTCTTTATATCCCGTTTCGATCCAATCTGGCATCCTTTTCCCAATCGCCAACAGCTGAATTTGCATACTCGTTTCAGCTTACTCTTGAGATTCAACTTCATCCGCTTGTGAAGCCCAGAGTTTTTCTAGCTGATAAAACTCCCGCGTTTCAGGTTTCAAAACGTGAATAATAATATCACCCAGATCAACCAATACCCATTCTGCCTTCTCTTCACCTTCGGTTCCGATTGGTTGCACGCCATTTTTCTTAGCTTCTTCGACAACATTTTGAGCGAGTGCTTTTACTTGTCTACCAGATTTACCAGATGCGACAATCATATAGTCCGCAATTGAAGTTATTTCTCGCACATCCAGCACTTGAATATCTTCGGCTTTAATGTCTTCCAGCGCTTCGATGACGATTCGTTTAAGTTTTTCTATTTCCATTATTTATATAACTTTTTTTCCATGATTATTTTTCGAACCGACTCTGGCAATAAATACCTCGGGTTTCGGTTATTGTGCAATATTGATCTTATCTGTGTCGAGGAAATCTCTAACATCGGAATCGAGATCGACATAAAACTGCCCGAAGGTGAGCCATGTAGATCTTTAATCTTGTCAGTATGCAGCTTTTCTAATAGATCATTCGCTGGTACATTTTTCGGTAGATCTGATCCTGGTCGATGTACAACAATAATGTGCGCCAGCTCGATCAATTCTTGCCAATCACGCCAAGTGTGTAAATGAGCGAAAGCATCAGTTCCTAAAATCATGCATAAGGGATCAGAATCAAGTTCTGATCGCAATTCCCGCAATGTTTCGGCGGTGTATGAAATACCACCACGTCGAATCTCTCGATCATCCGCGATCAAATCTGCATTATCTTCAGTCGCCGCTTCAAGCATGGCTAGTCTAAGATCTGCATTCACTTCTGGAGGATCTCGATGGGGTGGCGCAAACAGTGGAATCATACGAACTGCAGATAGATCCAAGGTCTCTTTAATTTCTATAGCCGCACGTAAATGACCATTATGAACAGGATTAAACGTTCCACCAAAAATTGCGACTGGTTTCATTAAATTTGATCTACATTAAAACTAGCTTCGGATTTCACCATCACCAAACACAATATATTTCTGTGAAGTGAGTCCTTCTAAACCAACTGGTCCACGAGCATGAAACTTGTCTGTGCTAATTCCAATCTCGGCGCCCAGACCATATTCAAAACCATCCGCAAAACGCGTTGAAGCATTAATCATCACGGAACTGGAATCTACTTCTCGCAAAAAACGGCGAGCAACTGTGTAGTCTTCTGTCACGATCGTGTCGGTATGTTGTGAGCTATAGTGGTTAATGTGATCAATTGCGGCATCAACATCTTTTACAATACGAATAGAAAGAATCGGTGCCAGGTATTCTGTTTGCCAGTCTTCTTCGGTCGCCTCGGTAATGCCGGACACAATAGCCATTGTTGCTGCACAGCCGCGTAATTCAACACCTTTTTCGATATAAAGAGCAGCAAGTTGTAGCAAAATTTTATTCGCCACGGACTCAGATATCAGTAATGTCTCCATCGCATTACAAACACCATATCGATGCGTTTTTGCATTAAAAGCAATATTGATCGCTTTTTCCATACAAGCCTTATCATCGATATAAACATGGCAAATACCATCGAGATGTTTGATCACTGGCATAGTTGCCTCTTTACTAATTCGTTCGATTAAACCTTTACCACCGCGAGGAATAATGACATCAACGAATTCCTTCATTGCTAACAACTCTCCCACCGCTGCTCGATCTGTCGTTTCGATCACTTGTACAGCATCTTGTGGCAAACCAGCTTTTTTCAAACCTTCTTTAACACAAATGGCAATTGCCTGATTAGATTTTATCGCTTCCGAACCGCCACGCAATATTGTTGCATTACCCGATTTCAGAGCAAGTGCTGCAGCATCCGCCGTTACATTTGGTCGCGACTCATAAATGATCCCAACCACACCTAAAGGCACGCGCATTTTGCCAACTTGAATGCCGGAAGGACGATATTTCATATCGGTAATCGCGCCAATTGGATCATCCAAAGCTGCAACCTGTCGTAAACCTTCCGCCATTGATGCAATCCGAGCATCATTCAGTTCAAGCCGATCTAGCATTGCAGAATCCAAATCTCTCTCTTTGGCCGCTTCAAGATCTTTTTTATTCTCGCTGATCAAATTATCTTTGCGCTGCTCGATAATTTCCGCAATGGCAAGTAATGCCGCATTTTTAGCATTGCTGTCGGCTTTTGCCATTGCTCGTGAAGCTGTTCGTGCACTTTGCCCCAGATCCTGCATGTATTCTTTTATGTCCATATTCATAAGCTTCTCAATTTTTATCTCTAACTTTTACTTTCAATTTTGATCACTCTGGGCAAGCCATTCGGCCGCCTGTTTTGCATAATAGGTCAAAATCGCATCTGCACCGGCGCGCTTAAATGATAATAAAGATTCCAACACCACATCTTTTTCTTCTAACCAGCCATTAAGTGAAGCTGCTTTGAGCATCGCATATTCACCACTCACCTGATAAACAAAAGTAGGTACTGCTAATTCTTCTTTAACCCGACGAACTATATCCAGATAAGGCATTCCCGGTTTGACCATCACCATATCAGCGCCTTCTTCGATATCAAGCGCAACCTCGCGCAGAGCTTCATCGCTATTTGCAGGATCCATCTGGTAACTGTATTTATTGCCACCCGCCAGGTTTGATGCTGAGCCAACCGCGTCTCGAAACGGCCCATAAAAACTTGACGCATATTTTGCAGAATAGGCGAGGATCCTTGTATTCACATGTTTGCCAGCTTCTAATGCATTGCGAATTTCACCCACACGACCATCCATCATGTCTGAGGGAGCAACAATATTCGCACCTGCTTCAGCATGGGAAACGGCCTGTTTTACCAAAGCCGCGACGGTTTGATCGTTCATCACATAACCATCGCTATCGATCAAACCATCCTGACCATGCGTGGTGAACGGATCCAATGCAACATCGGTGATGACACCTAAATCAGGAAACTTCTCTTTTAATACACGAACCGCACGTTGCGCCAAACCTTCTGGATTCCATGCTTCACTCGCATCCTCAGATTTTTGTTCTGCAGGGATCACAGGAAAAAGCGCAATGGCTGGAATACCCAACCTGACCAGGTCCGAAGCTTCGTTTAATAATTGATCAATCGAAAGTCGTTCGACACCTGGCATTGACTCAACAGACTGACGAACATTTTCACCTTCCACGACGAAAGCAGGGTAGATCAAATCATCAACGGTTAGCTGATTTTCACGCATTAGTCGCCGTGAAAAATCATCCGCCCGCATGCGTCGCATTCTGGTATCTGTGTACTTTTTCGCCATTATTTTTTAAGTTACATCCTCTGGAAAAACGACACTACTGGCTCGGTTTTAGAATCAATAAGTGTCATCGAAAGCGTGCTATTATACGAACCATGGTGCAATCCTCCAACGATATTATTCCATTCCCCTCGAAACCGCGCATTTATAAACGATCAGAACACAATATTTCGCGCGAGGCCATGTCGGAACAAGCGTTAAAAGTTCTCTATCGACTCAAACAAGCAGGTTATCAGGCGCATCTCGTTGGAGGTGGCGTGCGTGATCTTTTGCTCGGCGTAAAACCCAAAGATTTTGATATCGCGACTGATGCAAAACCTGAACAGGTTCGCGAACTATTCCGGAACTGCAGGCTGATCGGCCGTCGTTTTCGACTGGCACACGTCCATTTTGGCCGTGAGATTATCGAAGTCGCGACATTTCGAGCTAATCATGAAACCAGTGGAGATCGATTAATCGAAGACGGAATGATCCTGCGCGACAATGTTTACGGCGGTATTGATGATGATGTCTGGCGGCGCGATTTTACCGTTAATGCGCTTTATTACAATATCGCTGACTTTTCGATCGTCGATTATGTCGGTGGCGTTGAGGATGTAAAAGCTGGACGGATTAAATTCATCGGCGATCCGGAAGAACGTTATCGCGAAGATCCGGTTCGGATGCTCCGTGCGATCAGATTCGCAGCAAAACTCGACTTCACCATTGATCGAGCCACAGAAAAGCCGATCTCAGAACTCACCTATCTACTCGACGACATTCCAACCGCGCGTTTATTTGAGGAAGTAAATAAACTCTTCCTTGGCGGCAATGCACTGAAAACCTTTGAGAAGCTTCGTCATTACGGATTATTTGATCAATTATTCCCACAAGTAGAAAAAAGCCAGCAAGAAGAACAAGAAAGCTTCACAGAAAAAATATTGACTCAAGCGTTGAAAAATACTGATGAACGAATTTCGATTGGCAAACCAATCAACCCAGCCTTTCTATACTCAGTCATGTTGTGGCAACCTATGCAAGTACATTTCAACCACTTTGTTAGCAACGGCGCACATCCCATAGAAGCCCAGCGCCTGGCCGCTGATACAGTAATTTCTAAACAGATCGCGAAAGTTGCTATTCCTCGACGTTTCACGCAAATGGTGCGTGAAATCTGGGAATTACAACATCGCTTGCAAAATCGACGGGGTAAGAAACCTTATAACTTGCTACATAACAAACGCTTCCGAGCCGCTTATGACTTTTTGCTATTGAGATCAGAAGTTAGTGAAACTCTAAAAGAACTGACTGACTGGTGGACGGAATTTCAGGAGGCGGATGAAGATCGTCAACGTGAAATGCAAGCTGGATTACCCGCCGATAAATCAAAACGACGCCGTCCCAGAAAACGCAAAAGAACATCATCCTAGAACGTTAAATTACCGAAAACCACACTGAAACTGTTTGATCATTTCAGTACAATAATGAAATGTCAGAAATCACCGCTTATATAGGCCTTGGAAGTAATCTCGAAGATCCGATCCAACAAGTTCGTACTGCACTCCGAGAGTTAGATCAGATTAAATCAACAAAGTTGATCAAACATTCATCACTCTATAAAAGTGATCCTGTCGGCCCCGCGGGTCAGCCGGATTACATTAATGCGGTTGCCGAAATCAAAACACGACTCAAGCCAATGACTTTATTGCACGCTTTGCAATCCATTGAGCAAGATCATCAACGTGTTCGTTTAAAGCGTTGGGGACCGCGTACGCTTGATTTGGATCTTTTGATTTATGCTGATCAAAAAATTGATGAGCCGGATTTAATCGTCCCACATATTATGATCGCGGAACGATCATTCGTACTTTATCCATTAGCTGAAATTGCACCTGATATCCAGATCCCAGAGCTACCACCGATGTCTGATTTACTTAAAAACGTGTCCGAAAAAGGACTTTCTAAATTATTGAGCGAGACTTTTTAATTTGGCTTTTGTAGTTACTATGAATGGTACGGAATGAATAGTCCGCTCAAATATATCGTCGTTGAAGGCTCGATTGGAGTTGGAAAAACAACACTGGCGAAACGCTTAGCAAAACATTTTGGATCTGATCTGATTCTGGAAGGCGCAGCGGAAAACCCTTTCTTACCCCAATTTTATGAGAATCCCGCAGGCGCCGCTCTTGCAGCTCAACTTTTCTTTCTGTTTCAACGCATTGAACAGATCAAATCTATGAGCCAGGGTGATATGTTTAATCCGGTTCGTGTTGCAGATTTTATGCTCGAAAAAGATCGCTTGTTCGCAGAACTCACATTGACAGAAGATGAACTAAAATTATACGACCGGGTGTACACTGAAATGGCCGTTGATGCACCAATTCCTGATTTGGTCATTTACTTACAAGCACCGATTGAAATTTTATTAGCGCGAATAAAAAAACGTGGAATTGATCATGAGCAGGGAATGGATGCCGATTATCTTCAGCGATTAAGTGAAACTTATGTGCGATTTTTCTATCATTATAAAAAAGCACCATTACTGATCATAAATACAACCGAAGTAAATTTTGCCGAAGGTGAAGAAGATTTTGCTATGCTACTCTC
>JBGCGE010000023.1:0-6190 GCA_045110495.1 Gammaproteobacteria bacterium
CGCTGAAATTCCGGTGGTTCCTCCAATTATTCATAACGGTAAAACATTACATCAGTACGGCTCATTTCGTTTTTCGATCTATCAACGTCGAGGAGGCCGTGCCCCTGAATTGGATAATCCGGATCACCTCGAACAAATGGGCAGATTTATTGCACGAATTCATGCATTAGGTGCGACGCAAAAATTTGAGCATCGTCCGAATATTGATATTCAAAGTTATGCAATTACACCAAGAGAATTCTTGATCAATAATAATTTTATTCCAGCGCATCTTGAAGAAGCTTATACAAGTTTGTCAGAAGATGTAATCAAAAGAATAATGAATTGTTTTGATCGCGCGGGCAAAGTTGAAACACTCAGACTGCACTGTGATTTTCATCCGGGCAATATTCTTTGGACAGATGATGGACCTCATATTGTCGATTTTGACGATGCGAGAATGGGGCCAGCGATTCAAGATTTATGGATGTTTTTATCAGGTGATCGTCAATATATGACGGCACGCCTGGGTGATCTCTTAATTGGTTATGAAGATTTTTATGAGTTTAATACTGCGGAATTAAATCTCGTGGAAGCACTACGAACAATGCGGATTATGCATCATGCTTATTGGATCGCAAAACGATGGGATGACCCAGCTTTCCCGCAAGCATTTCCCTGGTTTAATTCCGATAATTATTGGGAAGAACATATTCTTTCTCTACGAGAGCAAGCGGCGATGATGGATGAAGCACCGCTAGTTTGGGATTAGTTTTATTTAAAAATTATTACAAAATAGCTATCTGGATCAGCACTTTTAATTAACTTAACCGAGTTTTATTGCAGCACCGTATCCACCAGCTTTAAGCAAAGCTATCATTCGATCTTTTTGTTCTAAATCACTTATTTCTATTGCATCAATTAATTCCGATACTTCTTCTTTATAGTGTAAGTATTTGATTGCTATTTCTGCCATATTTTCTTCATTCATATGACGGCAATAATTAATACCCTCACTATAAATAATTTGACTAGCTAATACTGAAGCGACGATTTGTTTTGTATAGATCGTGGGTATTTTTTCTATTGCAACAGGTCCAACTAATTCTAATAAAGCTTCAGGAATATAATGCTTAACTACGGTACGTAATCGTTTCTGGTCTTCTGCTGATGGCGTAGTAATCAAACATGCAATTGCGTCATGTAAACGATTTATCTGAATACTTAATTCCAGGCTTAATTCCGGCAACGTTAAATGTGGGTAATGGCTCTGAGTTCGGAAAAGTGCATCTGCTTCCAACTTTGCAAGTGAGCGTAATCGAGACAGGGTTTGTTCGATGTACTGCGGTTTTATGTCCGCGAATTCTGATTCTGTGGTTAACATACCAGCAAGAATTTCCAGGCTAGAACAAATCACACCACATTTATTTGCCGAGCTATCTTTTATGATCATTACACCAGCTTTGGAAAGTTTTTCCCTGGCTTCGGCGGTAATGAAAAGGTTAGCACCTTCGACAATAATTCTGCTAGATGGCGTACCGTCTTTCTGTATAAACTGTTCCCAATTTGATCCGTTAATTGCTTGTGGCCTGCCACCTGCCGGAATAAAAGTGTCGGCAACCAGACGAAAATGCATCGTGTTTCTTGCTTGAACTCCTTCCGTTGTTTCGACCGTCGTAATGCACCCTTTTACACTTAGTTTCGAGGGATCGAAATCAACAATGGGTGAACTAGCTTTAACTAAACGGATCAATTCTTTATGATCTAGGCCACCTGGATCTTCCGCCGTGCCACTGCCATCAGCAATACCAACTATTACCGCATTTTCACCGTATTCACGATCAAGAATCAGGATTTCATTTCCTGCAACATCACCATCGGGGCCGCCGGTAATTTTTACTGTGAATTGATCTTGGGTAGGATCAATCCCTTCTTGACGTAATGCGGCATCCAGAAATACCGTCACACCTTCACTTGTTACGCCGTAAACTTTATGATTAATTCCGATGGCCGCTTTAGAACTCATAAAAGTATTTGCCATTGGATATTGACGATAATGTGCGCGCTGAATGATCCAGTCGATTAATGCTGGAGTCACATTTTCATCAGGGCCAAGATAGAGCAATTCTTCTTTACCGTAATAATCAACAAGCTGCGATTTAGTTTGTTCATCGTTTGAGATCAAATCAAGCAAACTGTTTGCGTAAGCCCGGCCCGATTGTTCATGGACGCTACCCGGTGTTGTAAGTAATACTCCTTTTGATCCACCTTCAGGGATATCTTTATTTTTTAATTGCTGTGCATATGCGAGCGCATAATTCTCATCATATAGACGAACCGATTCCTGTAGATAATCGTCGAAATTTCGTGGTCGTACAATGCGCATTCCACCGCGAGCTATGTCTCGAAAACGTACATGAGATCCCATGAAGTTTTTACCATGCATAAAAAATACGCCGTAAGGTAAAACATCACGTTCCGCGATTTGTAAGAAAGCTGGATCGATACGAAAGGCAAGCGCATAACGAGATCTAAAATAAATATTGGTTTTTAAAATAGAGTGTGCCGCTTGTTCAAGCGTACGTATTATTTCAGCATCACTTTCCGACAAGTTAATTAGAATATCATCTGCAAGTAATGTTTTCTTTTCTATAAATGATGATGTAGCCGGAGTAAATTTTTCTAACACATAATCAAAAATTATTTGTGATAGTTCATGATGCTTTATGAAGACTTTACTAATGCGCTCAAGAGAAAATTGATAAGAATCAATTTTGCATAAACGTTGATGAACAAGTCTTGCAAGCGCAAAAAGTAATTCAGCATGACGTAGGCTCCAATCATTATTTTCAAAGTACAACGCTAATGCGTCATCGCTCAGAGCAGGTAGTTGTTGTAAATGATTCAGATGGATCTGCCATTCCGGGCAATCTAGATCTATATTACTTTTTTGTTCATCCGAAACCAGAAATCCGATCATGGAAACACGTTCATTTTGATCATTTAGAAAAGTCTCAGAATGGGCACGATGAATATTGATATTATGCCGACCAAGATAAGCGCAAAAGCGTTCAAAAACTTCTCTGGTATCACCATTACCAAATCCAATCGTAATGTCGGTAAGCTTGTTTCTAGAATGCGTCAGCGTTTCAAGTTTTACGTCATCGGTTCCCCACAAAGTTTCGATCATTCTAAAGTGTTGGCAGAGACGTCGATCACTAGTTGTCATTACATAATCTTCAGAACAGGTGTGGAGGAGTTTGATCAGATCTTCCATCGCAAGATCAGGTTCATATTCTGTGATTGAATCAATTAATTGATCGAGTCGCTGATGGTTGTCAGGATTATTTGTTTCAAATAAAGGTTGTGGTGAAAAATCAAAGATATCGATCACCACCTGACCGGTTTTAGAGGTGAATATTTTTGCAGATTGTAGCGATTTATCTTTCGGTAATTGTGCAATTAATTCACTTAACAATCCGCTGTAATCCTTATGATTAATGAAGGTATAACACTGGCCAAAATTGCTTGTTAGCATCAAGTTATGATCAATTCCAGCAAGTCCACTGGTTGCCAGCGTGCTCA
Organism: Gammaproteobacteria bacterium; assembly: GCA_045110495.1. Lineage (GTDB taxonomy): Bacteria > Pseudomonadota > Gammaproteobacteria > CAJXQU01 > CAJXQU01 > CAJXQU01. Next base: position 3,565 of record JBGCGE010000023.1, read on the forward strand.
TATGCGCAATTTGATCAGCCTCATCTACCGCATGAAAATAGTCTTCAGGCATCTCTTTTTGAAAATCAGGTAAAACTCGATTGACGGCACTTTCAAGATTTGCCATTAATAAGTCTTTGGTAGATGTATCTTCTTCAGAAAGGTGTACTTCAGTGGTTTCTGACATTGTGCCGCCTTTATTATAATGAGTCCGGTAGTTCTTAGTGAGTGAACTAACTTATACGAAAAGCGTGCCAACCCACCGCAAAGGTGGGCGGAAGAGATAGGATCTACAATTGATTAATGATCGCTGGCGCCATGAGCACCGATACCGGTTTGTGATCGAATATATTGGTGATCAAAAAGATTGCGTTCTTTTTCAGCATTTTCGCTTTTATCTGTGACTGAGAAAAACCAGATCAAAAGGAATGCTGTACCGACTGAAAACAAAGCAGGATATTTATAAGGAAAAATTGCAGACTCATTACCGAGGATCTGAACCCAGACAATTGGACCAACAATAACTAAAACGATTGCGGTGATCAGACCGGCAAAACCTCCAATAAAGGCACCGCGAGTAGTGAGTTTTTTCCAATACATAGATAAGAAAAGTACCGGAAAATTTGCACTCGCAGCAATCGCAAAAGCAAGCCCAACCATATAGGCGACGTTTTGTTGCTCAAATAAAATACCTAACATAATGGCAACAATGCCGATAATGACGGTCGCTATTTTGGAAACACGAATTTCATCGTTACCAGTAACTTGTCCTTTTTTGATCACGGATGCGTATAAATCATGTGAAATTGCCGATGCACCGGCGAGGGTTAAACCTGATACAACCGCAAGAATCGTGGCGAAGGCAACCGCAGAAATAAATCCGAGAAAAAGATCGCCGCCAATAGCTTTTGATAAATGGATTGCTGCCATATTATTGCCGCCGATCAATTTGCCACCGGGTTCCAGAAACTCAGGATTTGTCAGCACTAAGACAATCGCGCCAAAGCCAATGATAAAAGTAAGAATGTAAAAATAACCAATAAATCCTGTGGCATAAAAAACCGACTTGCGTGCTTCTTTTGCATCGGCAACAGTGAAGAATCGCATCAGGATATGTGGTAAACCCGCGGTTCCAAAAATTAACGCAATGCCCAAAGAAATTGCCGAAACGGGATCAGAAACCAGACCACCGGGTGACATGATCGCGATGCCTTTTGGATGCGCTTCAACCGCGAGTTGAAACAGTTGGTTAATATTAAAATCGACATGTTTCAATACCATAAACGCCATAAAACTTGCGCCAGATAAAAGTAAAATGGCTTTGATGATTTGTACCCAGGTTGTCGCAAGCATGCCGCCGAAGGTGACGTATAAAATCATTAAAATGCCGACTAATATAACCGCAAATTCGTAAGGTAAACCAAATAAAAGCTGGATTAATTTTCCCGCGCCCACCATTTGTGCGATCAAATAAAGCGATACAACTGCAAGTGATCCGAAGGCTGAAAGTGTTCGAATTTGTATTTGTCCGAGACGGTAAGAGGCGACATCGGCGAAGGTGTATTTGCCGAGGTTTCGCAATCTCTCCGCGATCAAAAATAAGATCAGTGGCCAGCCGATCAAAAAACCAATCGAATAAAGTAAGCCGTCATAACCAGATAAATAAACTAAACCGGAAATACCGAGGAAAGAAGCGGCGGACATGTAATCACCAGCGATGGCCAGGCCATTTTGAAAACCGGTAATACCACCACCAGCCGTATAATGATCGGCGACTGTTTTGTTACGTTTTGCCGCCCAATAAGTGATTCCCAGTGTTGCGGTAACAAAGATCAAAAACATGATCACTGCAGAGATATTTAATGGTTGTTTTTGCACTTCTCCTTGAATGGCATCTGCACACCATGCGAATGACGAAAAAAAGCTACCGATAAACAAAAATAAAGTTTTCATTTTTGCGCCTCGTCAATAATGTCCTGATTGAGCAGATCAAATTCGCTATTCGCTTTTCTGACGTAAACACCGGTCAAAATGAAGGAGATAAAAATGATAAAAATACCAATCGGGATTCCGATAGTGATCAAACTATTTTCATTAATGGGGGTGCCGAGAAATTCCGGTACAAAAGCAATAGAGAGAATAAACGAAAAATACATTACTAAAATAATCGAAGACAATCGCCAGGCTAAACGTGAACGTTTTTTGACCAGTTCCTGAAATTTGGGATTCTTACTTACACGTTCATATTGATCGAAACTCATATTTCACCCTTTATTATTGTTTTTAGTTAGAAAATACTAACACACTCACAGTTTTGAAGATCAGTAATAAGATTTCTGGAACATTTTTTACTCTTCTCTGTCACAGTCGACATCTCTCATCATAAAACTGGATCAAAAATCACTATATGTTAAATACGACCTGTTGTTTACGTAGCTTGCTGCTTTTCGTTGTCGCCTTCCTTTCTGCCTGTAATTCACCAGCCATTCTTCAGCCTGAAAAAACGCAAGCGTTATTGCCACCCAACCAGTTTGAAATATTTTTCCATACTGATCGTGCACCAGATCGTGATGAGCAAAAAGCATTCAGTGGCGAACGCGGTGATCGTTATTATGGCGTTACATATGTTGGAATTCCTGCGGATCAT
>JBGCGE010000024.1:0-34663 GCA_045110495.1 Gammaproteobacteria bacterium
CTTCGCATTTTCCAACATAAACGCGACGCCGGCCTGCTTATTAGCGGCGATCTCTTCAGGATTAGCGGATGCAAAAAATGTGCGGTAGGCAAAAAACACAACCAGCACCAACGCAAGAACAATTAAAATCATTTTAAACACAATCATTTCCCTACATTAATTTAATCGTACAGTTTATCGCAGCAAGTAGTTAGTGCATATAAGCCATTTACTTAATTTTGATCATGCTTAATGCGATGATTAGGGACGATAAACCTTGGAATCAGCAGCTTGCTCAAGACAGTTGCTGACCCCTTTTGTTTTTTTTGTTTTTGCTTTTGTTTTATATGCGAATATGCGCAGCAGCATATAAAAAGCTGACTGTAACGGGTCAGCGTTCATCCCCTTGTTAGATGCGATCACGAACATTTCAATGTGATCGTAGTTGCGTTCTTGTCGATTTCATACGGCGGGAGAAAGAGCGGCAGCGACTTAAATTCTTCTGGCGTTTCGATATTGAGCGACGCGGGCGTTGGCCGACCAGAGTAATCATAGCCCGTACCCTCACAAGGATCGAAGAACCCACCAGCCCAACCCCTCGCTATTGAAGTTGCCAACTCGCTTCCCAAAGGCGCGTGTAGGACATAGCAGCCGTAAACGGGACTTGGAATCCAAAATACAAAAAGATCGGGCAGCTCTGATCGTAATGGAGGGAGGTGGAGTAACTCGCTTGAAAGAGGCATTTTTTCACGCGGCCACCAACCGGGTACGCGACCGTTAGGTTGGGACACTTCGTCGGATGTAAGTCTCTGCACCTCAACATCAGTACGTCGATAAATTCCGACGCGCTCTGAACCGAACGGTACCTAAAGCATTTTTCCCTTTTCTAATCTTCCGACGTAAACTTCACGCTCCGCGCAGAGCGTATCTGAGGGGTCAGGCACGGAACCTAATCCTTGGCCAGTGATTAAGGATGCGATCAAGACCCCGAACGCGTGCATTACAAGCAGTTAACAGCCTGTTATACGGGAATGCTTCCCGCATAACATTATTATGAGGAATGCTTCCCTGAAGTTGAAATATGTGAGATTCACGATCATGCAATAATCTGATTTCTATTGATTTTTAAATTCTCCTTTATTTTATTTCCGAAAACAATGGAACGGTTCCTTATCTTATATAAAGCTGATTAATAATCATCTCCCAACTGAACCAGAAAAATATTCCCTTTTCAGTTTCTTAATCACCCCAGCCAACAAAACAAGTCCAAGTAGGTTTGGAACTGCCATTAAAATATTGGTAATATCCGCGAGGTTCCAAACCAGTTGTAATGGAACAGCTGCGCCGACCATGACGAGGATGGCATAGACAATTCGGTAGGGGAGAACGGCACTGTCGCCGAACAGAAACTTAACTGAACGATCTCCATAATATGACCAAGCTATCATGGTTGAGAAGGCAAATAACATTAAGCCAAAGCCAACCAGTTTTGATCCGAATCCACCGAGTGATTGTTCAAATGCATAGGCGGTAAATGCGGCACCGGTTAAGCCATCGGGTTGCGTTCCATATGCGCCGGAAACCAGAATCACCAGACCTGTTAATGTGCAAATGATCAAGGTATCTATAAAAGGTTCTAGCATTGCTACCAGACCTTCGCGTACGGGTTCATTTGTTTTTGCAGCTGCGTGTGCCATGGGGGATGAGCCAAGTCCGGCCTCGTTTGAAAATAAACCTCGTGCAACACCCCAGCGAATTGCTTCACCGACGGCTGCACCGCCGACTGCCCAAATATTTAGTGCGTTATTAAAGATCAATCCAAATGCTTGTGGAATGGCGGTGTAGTTTTTGATCAAAACGAGCAGTGCTGCGCCGACATAAATTACGGCCATAAAAGGGACGAGTATGCTTGCTACTTTTGCGATTCTTTTTATTCCGCCGATGATGACTAAGCCGACGAGAATCGCCATGCCCAGGCCTAACCACCAGCGATATTCTTTTAGTTCTGGGTAGATAAAAGCCAGCCCATCAATGACCGAATTTGCTTGCACCATATTGCCGATCCCAAATGAAGCGATCATCGCAAATACCGCAAACATAATTGCGAGCGGACGCATGTTTAATCCATTTAATAAGGTGTACATCGGGCCGCCGGCAATTTCCCCGTTGGGGGCCACTTCTCGAAATTTGATCGCAAGGGTACTTTCGGCAAATTTTGTCGCCATACCAAAAATTGCCGTGACCCACATCCAGAATAATGCACCGGGTCCGCCTAAGACGATAGCGGTCGCAACACCAGCAATATTCCCGGTTCCAACGGTTGCAGAGAGTGCGGTTGATAGCGCCTGAAAGTGTGTTACTTCGCCAGTTTGTCTGGGTTTGCTGTGTTTGCCTTGAATTAATTCAACAGAATGTTTGAAGCCTCGAAATTGGATAAAGCCTAATTTGATTGTTAAGTAGGCACCGACGCCGAGTAGCGCGCTGAGGGTGAAAATATTGTTCCAGAGTAATCCTGAAAGATTGCCAGTAAGTTCTGTAAGTTGTTCAAGCATAGTTTGTCTCAAGATTTATTTTTTAAATCACGTTATTCAGTTAGAATCTGATCTGATAACCTGAATAAGCTGATCCTTCACTCTGTTCAGGATGACAATGTAACGTTATGTTCGTGATGTATTATAACGCTGTCATTCTGACGACTTCTGGAGGAAAAATCTCGCTTATAAAGCAGATAGTCGTTTAGTTATTTTAAAGTACCAGGATCAAATTATTCTTGTGCGTTTTAATTTATTTGAAATAAGGTTTTAAGATCAGAGTCTTTCCACGTTGCGTCATTTCAAGATGTTTTAAAAAACTCATGCCGAGAAGAATTTCATCATCTGCATGCATGAAAGGATTAATGGTTGCGCGAATATTTTTTAACGAAATTCCACCGAGTTCGACGTTATCTAACCGCGTCATTCGTGCGGTGATGACACCATTTGCAGTTGTCATGCGAACTTCTGGACCCGGTTTGAGTTTGAGTTTTTTTGCAATTTCAGCCGGGATAGCAACGTCGGTTGCGCCGGTATCTAATAAGAAATCAACGGTTTGATTATTGATCGAACCCGTCGCGAAATAATGACCTTGTCGATTTTGTTGTAGTACGACTTCCGGTATGCCTTCACTATTAAGAATATTATTGATCTGTTGATTGGGATTTCGTTGTTTATCTAAAACATCTTTGAAAAAGAAGGTGAACATGGCAAGCACGAGAATGAATGCCAGGATCAACATTATTTTCCCCATGCCATTTTCTTGTTCGTTTTTTGTTTTGTGGTTATCGTTCATGGCTTGATAGTTTGCCGTAATTTGATGACTGGTGGTAGTCTGTCGCAATGCTTAAATTGAATAAAAATAATGGCTGGATTGATGGCACTCGTCATTGTCCTTCCCCGAATTATGATGATCGTCCAGAGGGATCAAAAATTGATCTGCTGGTAATTCACAATATTAGTTTGCCGCCCGGACAATATGGGGGAGAGTATATTGAGCAACTTTTTACTAATAATCTAGATCCAAAGGAAGACCCTTATTTCCAAGAGATTTATGAAATGGAAGTTTCATCACATTTATTGATCAATCGATTGGGAGAAATCATACAGTTTGTTCCGCTGACAAAACGCGCCTGGCATGCGGGTATTTCTGAGTTTCAAGGTTGCGAGTGTTGCAATGATTTTTCGATTGGAATTGAGTTGGAAGGTTGTGATGATGAGGCTTATGAAGATGCGCAATATGCAAGTCTGGTTGAGCTAACGCGTTTGATTCAGCAACAATGGCCAGAAATAGAAATGGATAGAATTGTTGGGCATTGCGATATTGCGCCAGATAGAAAAACGGATCCAGGGGAAAGTTTTGATTGGATCAAGTATAAAAAGCTTGTTTAAAAAACGTAGATAAACGAGTTTTAAAAACAGTCTGTATTATTATTCAACCTGAAATTGAGATAAGAAAAACCAGTGTGTTTTATTAGTTTAATACTTACCTTCTAGATAGAGGCTTCGAAATTAAGATCCTTCGCGAAAGCTCAGGAGGGCAAATATTTTTTCTTATAAAAGGTGGTCATTCTGACGACCTTGGGAGGAAGAATCTCTGGAACGAAGCCCTTAAAAATTATTATTTTCTATCATCTGATTATATCAATTTATTATGCTAAATTCGGATCATTTATTGATCAAAATAACGTTTAACTAAACTCCAGATCAATAAAGTAAATTGCGGACAGTTAAAACGTGGCTCACCGGGGATAACAAGCGAGAATCTTTTTTGTCCAATATAAATAGGCCATGTTCCGATTCGGCTGGAGCCCGATGAATCCATTGCTCCCCAACCATTAATGGTGAGATCAAAATGTTTTTCCAGACGTTTTTCATGACGATCTTGAACGGTCAGTAAATCTGCACTTAAGGCGGATAGCATTTCGACAGTTTTTTGATCGAAACCACTATGGGCAATTGCGCAGCCGGTGTTATCAACTAACACTGCATTGCCGGAGGTGGATAAATAAGACAACAGGATTTCAGCACTGCTACCAAAACCCGAATCAGGCAGTTCAAGCGGTTCTCGCAAACCTTCAATATAAGTTAACAATTGCGCTTCATGTAGCAGCGCCATCATCGACTCGACACTGCTTGCTTGCGTCCAGTTAATTAGTTGGCTTGTGATCGGTTTGGGGGTTTTTTCTTGTTTTAACAGGGCGTGTAAGAAAATGCGTAATGGTTCAGGTGTTGGGTTAGAAATAGCATAAAAAGCACCAGTGGGAGTGGGTGCAAGATAAATATTTTCTGCAAATTGATAACTGGTCACAGGATTATTTATTAGACGATTTGTACGTTGTTTTTTTTATAACAACGGGTGAAGTGGAGCTTAGCCCTTTAGATAAACGCGATTCTGAGCTTGGAATAAATTGTGTTGCTAATATTCCTGAATGCAGATATTTTTTGATGAAACTTGCATGCTCTTTAGTAAAGAGATCATAGGTTGGTTTGAGGACGGATTTTTTTAGAGATAAGCCTTTTGATCCAAGTGCGATAAAAAAATCAATAACCGCACCAAAATAAGCCTCTTCATTTTTGAGTAAATAGTTTAGATGAATTCGTTGAACATGTGCATCTAACAGGTTTTGATCACGTTTTATTTTTCGAGCCAGAAATTCAACATAGGTTTTTTTTTCTGCTGCTGATTTGAGTTGTGTTAGTGATTTTTTTTTGGAAAAAAACAGATCGGGATCAAAATTGATATGGTAATTCTCATTGATCGGTTTAAGTTTTGATATTGCACCTTGCGTAAAAATTGTGTTCATTTACCATTCCAATTGTTGTTGTTATTGTGGAATTCGTGTTTGACGACTATAGCATTGATCTAATAATTTTCATCTAAGATTATTTGTCGGATTGTGGAATTTCAATATCGCCAGAAAGGATTCCTTGCAAAGTATCAACATATAAGTGAGCTTCAATTTGCCTGACTTTTTCTCGTATGTTGTCAAGGCTTTCGTTATTTTCTAGCGCGACACTTTGTTGATTGAGAATAGGGCCTTGATCATATTCTGCCGTCACGATGTGCACAGTTGCACCTGTCTTTTTCGCATTATTATCTAGCACTGCCTGGTGGACATGATCACCATACATACCTTTGCCACCAAACAGCGGAAGCAATGAAGGATGGATGTTTAGAATTTTGTTGCGATACATCGATAACATTTTCGGGCCAAGCTTTTTCATGTAGCCAGAAAGAAGAATTAGATCCACTTCATGTTGTTGTAATCGGTCACAGATTGCTTGATCTAACTCCGCATTATCTTCATGCGTTTTGCTGCTAAGGTGATAAGCTGGCAAGTCATATTCTTTTGCTAATTTGAAGGCGTTTGCATTCTTGTTGTTACAAATCAATACGGTTGGTTTTACGGCCAACCCATTCTCAACAGCATTTAGTACCGAGCGCATTCCGCTAGCATTATAAGAGGCGATAAAACCAATATTGAGATTGGTGTCGCTCCCAGAATTGATCGCAGACGTAGGCATGTAAAATTCCTTCTTAATATATGTAAGCAAATTATGACATATAATCTTCAACCGTTGACATGATTTCAACGTATCAAATCATAAAAATATAAATAGAGAAGAACTTTGAATCCAGTATTAAAACCAATTACAAAACCTCGAAATCCTTTATTTTCATCGGGACCTTGTACGAAACGACCCGGTTGGTCACTTAAAAATTTAGAAAGTGCTTTGCTGGGACGATCACATCGTTCAGAGCCAAGTAAAAGAAAACTGGCCGAAGCTATTGACCGAACACGTGAAGTATTACAAGTGCCTGACGATTATCGTATTGCAATTGTTCCTGCCTCAGACACTGGTGCTGTCGAACTGGCGTTATGGTCGCTTCTTGGGGAACGCGGTGTTGATGTGTTGGCGTGGGAAAGTTTTGGTGCCGGCTGGATTAATGATGTTTTAGATCAACTTCAACTGGAGAATGTAAATCACTACGAAGCAGACTATGGAAAGCTTCCCGATCTGACAAAAGTGAATTTTGATCATGATGTTGTTTTTACCTGGAATGGAACGACGTCTGGTGTGAAAGTGATCAATGGTGACTGGATAAGACAAGACAGAAAAGGCTTGACCATTTGTGATGCAACCTCGGCTGTTTTTGCAATGGAAATTCCGTGGGATAAATTAGATGTTGTGACTTTTTCATGGCAAAAAGTGTTGGGTGGTGAAGCTGCTCATGGCATGTTAATTATTAGTCCTCGAACGGTTGAACGACTGGAATCCTGGAAACCAAAGTGGCCGATGCCTAAAATTTTCCGTTTGACAAAAAATGGAAAATTAAATGAAAAAATCTTCCAGGGGCTGACTATAAATACACCGTCAATGCTTTGTGTAGAGGATTATGTTGATGTGCTGAAATGGGCTGAAAGTGAAGGTGGTTTGTCAGGACTCATAGCGCGTTCCGAGCGGAGTTTGGAAGTGATCGAAAAATGGATCGCTGAAAAAAGCTGGATCGGTTTTCTGGCGGAAAATCCTGAAACGATATCAAATACAGGTGTTTGTTTGAAAATTATTGATCCGTGGTTTACAGAAATGACGGAAAGTGATCAAAGAAAGATAACTGATCGTCTTGTGTCTTTAGTTGAGGCCGAAAATGCAGGTTATGATTTTGGATCGTATATTGATGCACCACCGGGTTTACGTATCTGGTGTGGTGCAACGGTAGAAACGAATGATGTCGAAAAATTACTGCCCTGGATTGAGTGGGCATATTTTGAGTTGAAAGGTACGGGATGAAACTATATATAATTAAGGAGCATCGGTGAGATCGATGCTCCTTTGAGTTTTGCTAATAAGTGCTCAGCTAAAAATACGTTTTATGAAACCAACAATACCGCCCGATTTTTCTGGGGTTGTATTTTGCTGGACAGGTTGATTCTGTTGCCTTTTATTTTGATGATCGGGTCTGTTTTTTTGTTTGGGTCGTGAAAAATCAACTCTCAGGTTTCGGCCATCGAACTCGCGGCCATTGAGAGTTTCTACTGCTTCTTTAGCTTCGCCTTCATTCGGCATTGAGACAAAACCGTATCCTCGAGAGCGCCCAGAACGGCGATCAACAATGATGTCGATAGATTCAATTTCTCCAAATTCTGCAAAGACGTCTTCTAATTCTTCTTTTTCAGTACTGTACGGTAAATTTCCAACATAGATATTCATTTGTGTTCCTTATTGAGATTGTTCTTCTTTTTAGTTGAGAAGCGTGATATTTATCTACCGAGGTGGATTCTAGCAGACTTGATCAATTTAGGAACTGTCGATTAATTCCGCTCTGATCATTATTTCAGTACATATAGACTTGTTTGGTATAAAATCTACAACATAACTAACAAGCAAACTACTATTTGGAAATCAAACCATGACTCAATCTGCTTCAAATAAATCTATTCCAGCAACGCTTATACATGGTGATGGTATAGGCCCCGAAATAGTCAAAGCGACAGTTCGTGTTCTCGATGCGGTTGATGCACCGTTTGTATGGGATGAACAGATAGCTGGAATGGCGGCGATGGATGAAGGTGGTGATCCCATTCCACCTGCGGTGCTTGAATCGATCAGAAAAACAAAACTGGCACTTAAAGGGCCATTAACTACTCCAATAGGTGGTGGTTTTCGTTCGGTCAACGTGCGTTTGAGAGAGGAATTTAAACTTTTTGCAAATGTGCGGCCGGCTTTAACCTTTGTCCCGGATGGTCGTTATACAGATATCGATCTGGTTCTGATCCGTGAAAATCTTGAAGGAATGTACGTTGGAGCAGAACATTTTGTACCCGTTGATGGTGATCCACATGCAGTAGCAGAATCATCCAGCTTTATTACGCGTAGTGGTTGCCGACGGATTGCTGAGTTTGCCTTTGATTACGCAGTAAAAAATGGACGAGAAAAGGTGACTATTGTTCATAAAGCTAACATCCTCAAAGCGTTAACAGGACTGTTTCTGGAAACTTGCCTTGAAGTTGGTAAGAAGTATGAAAATCGTTTGGAAATTGAGGATAAAATTGTTGATAATACCGCAATGCAATTGGTTCTCAACCCAAGCCAGTTTGATGTCATTCTAACTACAAATATGTTCGGTGATATATTATCTGATGAGATTGCAGGATTGGTCGGTGGACTTGGAATGGCACCCGGTGGGAATATTGGTCACGATGCAGCTTTATTTGAAGCTGTGCATGGATCGGCACCGGATATTGCAGGGAAGGGGATCGCAAATCCAACTGCTTTATTGCTTGGGGCATCGATGATGCTGGATCATGTTGGTGAGCAAGAAAAAGCGAGCCGTATTCGTAAAGCATTAGAAAAGCTGATCGGGGAAGGAAAGAATTTAACCGGTGATTTGGGCGGTAAAGCAACAACGGCCGAGTTCGCCGATATGGTAATAGCCGAAGTCACAGATTGAGATCTACACAACTTAAGTTTTAGATAGATTTTTTGATCGGGAAAAATATAATTCAAGACCAGTCAAACGCAACACTACAACGAAAATTAGATCGGCTGTTGCTCGAAGGGCGTCGTAATGATGAGCGTTGGCGTCGGTTTCAGTCGTTAGAATTAAGTTTGATGCGAAGTAGTTCTTTAGCTGAAATGCTACAGACCGTGCTCTATAATTATCGCGCAGGTTTTGGCTGGGACGTAATCGCACTAACTCTGCATGATCCAGAATATGAGATTCATCGCTTATTAGACTCAACCGGTACACCGCGATCAGATTTCCCTGAATTATTTTTAGTTGATAACCTTCAGCAGGCAGATCGATTGTTTGAGGACGGTCGACGACCGACGTTGGGACCATATCGCGCACGGCTTCATTCTGGTTTTTTTCCAAAATCAGATCACCGCCTTACCAGCACCGCAATATTACCGTTGATTCGTAATCGACGATTGATTGGTTCTCTCAACCTTGCAAGTTATAACCCGGATAAATTTCAGGAAAACACAGCAACAGATTTTATGGAGCACTTGGCTGCTGTGGTTTCTGTTTGTTTAGAAATGGCCGAAATACGTGAGCGTTTACGATTTATTGGATTAACTGATGGCTTGACAGGCGTCAATAATCGGCGGTTTTTTGACCAACGTTTACATGAAGAACTTGAACGAACCCGTAGAGATCGTGTTTCATTAGGCTGCTTATTCATTGATCTTGATCATTTTAAGCGTATAAACGATAACTTCGGCCATCAATTGGGAGATGAAGTGCTGAGGCATGTTGCTCAATTGATCAGAGAGCAACTCAGATCAATTGACGTTGTTTCGCGCTATGGTGGTGAAGAATTTGCAGTTTTGCTTGCCCAGGCTGATATTGTGTTAGCGATGGAAATTGCAGAACGAATCAGAAAAAATATAGAGCAGTGGGAGTACGACTCGAATGAAATCGACATGCAGGTTTCTGTTTCAATCGGTGTCGCAACAACGGAATTAATAGAATCGTCAGATGATATTAGCGAAACAGCACATAAGCTTGTAGAAGCGGCTGATCAGGCTGTATACCAGGCAAAAGATGCAGGAAGGAATCGAGTAATTAGCTATCATGCAAAAAGCACCACAGGAGAACAACTTAAACTCACGTAATGCTCTGCCCGCTGGGTATGAATTACTGTGGTATCAGATCAAATCTGTGCTTGGGCAAGGCGCATTCGGAATAACCTATCTGGCACGTGATATTAATCTTGATCGTTTAGTTGCCATTAAAGAATTTCTGCCAGGACAGTACGCCATGCGAGATGGTGCGGAGACTGTCCGACCAGTTTCTGAAACATTACAAGAAAAATTCACGCAAGGTCTACAACGTTTTATTGATGAAGCGCGTATTCTTGATCAGTTTGAACATCCCAATATTGTTCGAATAATGAATATCTTCGAGGCTAATAATTCGGCTTACATGGTGATGGGCTATGAGCAGGGAGTAAGTCTTAAGGAGGTTTTGATTCGACAAAAGTTTCTTGATGAATCAGATCTACTAAATATTCTTTTCCCAATTCTTGATGGTCTGGAGAAGGTACACCAAGCGGGTTTCATCCACCGAGATATAAAACCTGCAAATATTTTTATTCGAACAGATGGATCTCCCGTACTGCTCGATTTTGGATCTGCCCGTCAATCGTTGGAAAAAGAAACGCATACACTGACCAGCCTTGTTTCCCCAGGTTATGCACCGATCGAACAATACGTAAGTAAAAGTGATAAACAAGGGCCTTGGTCAGATATTTATGGAATGGCTGCAACTTTGTATCGTGCCGTAACAGGTGTACCACCAAGTGATGCCATTACTCGTGGAGAGGCACTGACCGGTAATGAACAGGATAATTTGATCGCCTGCCATGAACTGGCTGATAAACGATACTCAAGTGATTTTATCAAGGCAATTGATCATGGTTTAGCTTTTTTAACTCGTGACCGGCCGCAAACGATTAAGAGTTGGAGAAAAGAATTTCTTATTTCACCCGAGTTATTAGAAAAAAATGGATCGTCCACGCAACAAATTATGTCAGGCCGCGCGTCGGGAAAGGTTGTCTCTATTGTCAAAGAATCATTAACGCAGACCGTCACCAGGTTACATGATGAGCCAGAGCTTACGGCTTTGATCAGTAATGAAGATCCGGTATCTGTAGAATCTATGGAACTTGCGCATAAAGCCGGTTTTAGACGAGGTTTAAAATTAGCGTTAGTAATATTAGTCCTATTGTTTGGTGGTTTTTTTATTGGGAATTTTCAGAAAATGCAACAGGCGGGTAAACCGGGTTTTGTTCCGCAAGATGTAATCAGCGATAAACCTGTAGAAGTAGATCAAGGACAATTGATCATCACTCAAGAACCTGATAGCCCGAATGTTAGTACAGAAATGGCTCCTACGGAAATTGCAGTAGAAGAGCTGAGTGAAACACCCATTATTGAAGAAAGAGTGATCATTGTTGATGGTGAACGTGTAGTCACTGAAGGCAGCAGAACAGAAACAATTCCTCAAGAAACGACAACTTTAGAACAAGTAGCCCCGATTGAGGAGATTGGAATTATTTCAGGATCATCTCAAGAGATATCACCACTGGTACTCGATGAACAAACTGCCGCTGAATTAGCAGCGGAGGGTAAAATTATTATTGTTGATGAAGCAGGCAATGAGGTCTCTTCGGAAAAACAGCCTGAGGTGGTTTCAGAAAGTACTCAATCACTTCAATCCATTCCTCAAAAAGAATCTGTTGTAAAAGAAAATACGCAGAGCGAGATTAATAAACAAGGAGCTATTGATGCGAAAAAGGAAGTAGCTGAAAGAAATAAAAACGCTATAAATTCAAATGCGGTTGTGATTGAAGAAGTTTACGTTCCCCCTCCAGAAAAAGTACAACCTTTATCGTTACGTTTTAAAAAATGGATGGATTCGGTGGTAGGAAATAGTGTGGAGGAAAGGGCTACGAATAGTGGAGGTATCAGAGAAAGGCTTGAGAGTGATAAGAAAGAGGGAGAATGAAAAAAATAACTGAATCTTCCGAGCACTTTAGAGTGTTGACCTATAATATTCACAAAGGATTTAGTGCTGGTAATTTCCGCTTTGTACTACACCAAATTCGTGAAGCGATCGAAACCGAAGATGTTGATCTGGTTTTCTTGCAAGAGATACAAGGTGAGCATGAACGTAAAAAAAATCGCATAAACGAATGGCCTTCTCTCCCCCAATTTGAATTCCTTGCTGACAAAATGTGGCCTCACTATGCGTACGGTAAAAATGCGGTTTATTATTCTGGACATCATGGCAATGCGATTCTGAGTAAATATCCCATCATTCATTGGGAGAACATTAATGTTTCTAGTAGTAAACGTGCCAGTCGAAGTTTATTACATGCCGTAATTAATGTGCCACACTCTAAAAAATATTTTCATGTCTTTTGTATTCATCTAGCCCTTCGTGCATCTGAAAGACGTCGACAGTTGCGCGTATTATCACATCGAATAAAAACTCAAGTGCCAGCAGAATGTCCGCTTATAATTGCGGGCGATTTTAATGACTGGCTCGGGCAAGCAGATAAAAGTATTAACAAGCAGTTAGGGCTTTCCGAAGTATTTGAAACTTTAACCGGCGAACGCGCAAAAACTTTTCCGGTCTGGTGGCCCGTATTACCTGTTGATAGAATATACTTTCGTAATCTCAATGCAGAGAATTGTGATTGTCTTAATTCAAAAACATGGCGGAAATTATCTGATCATGCTGCTTTACATGCTGGGTTCAGCCTGCTCAAACCATAAATAAATACGATGCGTCGTACCTTAGAAATAACCTATAAATTAATCAGGCGCATAGCCATTTTTATTATTGGAATGACGATTGTTATTATTGGAATAATAATGTTTGTTACTCCTGGCCCAGCCATTATCGTTATTCCTGCTGGTTTAGCGATTCTCAGTATAGAGTTTGCCTGGGCTAGACATTGGTTAAAAGTGATGAAAGAAAAGACTAAAAAAGTTGTCGACAAAGCCGGTAATTTGAAGAATAGTAATAAGGATAAAGAAAACAATTCGAGTAAAAAATAGATCAGATAAAATCAATCAATAAAGAATGATTCTTCGAACCTATATTCCAAATATTTTAAGCGTATTGCGTTTGTTGACGGTACCTCTTTTGATCTTTTTTTCTTACAAAGGTTATCCCACGATATTTTTAGCTTTGCTTACATTTAGTTTTATAACAGACGCTTTAGATGGGGCGATTGCGAGAAAATTTAATTTACAATCTTCGCTTGGAGCTAAGCTTGATAGTGTTGCAGATTTTGCTGTTTATCTAGCGATTCCTGTTTGTGCCTGGTTATTATGGCCGGAAGTTATTTGGCAAGAAAAATTTTATGTTGCCGCAGTAGTTTGCAGTATTGTGTTGCCAGTTTTGATCGGACTACTTAAGTTTGGAAGCTATACCAGCTATCATACCTGGTTAACAAAAATTGCTGCAGTTTTTATGGCGATCTCATCAATTGTTTTATTTCTTGGTGGGACTGTCTGGTTATTTCATATTGCAGTGGTGGTTTGTGTTTTAGCTTCTTTGGAAGAAATTTTGATCACTTTTTTACTGACTGAAGCAAAGTCAGATGTAGGCAGTTTGTGGCGTGTAATTAAGCGCCATTATCGTAAGCACGTTTAACTTCCTCTGCAATAATTTCAAGACCATTTCGAACCGTTTTCTCATCTTGGGAATAGGTGATCCTTATGCATTCGTGTTGATGCTGCCACTCGTCTTGAAAACCAGGAAAAAAATAATGTCCTGATACTACGAGTGCACCGCGATCTTTTATCCGCTCATAAAGAGTTTCACTTTTGATCGGTAAATCTCGTAGCCAAAGCCATAAAAAAAGTGCACCTTCAGCCTTGTGCAAATGAAAATCAACACCTTGTAAAAGATCTGACAACCAGCCAATCGCTTGCTCGGCTTTTTGTTGATAGTAAGGAGTGATCAAATTTTCACTCACTGAAATTATTTCACCCGACTTAACCATTTCTAAGGCTAGTTGTGATCCGAAACCACTGGTGGCAAGGTTAAAAATTGCATTCATTCCAGTGATGGCTGAAATTACTTCTGGATTTGCAATAACGATCCCGGTTCTCGTTCCTGGTAAACCTAGCTTGGATAAACTCATACATAAAATTGTATTGTCATTCCAGACGGCTTGAGCTTCAGTAAAAATAATACTTGGAAAAGGAAGACCGTAAGCATTATCGATGATGAGAGGAATATTGTGTTGTTCTGCGAGCTTTGAAAGTTGATCAATTTCTAAATCTGTCAATACGTTGCCAGTTGGATTTGTCGGGCGTGAAACACAGATAGCACCGATGTCATCGGTTATTTTAAGCTTCTCGAAATCGATATGATATTTAAACGTCTGCTCATCAATGTGTTCTATGGATGGTCGTTGCGAAATAAAAAAATCTTCGCTTAAGCCAAGATCAGAATAACCTATATATTCAGGTGTTAATGGGAAAAGTACCTTCTTCTTTTTATGGTCGTCAGTTTCGCCAGCAAAGAGATTAAACAACATAAAGAAACTTGATTGACTGCCTAAAGTTAATGCAATATTTTCTGAAGTTATATCCCAGCCATAAGTATTTTTTAATAACGTTGCTAAAGCTTTTACGAATTCTTGTTCGCCTTGAGGAGGATCATAATTTCCGATCAATTTTTCGAAAGAATTTCCATTATCGAGGATTTCCTGCATACGTTTTCTGAACAAAGATTGGACTTCCGCAATATGCCCAGGGTTTCCACCACCAAGCATTAACATGTCTGAATTACCAGACATTGCTTGACCAAGATCATTCATTAATTGAAGGATGCCAGTTTGTTGGGTGAATTTTTTACCGAAGCCTGAAAAGTTCATTGGGTAGATCTATATTTTTGTTTGGCGCAAGTATAAGGCTTTGCAGATCAGCCTACAATGAATTAGCCATCAAGAATTGATGGGGTTAGAGTTTTTCTAAAGATCGAGTTAATTTTAATTCGATATGCTTTTTATAACGAAAGAACTGAACTGACTGGTATTGATTTTTATCATTATCATTTAGCATCGCTTGAGAAAGATCAATATCGGTTATATAAGCTGGATATGTTAAGCGGCTGCCTCTATATTTCATAATTTGTTTGGCGACGACATCATATAAACTGTCACCATATTGTAAGGAAGAAAATTCTTGCTCCTGACAGAAAATCGTATATTGCTCAGTGTTATTTTCATCAAGATCACAAAGCACTTGCAGGCTTAGAAAGTTATTTGATCGATCCGACATTAGTGAAAGTTTTTCAATTTCAAAACCACTAAATTTATCTTTTTCTATTTGATATAACTCCGCGGTTACTTCATAACCTTCTAGTAGGCTTGTTAGATCATTGTGCATAATTCTTTCGATGATTGTATCTGAAAAAGTTTTGTAGTGACCAAAAAGACTGTGCTTGTCCATGTAGAAGTTTTTTTGAATAAATAAGGATCCTTTTTCATCTATAATATAAACATTCGCCTGGTTATCATTCAAATGGAAAAATAGTTGTACGGAGTCTTTTTTGTTGCACGCATAGATTGCTGGTAATAAAGTGTCATCACATGCATATGGGCCAAAATGCAGGTAAGAAAATCGCATTTTAGGTTTTTCTAAATAGAGAATTAGTTCATCCTGGTTTGAGAGGACGGTGTGATTAATTATTTCACCATTGCGCTCAAGGCAGTGATAGTCATCTTCAATTTCCAGAATATATCGACCATCACTCGAAATATTTTCATCGTAAAAATGATCAACAATATTCTTAAAAAGCGTATTGAGTGTTTTCCTTATCTGGGCGCCATAACCTGGTGAATAACAGTAAACTTCGAGTACTGCTGGTGACGTTTTCTGTGTCGTTGGTGCCCACGACATATATTCAGTAATACAATCGATCAAGCTATCTGAACCAGAATAAGTTTTTATAAATGTCTCGCCCCAGGAAGTTGTAAAAACAAGATCAAATGTTTTGGTCAAGTTTTCATGTTGGCCACCATAACTTAAAGCATTACTTCGCTGGCTGGAAAGTAAAGTATCGCTTAGGGAAGTGTCTTGTTTTGGAACTAAACCTGTATTCACAAAGACAGCTCCAGAGGTAATTTTGGCCGGATTTGCAAGAGCCTGGTTGTCAAAACTTTGATCAAGCGGAAATTGTTTTGTCAGTGAATCGAGAATTGTTTTGATTTCTTGTTGAGAGATATTTTTGTCCGATGGTAAATATAAAGATATTTTACTTTCAACATTTAAAATTTTATTGAAATAGCACCAGGACAACATTTCGATAAGGCTGGATGTTCGTTTCAAATGAGTAGAATCACCGAGATCTTTTTCAGTCACAATACCTCGATAAAGCACCCATGAAGATCGTGTATTTACTGATGTTTCATTTATTCCCCATGAAGGATCTGGCGCAGATTTCAACATGTGCAGCGAAACGGTACCTTCATTGATATTAGGTGAAATACCACGGTTGATAATTTCTATTTTTCCAGCTTTCCTTTCAAATGCTGAAAACAACCTCCGGTTTAATAATTGAAGATCAGTTTTAGTAATTTTAGGAATATCTACTTGTTGGGAAAACCGAGATAGTGCTCTAAAACTATTTGTCAGAGTATTAACAATATCTGCACGTTCGCTGGTAACTGTTTCGAGTTTCCAGTTGTCTCTGGAATCAAGTTCGAGGATTTTTTCTTCATCCCACTGCCAGTTTTTAACTAGCGTGTTTATTATTTTTTTTCGCCAGTTACGAGTATTGTCAATATCGACCTGAACAGATAATTTTTCATCAATTTTCAGGTAAAAACTTCGACGCAAAACTTTTAATCTAAGTTCATCATTTCTATTTTCTAAATATTCTTCCACAAGCTCGAACATCAGAATCCAGGGATCAAGTAGATCGATATCGGACACTCCGGAATACACCCGTTTTTTAAACTGATGGCTGATCAAGCTAAGACCGCTTTCATCTTGCGCATAGAGTTCGATCAATAATAGTTTTAAAACAGATTTATATGGAGAGGAAATACTTTTATTTAATTGCCAGATGCCAGCACCAAAAAATTCGGTCGGATCAATTTCTAATAAAGGACCCAGATTTATACATTGATCTATTGTTGGAAGATCAGGAATTTGAACATTGCGTTGGCTATGAATATAGTCTTCATAATGCGTTTCATATTCGGGTGCAACTAACCACCAGGTCAATGGTAGACCAGCGATCAAAATACCCGAACGATAAAACTCGTCCAGCAGCAAGCCATGTTGTGAACTACCACTGCTTTCTGTTGAGATAGGTAACGTTTCACCGGCACGGAATTTATCAGGATTGATAATGAAAAAATGTACTTCAATGGAAGATTTTTCTGCCCATTTTTCGATGAGCCTGGCTTTCTGATCGAGTTCGCTTAGTTTTTCACCATCAATATCTGGATCGATGAATAGCCATATATCAAAGTCGCTCTTACCGTTATAGGCAATCGTGCCAGGACTTCCCATAAAATACATTCCCAACAGATCAAACTTTTGCGGATCTCTTTTACCAATGGCAGAATTTTTCGCAATTCGGCGTGCTTCAAACATGGTCTGGCCCGTGGGTGTGTAGTTGGCGATTCCAACTGCAGTTTTGTCAGAGATATAGCCAGGAAGGGCTTTGTCATTTAGGTGAAAAAGCATTGGTAAAGCATCAAGAAAAGCTTCTTTTCTTTGACTTAAAGAAGACTGTACGCGCGCAAACCTTGCCGCATTTATAGCAAGAAAGCGGTCTATTGGTGATTCGGACGATTGCTGCTCGCTCTCGTGCTGATCTTGTGTTTTTTGATCAAAAACTACATCGGACATACGCCGTATAGCGACATTTCCTAGTTTTTCTTGAATTGGGTTAATTAACGTTAGTTATACACTTTGCCTATATATTATTATGAGAATATATATAACAAGGCTGTAATATTTGTTATTCTAGGAAGTTCGATATGAATTTTTGATCATTATTCGATGTTGAAGGTGATCTTATTACAAGTCGTTTTAGCTTAAACATTTACGTAGTTGCAAGATTGTAGAAAAGAGCTATTCGGTTTATGTGCAAGTTTTTTTAATCTTAATGGGAGACTTAACCCAATGTTTACGAAAGATATGAAGGTGGAAGGTTTTGATCCAGAGCTATTTGCAGCGATGGAAGGGGAACGGCAGCGTCAGGAAGAAGATATCGAACTGATCGCTTCAGAAAACATGACCAGCCCACGCGTCCTTGAATGTCAGGGTTCTGTTCTGACTAATAAATATGCTGAAGGTTATCCTGGCAAACGTTATTACGGCGGTTGTGAGTATGTTGATGTCGTTGAGCAATTAGCGATTGATCGTGCTTGTGAATTGTTTGGCGCGGATTGGGCAAATGTTCAACCACATTCAGGTTCTCAGGCAAATGGTGCGGTTTACCTGGCTTTATTAGAACCACATGACACGATAATGGGTTTGAGCCTCGCACATGGTGGTCACTTAACACATGGTGCTCATGTAAATGTTTCTGGCCGTATCTATAACGCGATCCAATATGGTCTGGATGACGATGGAGTCATTGATTATGATCAAGCTGAAGCATTGGCTCTGGAACATAAACCAAAAATGATCTGGACAGGTTTTTCAGCTTATTCGCGTGAATGGGATTGGCAGCGTTTCCGTGATATTTGCGACAAAGTTGGCGCGATCATGGTTGCTGATATTGCTCACGTTGCAGGTTTGGTTGCGACGGGTGAATACCCAAGCCCAGTAGGCATTGCGGATATTACAACGTCAACGACACACAAAACGCTACGTGGCCCACGCTCAGGCATCATCATGGGTAAAGCCAATGAAGATATTCAGAAGAAAATCAATTTTATGGTTTTCCCTGCCTATCAAGGTGGACCACATATGCACACTATTGCGGCTAAAGCCGTGGCTTTTAAAGAGTGTATGGAACCTGATTTCAAAGATTACATTCAGCAAGTTAAGAAGAATGCTAATGCAATGGTTGATGTTTTCCTTGCTCGTGGTTTGAAAATTGTTTCTGGTGGAACTGATAATCACCTTTTTCTGGTTGATATGATCGAAAAAGGTCTGACCGGTAAAGAAGTGGATGCTGCTTTAAGTAGCGCGAACATCACGGTCAACAAAAATGCGGTTCCAAATGATCCGCAATCACCATTTGTAACCAGTGGTATTCGAATTGGTACACCTTCAATTACAACGCGTGGTTTTAAAGAAGGGGATGCTGCACAGGTTGCAACCTGGATCTGTGACATCATGGATAACATGGGTGATGATGCAACCATTGCTCGCGTTAAAAGTGAAGTGCTTGAGCTTTGTGCAAAATTACCGTTGTACGAGCAGTAAGATCGATTAGTCGTATTTTTTGATTAACCGCAAGGATGTCTCAGATGTCCTTGCGGTTTTTTTGATCTGAGTCCGCTAAAAATAAATTTTAGAATACGTATTTAAAACAAAGAACGAAAATTAATCATGCGCTGTCCTTTTTGTAATGAACCCGATACCAGAGTCATAGACTCACGCGATGCCAGCGAAGGTGATCAAATACGTCGCCGTCGTGAATGTACAGATTGCAAAGAGCGTTTTACCACTTACGAATCGGCTGAGCTTAGTCTACCGCGGATCGTTAAATCTGATGGTCGTCGGGAAGCGTTTATCGAAGAAAAATTGCGTGCAGGTTTATTGCGAGCACTTGAAAAACGTCCAGTAGAAATGGATGCCGTAGAAATATCCATAGAAAAGATCAAGCGTCATCTACGAGAAAGTGGTGAACGCGAAATCTATTCGCAAAAAGTTGGTGATTGGGTGATGGAACAATTGCGCGAACTCGATCAAGTTGCTTATGTTCGTTTTGCTTCTGTTTACCGAAGTTTTGAAGATGTACGAGCCTTTCTCGATGAAATTGAAAGTCTTGAAAAAGAATTACCACCCGAAGTAAAAAAAGATCAGTTAGATTTAATCCCAATGGAAAAACGTAAAGGAAAACGCACTTAGTTAATAATCATGGCTTGATCCTTTTAACGTCCCACAGCAGACTGTCAGAATGAGCGATCAATTTTCAAATTCAGATCAAAAATATATGAACCGCGCTATTCAAGTAGCCAGGAAGGGTTTGTATACAACACACCCAAATCCAAGAGTGGGCTGTGTTTTGGTCAAAAATGATCAAATTATTGGTGAAGGATATCATCGGAAAAGTGGTGAAAGGCATGCTGAAGTAAATGCGTTGGATCACGCAGGCGCTGCGGCAAACGGTGCAATTTGTTATGTGACTTTAGAGCCATGTTGCCATCACGGAAAAACACCTCCTTGTACAGATGCTTTGATCGAGGCAGGAATTGGTGAAATCTTTATCGGAATGAAAGATCCAAATCCTTTAGTTGCTGGAAAAGGGATCGCGGCTCTTGAAGCCGCCGGCATAAAAGTCACAACCGGAATTTGCACGAAACAGGCAGAAGGATTGAACCCAGGTTTTATCAAACGCATGAAGTCAGGTCTGCCTTACATACGGATAAAAATTGGTGCTAGTCTTGATGGAAGAACGGCGATGGCGTCCGGTGAAAGTCAGTGGATCACCAGCGAAGCTTCACGCAAGGATGTACAAAAATGGCGCGCTAGAAGTTCGGCGGTTGTTACTGGTATCGAAACGATATTAGCCGATGATCCTTCACTCAATGTACGTGATCCAGAATTGGATATAGCAAGTCGTCAACCAATACGTGTCGTTTTAGATTCGCACAATCGTTTTCCAGCGAATTCAAAAATGTGTGAATTACCGGGCGAGACTTTAGTCATGACGACAAAAAAAACAGATCAAAAAAATCGTATCCAAATTGATTCTAATATTGATCAAAAAGTTGATTTGGAAAAAGCCATGGGAAAGCTGGCTGAGAAAGAAATTAATGAAGTATTAGTTGAAGCAGGTTCGACACTTTCTGGTGCTTTTATTCAAGCAGGTTTGGTCGATGAATTGATCATTTATCTTGCACCTAAATTTCTGGGTAGCGCGGCAAAACCACTACTTGAATTAACAGGTCTGGAAAAACTGTCTGATTGTGTACAATTAGACATTCAGGGAATGAAGAAAATTGATAAGGATATTCGAATTATGGCTAAAATTATCTGAGAACGAATAAAGTATGTTTACAGGAATTATCCAATCCGTAGGGAATATAGCGGCGATCAAATCTAGTAAAATGGATTCACGTCTCAAGGTTAATGTAGGAACGATGTCCTTTAATGATGTAGAAATGGGTGAAAGCATTAGCATTAACGGCGCGTGTATGACGGTTGTCGCTTTTGATAAAAAAAGTTTTTCGGTTGATGTTTCTCGAGAGTCACTTGCGTTAACTACGCTTGGAGGATTGAAGGCGGGTTCAGCAGTTAATCTTGAGCGTGCTATGCAATTATCAGATCGTCTTGGTGGCCATCTTGTTTCTGGACATATAGACGGCCTAGGTGAAATTACTCAACGTGCAAAAGAAGGTAAATCAACCCGTTTTAGTATTCGAGTTCCGAAAGATCTGGCGAAATATATTGCACACAAAGGTTCTGTTTGTGTGGATGGCGTAAGCCTGACCGTGAATAAAGTTAATGGTAATGAGTTTAGTTTGCAGATTATTCCTCACACCTTGCAGGAAACAATTTTTAGTGAGTATATCGTTGGTTCTAAAGTAAACATTGAGGTTGATCTTATCGCTCGCTATCTTGAAAGACTCATAATGAAAGATGAAAGCAATGATGAAGATGTATCGGGTGTTACTGCCGAGTTACTCTCGCGTACCGGTTTTTTATTGTGAGTGAAGAACTCCCTTTTTGGAAGACTAAAAAACTTCCGGAAATGAATATGCAGGAATGGGAATCAGTCTGTGATGGCTGCGCACGCTGTTGCTTATTCAAGTTGGAAGATGAGGACACCGGTGAGTTATTTTATACCGATGTCGCCTGCAAATTACTCGATCATAAAACCTGTCGATGTACTGATTACAAAAATCGATCAACGCTCGTTCCGGATTGCATAACAATGTCTCCTGAAAACCCAGAAGTTTTTTCGTGGTTTCCGCCAACGTGTGCGTATCGTTTGTTGTCTGAAGGCAAAGATCTTTATCCCTGGCACCCTCTTATCAGTGGTGATCCTGGCAGCGTATCAAAAGCTGGCATTGCTATTGGTGGCTGGGCAGTTCCTGAAGATGAAGTTGACGATGTTGAAGATCACATAATTTCATTACAAATTGATGATGGTTTTGAAAAATAGCCTGAACCGACCTCAAGATAAATTCAGGGTATCGAACCAGGCTATTCTTCAAATTTGTTTGCAAGCCCAGTCGCTAATAGCCTTGAATATGAGACACTAGTTGAGGACTTGGTTGTCCGTTGACCAATAAGCCATTATCTCGTTGATAATCGCGGATCGCTTTACGTGTTTGTCTTCCTGCGATGCCATCGGAAGGACCGGGATGATAGCCTTTGGCTGCAAGCCCAGATTGAATTTGTCTGACAGAGCTATACTGCTTACTTTTAGGTTTGTATAAATTTTCCGATGCATTATCTCGCCAGAAAGGTTTACCAAGATTAATTTGATTTGAATCAGTCGCTAAGCCGACAATAGCACCACCTGCTGCACCAAGAACTGCACCTTGTGCTATGGTCATCCCTGTGACGGCTCCAACCGTGGCGCCAGTAGCGGTACCAACCATCGCACCACCCATTCCTCGATCAAATTTTGTGTGACCACAAGCGCTAAGACTTGCTAACGCCACCAACGTAATAATTCCAGTGCTAACCATATATATTTTTTGTGATTTCATTATTTCCTCCGGGTTGTATTTGTGTTGTTCTTGATAGTTGTGACTTAGCAAGTGGAGAATGGTTTTATAGTTAAACAGTTTCGTACACAGAACTGAGAATAGGTTCACAATAAATCCGACATGTCGGCTATAATTAGCTAATTAACTGTGACAGATTACTCATTATGGAATTTGCGACAACCGAAGAAATCATCGAAGAATTTCGTCAGGGACGAATGGTTATTATTGTTGATGACGAACAGCGAGAGAACGAAGGTGATTTCGTCATGCCTGCAAGCTGCGTAAAAGCAGAAAATATTAACTTTATGGCAACGCATGGGCGTGGACTGATTTGTCTTACACTCGATCAAAAACGTTGCGAACAACTGCAATTGCCATTGATGGTACAGAGCAATTCTTCGGGTCAGGGAACAAATTTCACTGTTTCAATCGAGGCAGCTGAAGGTGTCACAACCGGGATCTCTGCAGCAGATCGTGCGACAACCGTTGCTGCGGCTATTAAAGCGGATGCCCAACCTACAGACATACATCAGCCAGGACATATTTTCCCAGTCATGGCTCAACCCGGTGGTGTACTGACGCGAGCCGGACATACCGAGGCTGGTTGTGATTTGGCCGGACTTGCTGGGCTTGAACCTGCAGCAGTGATTGTTGAAATAATGAATGAAGACGGCACCATGGCGCGCCGACCAGATCTGGAAATTCTTGCAGAAAAGCATGGTTTGAAATTAGGAACGATCGCAGATTTGATCGAGTACCGAGTACAAAATGAAAAAACGGTCGAGCGTGCTGCAGAGTGTCCTATAGAAACAGAGTTCGGACAATTCCAGCTAATCACTTATCGAGATACTATCGATGGCAGTTTTCATATGGCGATGGTTAATGGTGAAATTAATGAAAATGATCAAACGCTTGTCAGAGTGCATATTGAAAACCCAATTGGTGATTTGACCGGCAATATAGATCCTGAACTTGGATGGCCATTACGTGATGCCTTGCAGCGCGTTGTGAATGAAAAAAGTGGCGTCGTGGTTATTCTTCGTAATCAGATTTCACCAGAGGACATGATTAATCAAATCAGAAACCAGCATGGTGAAGAAAAAGTTATAAGAACCAAATCTGAAGCAGAGGATTTACGGGTGATCGGATTGGGAGCACAAATTCTTAAAGACGTCGGTGTAAAGAAAATGCGCGTCTTGAGCGCCCCAAAACGAATTCATTCAATTTCTGGTTTTGGTTTAGAAATTGTCGATTATGTATCATAAAGGTTAGAATCACCTTCTGGCCAACTAATAGAGAGTACTATGGAAGATTACCGACTGATCGAAGGCACATTGCAATTACCAGAAAAAGCAAGGTTCGGTGTGATCTCAACCCGTTTTAACAGTTTTATTGTTGAAGCATTATTAACTGGTTGTGTCGACACATTAAAGCAATACGGTGTAAAACCTGCTGACATTACTGTCGTTAAAGCACCAGGCGCATTTGAACTACCGGTAATAGCTGAAAGACTGGCAAGCAGTGGAAATTTCGATGCAATTATTGCACTTGGTGCTGTGATCAGAGGGTCAACGCCACATTTTGACTACGTTTCTGGTGAGTGTGCAAAAGGTATTTCAAATGCAAGTACTCGACATGAATTACCAGTCATCTTTGGTGTATTGACTTGTGACACGATAGAACAAGCCATTGAAAGAGCGGGAACAAAAGCGGGTAATAAAGGTGCTGATGCCGCACAAACAGCTATCGAAATGGTATCTCTGTTTCGGAAGTTAACTTAAGTTTTGTCTAACAATCATTCTTCCATTCGTGGCCGAGTTCGCGCCAGACGTTGTGTTGTTCAAGCGTTATATCAGTGGCAATTAGCTGGACAAAACCCGAAAGATATTTTGGCAGAATTTGTAGCAGATCGGGAATTGATCAAGGTTGATATGAATTATTTTAAACAATTGACTATTGAAATCCCGGAACATGCTGAAGAATTAAAAAAGCATCTTTCAACTGTTATCGATAAAGAATTTGACGAACTTGATCCCGTTGAATTCTCAGTTCTGATGATAGGTTGTTATGAATTGGTAAAATGTATCGAAATTCCATACAAAGTGGTTGTCAATGAAGCGGTCGAACTAGCGAAAATGTTTGGTGCAACGGATAGTTATAAATTCATCAACGGTTCTCTCGATAAGCTGGCAAAAGATCTCAGGAAAATGGAGATTAACGCTTCCTGATTATGTCTCTCTCCGAGTTCGAAATCATTCAGCAAGTTTTCCAACAAGAAACAATTGATCGGCAAGATATTCTTCTGGGAATAGGTGATGACGCTGCTGTGGTAAAAGCTCCTAATGGATCGGAGTTGGCCATTACAACAGACACCATGATTGCTGGTGTGCATTTTCCAATCGATATGAAACCATGCGATATTGGATATCGAGCATTAGCCGTAAACTTGAGTGATCTTGCGGCAATGGGAGCTGAGCCTGCCTGGATAACTTTAGCTCTGACGATACCTGAATCAAATCAAACCTGGTTGAAGGCATTTGCTTCGGGGCTTTTTGGATTAGCAAACAACTACAATATTCAGTTAATTGGTGGAGATACAACTAGGGGATCATTGAGCATTACTATCCAGGCTTTTGGTTTCATTCCTGATGGGGAAGGGTTAAAACGATCTGGCGCGAATGTGGGAGATTTAGTTTATGTGACGGGAACTCTGGGCGATGCAGCAGCGGGATTGAAATTTTGGTCCGAAGATAGTCAGAATAGTAAGTGGCTAAAACAACGATTAGCGAGACCAACTCCACGAGTCGAAGCTGGGCTTTTTTTACGTAATATTGCGAGTAGTGCAATTGATATTTCTGATGGTTTTGTCGCAGACTTGACACATATATTATCTGCTAGTGGTGTTGGTGCTCAGATAATCGTTGATCAGGTACCTTTATCATTAGCATTGTGTGCAGAATTAGAAATGGAACTTGAAAAAGCGGTAAATATTGGTTCGGAGATGGCTTTATCGGGCGGGGATGATTATGAGTTATGCTTTACCGTACCCGCAGATAAAATTGATCTATTAAAAGACTTAAGGTCAATTTGTCAGATCGTAAAAGTTGGGAGCATCGTATCTGAGCCAAGTTTACAATGCATATCGAAAGATGGTTCTTTATATAATATCGAAAGTGCGGGCTATCAGCATTTTTGATCTATTCTCAGGCTACATTTAAGACACTGTTATAAACTATAGACTTATAACCAGGGTCGTTCTTCATCTAAACCGTCTACGTGTAATTTCTGATTTTTTTCCATAATTTCTTTTCGCAATGTAGTACGCATTTGTGCAGCCTGAAATAATTTTTCTTCTACTTCTGAAGTTATTTCCAGCGCTGGCAATTCTTTTGTTTTCCCATCTTCATCTTTTGCAACCATCGTGAAATAACAGGAATTTGTATGTCTGGAGTTTTGGGTCTGGAGGTTTTCCGCGACAACTTTCACCCCAACTTCCATTGATGTTGTGCCCACGTAATTTACGTTTGCACGAAAAGTGACAAGTTCTCCAACATGGATTGGTTCCTTGAAATGGACTTGATCCAGAAATAAAGTAACAACATAACTTTGGGAGTAGCGGGCAGCGCAAGAATAGGCAACCTGATCTAGTAACTTAAGCAAAGCTCCACCATGAACCACGCCAGAGAAGTTGGCCATGTCAGGCGTCATTAAAACAGTCATATAAAGTGATTTTTGTTGTTTTGCCATTCTTATTTCTTCCTTATATTTTATAGTTGGATATAGCCCTGTTTTTCGAGTCTTTTTATTTCTGTAACAGAGAAGGGCACAATTTCCATAAACGCGGGTAAGCTGGAATCTTTAATACCGCGTGAATTGGCAGAAACCTTGCAAACTTTAAAATCGATTACATTCTGGGCATCGAGTCGGGCTGCCAGATCAACAATTTCTTTATTTGTCTGATAATTTTTATTCTCAAAAATTTTAATATCTGGCCCATGAATAACCATTGCGATTCGGCTATTCATATTATTGTACTTCGCTTCAGTGGAGAGACTTTCCGCGCGTTCTAGTAAGGTTTTTATTTGCTCTGGTCCATTATCCGCAATGTTAAACAGGTAGTGGGTTTCGCCAATAATTTTTTGCTGGTTTTCATTGGTAACTGTGATCGAAGGGGAAGGACTTTCAGATATTGTTGTTTCTGATCTTGTTATCTCTAATTTGGGAAATAGCTGGTTTTTTATAATAACTAAGCTTATGGCAATAATGCTTAGCAGAATAATTATTGTGATGCGACTAGACATCTGAACATGATAATCAATCAATGCATATCGATCCATGATCATATGATCAAGAAACTCAGAAAAGACGTTGGACGTTCAGTAACGGGTTTTTATTAAGAATAAAAAAACGATTTTTTAGGCCGTATTCAAATATAACTTGATTCTACCTACAAGTAGATATAATCTATCTTCTAGTAGATAGCAAACCTATTGGAAGGTAGATAATGGCTGGAGATTTAAATACCGCTGAAAAGATAATGGATATCGCACAAGAAATGGTACAGACACGTGGTTATCATGCTTTTAGCTACCGAGATATTTCTGATCAGATCGGTATCAAAACAGCAAGTATCCATTACTACTATCCTGCTAAAGCTGATCTAGCTAAAGCAATGTTAGCAAGGATAAGAGGGATGTTTGAAGAAGGTTTGGCAGGTATTGATGCAACGGATAATAGTGCAGAAGCTAAACTCAGACAATTCGCTGGAATATTTTTGGAAACATACGGTGAAGGACGTTTGTGTCCATTCTGCATGATGGCAACGACTCAAAGAACGATTCCGGAGAGCGTGCAGGATGAAGTGCGAGGATTTTGGAGTCGAGGTGAAGAGTGGGTTGAGAGCGTACTTGAAGAAGGTCAGGACGCGGGCGAGTTTAAATTACCAGACTCGGCACAATTAATAGCCAGAATGATGGTGTCATCGTTTGAGGGCGCAATGGTGGTAGCAAGAGCATTTGATGATAAAAGCAGGCTTGAAGCCACCGTAGATTTTATTTTATCTTTAGTGAAGGTGAATAAACCTTTTACTAAATAATTTGTCTATGTTTTGTAGAAACAGAAACCAGGAGTTGATTATGAGAAATTCAATAGTAAGAACCGTAAAAATATTTATGCTTATGTTGTTGACGATGATAACGTCGGCGGCGTGGGCAGCAGACAGAACAGAGGTTAGTATTTGGGATACATTCTTAAAGGATCAGTATTTCAAAGGGATTGATCTCATAGAAGATAAGACAGTTGTGGATATGACAACGCCTTACCGAGCTGAAGACGCATCAGTTACACCGATTAGTATCACAGCTCAGATTCCACAAACAAAGGATCTTTTTATCGAGAAAATCTATTTGATCGTCGATAAAAACCCAGAACCTTTAGTTGGTGTATTTAATATGTCACCTGACATGGGTAAAGCAGATCTTGCAATGCGCATACGTATTGATCAGTACACAAATGTTCGCGTGATTGCCGCGTTGAATACAGGTGAGCACCATATGGTGACTAATTTTGTTAAAGCACAAGGTGGGTGTTCTGCACCGCTTGCAGCTGATCTCGCTGCTGCGATGGAACGAATGGGTAATATGAAGTTTCGAACTATCGCTGGAGAAGGCGATGATGATGGAACAAGCTTATCCCAGTATATGGTCAGTCACCCAAATATAACAGGTATGCAGCTTGACCAGCGTACACGTTTGATCACCCCTGCTCATTATATTAAGAAGGTTTCAATTGCTTATAATGACAAACCTATTATGTCAGCAGAAGTTGGTATTTCAATCAGTGCTGATCCAAGTTTTCGTTTTTTTATTAAGCCTGAAGGAAAGGGAAAAATAACCGCGACGGTTTCTGATTCTGATGGGCTCGAATGGGTAGAATCATTTGATGTAGAAGGTTAATAAAAATTATCTTCTAATACTTCTAGTTTATCCATACTAAAGGGCACTACGGTGCCCTTTTTTTATAAATGATTTTATGTGTTCGTAAATTCCCCCCCTGAATACCATTCAGAATCTAAAAAATCGTAAACAAAATTCAAATAACTGGCCTGTAAATTGCGTTTCATAAAGCAGACTGACTTTTGATTTCAAATAGAGTCAATATTTTTATTAAAGCAAATTTGTAAATTGTCGATAAGGATTCTGTAACAGTCTTGATGATAATTTTTACGGATTAAAAGGAGAGCTAAGTCATGCCAAGTATTCTAGCAGTCGATGATTCTGCATCAATGCGCCAAATGGTAACGTTTACACTTAAAGGTGCAGGTTACGACGTCATTGAGGCGGTGGATGGTGTCGACGCACTAAATAAAGCAAAAGGTCAAAACGTCAACATGGTACTAACCGATGTGAATATGCCAAACATGGATGGCATAACATTAATTCGGGAATTACGAAAACTACCATCTTATAAATTTACACCAATGCTTATGTTGACGACTGAGTCTGCAGCAGACAAAAAAGCAGAAGGAAAGTCCGCCGGCGCTACAGGCTGGTTGGTAAAACCATTCAACCCTAATCAATTACTGAGCACAGTGAAAAAAGTAGTTGGTTAATTTACATGCTGGCTTTGTCAGATTGTAACTAATAGTCAATATTAAACGAGGAGTAGTTTATGTCCATTGATATGTCCCAATTTCATCAGGTTTTCTTCGAAGAAAGTTTCGAAGGACTTGATATTATGGAAACGGGTTTAATGGATCTTGATCTTGGTTCAGCAGATGACGAAGAAATTAATACAATTTTTCGTGCAGCACATTCTATAAAAGGTGGGGCTGGAACATTTGGCTTTACAGACGTGGCCAGTTTTACGCACGTAATGGAAACCTTACTGGATGAGATGCGAGATGGTGCGAGAGCAGTAACACGAGAAGGTGTTGATTTACTGCTACTCAGTGTGGATTGTTTACGCGAGATGCTATCGGCCGTTGATGCTGGTGAAGAGATTGATCAGGATGCAAAAAATGAATTACAAAAAGATCTGGAAACGTTACTAGCGAGTAATGGTTCAGGTAGTGATGCCGGTTCATCGTCGATGGAAAGTAGCGCTGTTGCTAGTAAAGACAATGAAGTATTGGATCGACTTTGGAAAATAACCTTCACGCCTCACTCCCACCTTTTCACAACCGGAAATGACCCAGTAAAATTGTTTCATGAACTTGAGCATTTAGGTGCTGTTACAGCAGCTGCTGATTTATCGAATTTACCTTCGTACGAAGAATTTAATCCAGAAGAGTCTTATTTGTCTTGGGGAATTGATCTCCAAGGGGAATGTTCCGAGGCTGATATTTTAGAAATATTTGAGTGGGTAGATGAAGATTGTGATTTAAGCATTATTCAAATGGGAGAGCAGTGGGAAATTGAATCCCCCGCAGTCCAATCCACAACGGAGTCTGAACTAGGGCTATCAAAACCTGAGGTCAATGCAACAGCTGAGGCCACGGTTACAAGTGCGAGCCCGACACCAGATGCAACTACAGTCAAGAAAAAACCAGCTAAAAACTCAGCCAGTGAAAGTTCATCTATCAGAGTAGGAACTGACAAAATAGACACATTGATCAATATGGTTGGGGAGTTGGTTATAACTCAATCTATGCTGAGTCAGGTCAGTGAGAATTTTCAAGAGGCTGATATCGAAAGACTTAAGGATGGTATTTCTGAATTAGAAAGAAATACACGAGAACTACAAGAAAATGTTATGCAGATCAGAATGCTGCCAATTAGTTTTTCATTCAATCGATTCCCTCGCTTAGTTCGAGACTTGGCAACGAAACTAGGTAAGAACATTGAATTGAAATTGACAGGTGAAACAACTGAGCTTGATAAATCTGTGATGGAAAAAATTGGTGATCCACTTGTTCATCTTGTAAGAAATTCACTCGATCATGGTATTGAAATGCCAGAAGTACGAAAAGCCGCAGGTAAATCTGAGGTTGGAACTATCAATCTTAATGCTTTCCACGAAGGTGGAAATATTGTCATTGAAATTATTGATGATGGAGCAGGACTTAATAAAGAACGAATTCTAAGTAAAGCACGTGAGAATGGGCTTGTCGGTGAGAATGAAGTTTTACCGGATGAAAAAATACATGAATTGATTTTCGCACCAGGATTTTCAACAGCTACTGAAGTGAGCGATGTATCGGGGCGCGGTGTTGGCATGGATGTTGTTATGCGGAATATTCGTGACCTTGGCGGTAAGGTCGAGATCAAATCTGAAATAAAAAAAGGTTCAACCTTCACAATACGCTTACCTCTAACACTGGCTATCCTGGATGGCCAATTGATCCGAGTGGGTAAGCACGTATTTATTATTCCATTAATTTCGATTGTCGAGTCTTTGCAAATTGAGGCTGAAAAAAATAAACGAGTGGCTGGCAAAGCCGAGCTTTACAAACTTCGAGATGAGTATATTTCAGTATTACGCTTGCACGATATTTTTAATATAACTCCTGATAGTTCTAAGCTTGAGGATGGTTTACTCGTTGTTGCAGAAGCAGATGGACAGAAAGTTGGGTTGTTTGTTGATGATCTTCTTTCACAACAACAAGTTGTGATCAAAAGTCTTGAAACTAATTACGAAAAAGTGGATGGAATTTCTGGTGCTACTATTTTGGGAGACGGAACAGTCTCAATGATTCTGGATCTATCCGGAGTTATGAGAATGTACACAGCCAAGCCTGCGCAAAAAAATATCACCAAAGAGCCCGTTATTGAAGGAGCTGTAGCATGAGTGACGAACTGATAGATGGTCGACTAGAATCCGCTGAAAAAAAGACCGAAGAATTGATGGCCATGATGGACTCGGATTTAGATCCGGATGCAGATCAGTTTCTTAGCTTTTTTCTAGATGGTGCGGAATATGGCATTGATATTCTAAGAGTGCAGGAAATTAAATGTTGGGATTATGCGACTGAAATACCGAACTCCCCTTCTTTCGTAAAAGGTGTAATCAATTTGCGCGGCACGATAGTTCCTGTTGTTGATCTAAGATTGAGGTTTGGTCTGGAAGCTGTTGATTACACGATCAATACCGTTGTAATCGTTTTACGGGTTGAGAACGACGGAAATGAACGAACGATAGGATTTATTGTAGATGGAGTATCGGAAGTTTATAGCGTCGAAAAGAATTTACTACAAGCTCAACCTGAGAGTCACGGGGATTTTGATGTTTCTTTTATTGAAGGTTTGTTTTCAAATCAGGAGAAAATGGTAGTGATGTTGGATGTAGACAAGCTTGCAAGTATAAATACGTAGTCGATAGATCAAACCACCAACGATGTTTTTTGAAATTAGAGATTAAGAAGGTAAACAAAGCTTTTTTAAGCAAGTTATTAATATTATTAGAGCTAACAGGAATTAAAGACTGGTCATAAAGACAGTGAATTCATAACAATTAGAAACAATAGGATGATATAAGCATGATTGATTTAAGCATTTTTAATAAATTAAAGATCAAAGAAAAATTAGTTGCATCATTATTGCTGGCAGGAGTTATACCATTGTTGGTTATGGGGCTAATTGTTAGCAACATGTCCGGCAATGCACTAACAAGTCGTTCAGTTGATCAACTCTCTGCGGTAAAGGTGAATAAAAAGGTTGCTATTGAAGATTATTTCAAACGTATTCGTGATCAAATAGTGACGCAATCTGAAAGTACGATGATCGTCAAAGCAATGAAAGAGTTCAAAGTGAATTTCCACAATTTACCAGAGACGCTTACGTTTGATGAGCAGACGCACACTATGTCGCAAAAGAACAAAGAGTATTATTCAGATTCCTTTGCGGTTGAATATAAAAGTCAAACAAATGGTGACGTTTCGGTGGATCAATTGCTGCCGTCTGAACAAGCCTCTACCATCGCTCAATACCGATATATCTCAAACAATTCAAATCCACTTGGCAGTAAATCCGAGCTAATGGATGCTGGAGATGGTTCTGCATATAGCCAGGTACATGCTATTTATCACCCTGTTCTTAAAAACTTTCTTGAGACATTTGAATACTACGATGTTTTCCTTGTAGATGCTGACACGGGACACATTGTTTATTCTGTTTTTAAAGAGTTGGATTATGGTACCAGTTTAAAAACAGGCCCATATAGTGATACTAATTTTGCTCACGTTTTTACTCAAGCCACGCAACTGAAAAAAGGTGAAACCGCACTTATCGATTTTGATAACTACCTGCCGTCTTATGAAGCACCGGCTTCATTTATAGCCTCCCCCATTTATGACGGTGGAAAGCTTGAAGGTGTTTTGATCTATCAAATGCCTGTTGGGCGTATAAATGCGATTATGCAATTGTCGGAAGGCATGGGGGAATCTGGAGAAAGTTATCTGGTCGGCTCTGATTTACTGATGAGATCACAATCGCGATTTACCAAAGAAAACACACTTTTTGAACAAAAGGTAGACACTGTTGGTGCAAATGCTGCTATCAAAGGGGAATCTGGATCAGCAACATTTTTAGACTACCGTGGTGTTGAGGTGGTTTCTTCTTACGCGCCGGTTGAGATAGAAGGTCTTAAATGGGCATTGCTAACAGAAATTGATCAATCAGAAGCATTCGCTGCTGTGTCAAGATTGAACAAAATCAACCTTGCTCTTGGTACCGTGATTTTACTTTTGATAGGTGCATTTGCCTGGTTCTTTGCTAAGAGTTTAAGCCGTCGAGTTTCTAATGCAGAGAGTATTGCCAATAACATTGCACAAGGCCACTTTGATAATGAGATTAGCATCGATTCTGAGGACGAAATTGGAGGTCTACTAAGTTCAATGGATTACATGCAGACCGAATTGATCGGATCTCTCAATAAAGAAAAAGATGCAGCTTTGGCTGTGCAACAAGCGGTTCAAACGTCAACATCTGTAATTATGATGGTTGATCGTGATTTGATCATTAATTACGTCAATGATGCGGCGGTTGAAATGTTCAGCAAAAACAAAGATGTATTTGTAAAAGAATGGCCAGATTTTGATCCGGAAAATATTATTGGAACATGTATTGATATGTTCAATAGAAATCCTCAACAACAACGAGAACTATTTGCTGAGCCTGCAAACTTTCCTGCTCAAGAGTATCTCTATATCGGAGATTTCACATTCACCTTAAATGTGACAGCTTTGTATAATGTTGAAAATAATTATGTAGGCAACACTTTGCAATGGAATGATGTTACTCGAGAGCGATTAATGGAAAAAGATTATGCCGGGCAATTAGATGCGATTAGTAAATCTCAAGCGGTCATAGAATTTGAGCCTGATGGCACGATCATCAAAGCCAATGAGAACTTCTGTGCGACAGTGGGCTACAGCGAAGAAGAAATCGTGGGCAAACACCACAGCCTGTTCATCACCCCTGAAGACAAAAGCAGTGCTGCGTATAAACAATTCTGGGAAAAGCTGGGCAGCGGCCAATTCGATGCCGGGCAATACAAACGTATCGGCAAAGGCGGCAGCGAGATCTGGTTACAAGCCAGTTATAACCCTATCGTTGATGACAAAGGTGACGTCTTCAAGGTCGTAAATTATGCAAGCAATATTACTCAGGCAGAACTAAAAAATGCCGATTATGAAGGTCAACTAGAAGCGATAAGCAAAGCCCAGGCGGTGATCGAGTTCGAACTGGACGGCACCATCATCAAAGCCAACGACAACTTCTGTGCGACAGTGGGCTACAGCGAAGAAGAAATCGTGGGCAAACACGA
>JBGCGE010000025.1:0-15683 GCA_045110495.1 Gammaproteobacteria bacterium
CGTACGCTTTAGTTTCTCCACCATATTTGCTCGCTTGATGTGTCGTTATTGCTGCCGTTAATGTCGTTTTGCCATGATCGACGTGGCCGATCGTTCCGACGTTTACGTGTGGTTTCGTTCGTTCAAATTTTTCCTTAGACACGTCAAGTACCCCTTATTCGTTCTCAATTAATTTAATTACAAAATCTTTTAGTTATATTGGTTAATTACAGCATCCGCAATATTTCGAGGAGCTTCCGCATATCGAGCAAATTCCATCGAATAAGTTGCTCTTCCTTGCGTTGATGATCTGAGAGCTGTTGCGTAACCAAACATCTCACTCAGTGGAACTTCTGCCCTTACATTCTTACCAGAAGGACTATCTTCAGTACTCTGCAATATTCCTCGGCGACGGTTTAAATCACCGTTTACTGACCCCAAATATTCTTCTGGCGTCACAATTTCGACTTTCATAATTGGCTCTAAAAGAACAGGCTTTGCATTAGCAACCCCTTCTTTAAAACCAATGGAACCAGCTACTTTAAAAGCCATTTCTGAGGAGTCAACATCATGATACGACCCGTCATAGAGTGTTACCCTAATATCAACCATTGGATATCCGGCCACAATACCGTTTTCCATTTGTTCTCGAACACCCTTTTCAACTGCAGGAATAAATTCCTTGGGTACTGAACCACCCACGATATTATTTATAAACTTAAAGCCTGAATCTAACTCGCCTGGTTCTACTTTAAATACGACGTGACCATATTGGCCTCTACCGCCAGACTGCCTAACAAATTTACCTTCAGCCTTTTCAACAACTTCTCGTATAGTTTCTCGGTAAGTGACCTGAGGTTTACCAATGTTTGCCTCAACACCAAACTCACGCTCCATACGATCAACAATAATATCTAAATGTAACTCGCCCATTCCTGAAATTATTGTTTGTCCTGACTCTTCATCAGTGTTTACTCTAAAAGATGGATCTTCTTGTGCCAGCTTAGTTAGAGCCACGCCCATCTTTTCCTGATCAGCCTTTGTCCTTGGCTCTACTGCAACCGAGATTACAGGATCTGGGAACTCCATGCGTTCCAACATTATAGATTCCTTGATATCGCACAAGGTCTCACCTGTTGTTACGTCTTTCAAACCTACAGCAGCGGCAATATCGCCTGCTCGAACCTCTTTAATCTCTTCACGACTATTTGCATGCATTTGCAATATACGTCCAATCCTCTCTTTCTTACCTTTAACTGGGTTATAAACTGTGTCTCCAGTTTTTAGCACACCAGAATAGACTCGAAAAAAAGTTAACGTTCCAACAAATGAATCTGTCGCAATTTTAAAAGCTAACGCTGCGAATGGCTCATTATCGTGAGCCCGCCGCTCCGCCACGCCTCCTTCCTTACCATCAATAATACCCATTATTGGTGGTACATCTACTGGAGAAGGCATGTATTCAACTATGGCATCCAACATAGCTTGAACACCTTTATTCTTAAAAGCCGAACCACAACAAACTAAAACAATTTCATTCTTTAATGTTCTAGACCGAAGCCCTTTTTTGATATCCTCATCTGTAAGAGCTTCGCCTTCCAGATACTTTTCCATTAAATCATCAAAAGCTTCTGCCGCAGCCTCTACTAAAAGCTCACGTTTTCTAGAGCATTCTTCCTGCATGTAATCAGGAATTTTCTGCTCTTTAAACCTAGTACCTTGAGCCGCTTCGTCCCAGTAAATAGCCTTCATTTTGATGAGATCTACAATCCCTTCAAAATTATCTTCAGCGCCTATTGGTAACTGTAAATTTACTGGGCTACTTCCTAAGCGGTTTTCTATTTGCTCAACCACTCTCAGGAAATCAGCTCCTGCTCTATCCATCTTGTTCACAAAGGCCATACGAGGCACTTCATATTTATCTGCTTGTCGCCATACCGTCTCTGACTGTGGCTCTACGCCACCTACAGCACAAAACACCGCGACTGCTCCGTCAAGGACTCTGAGCGATCTCTCTACCTCGATAGTAAAGTCTACATGTCCTGGAGTATCGATGATATTTATACGATGCTCATCGAAACTCTTATCCATTCCCTGCCAAAAGCAGGTTGTTGCTGCAGAGGTAATGGTAATCCCACGCTCTTGCTCTTGTTCCATCCAGTCCATGACTGCTGCACCATCATGAACCTCTCCAATTTTATGAGAAATTCCGGTGTAAAAAAGTATCCGCTCCGTCGTTGTCGTTTTTCCAGCATCAATATGAGCCATGATACCAACATTACGATAACGCTCTATAGGAGTGGTACGCGCCACAGAAAAACCTCTTTTACTGCACTATCACTATCACCAACGAAAGTGAGAAAAAGCCCTGTTCGCCTCAGCCATACGATGTGTATCTTCTTTTTTCTTCACAGCAGAACCACGATTTTCATAAGCATCCAGCAATTCACCAGCAATCCGAAGCCCCATCGTTTGCTCACCACGCTTCCGGGAGGCATCTACCAACCAGCGCATCGCTAAAGCTGTGCGGCGATTTGCCCGAACCTCGACAGGAACTTGGTAGGTTGCACCACCGACACGACGAGATTTAACTTCAACTCTTGGACGTATATTTTCAAGAGCAGTACCAAACGCTTCTAAAGGCTCGCTCAAACCTTTTTCTTTCATTTTATCAAGTGCACCATAGACTATTTTTTCTGCTGTCGATTTCTTACCATCTTTCATGACCATATTCACAAATTTTGCGAGCGTCTCATCTCCAAACTTTGGATCTGGCAGTATTGTTCTTTTATCAGCAGCTCTTCTTCTAGACATGGTTAATATACTTCTCTTTAAATTAATCTACTTCAATTCGTTTTATATTTGCCGATTTAAGACTTAGGGCGCTTAGTACCATACTTAGAACGGCCTTTCTTACGGTCAGCAACACCGGATGTATCAAGCGTTCCACGAACGGTATGATATCGAACACCAGGCAAATCTTTCACACGACCACCTCGAATAAGAATAACTGAATGCTCTTGTAAATTATGGCCTTCACCACCAATGTACGTTGTAACTTCATGTCCGTTTGTAAGCCTGACACGAGCAACTTTTCTCATCGCAGAGTTTGGCTTCTTAGGTGTCGTAGTATAGACACGCGTACAAACGCCTCTTCTCTGTGGACAGCTTTCCAATGCAGGAACATTACTTTTCACTCGTTGTCGCTTACGCGGATTCCTGACTAGCTGATTAATAGTTGCCATCTAAATATCCTTTCACAAATGCTAAAACACTTAAATCTGTAATGTCCTCAGACAAAAAAA
The DNA here is from genome assembly GCA_045110495.1 of Gammaproteobacteria bacterium. GTDB lineage: Bacteria > Pseudomonadota > Gammaproteobacteria > CAJXQU01 > CAJXQU01 > CAJXQU01. The sequence continues at coordinate 3,285 of JBGCGE010000025.1, forward strand.
TAACCACCGAACTAATGATGATTTGAACAACATTTTTTCGATGGCTTGTGCGCTTCTGACTAGGCTTAAATAATGCCCTGTCAATTAAGAGGCGGAATTGTATTTTCCTTAACACTCACTGTCAAGACAAACATCGATCTTTTTTTAAGACATCTAGTGGTTTAACTAGCTTACTTGTGCTGAATCTTCATCATTATCTAATGTTGAATCCTTAGATACCTCATTAGCAATCCCTAAATCACTTATGTCAGAAATGCTCAATAGTTCATCAAGGCGTTTTTTTCTTCGCTCTTGGTGATATGCATAACCTGTCCCTGCTGGTATTAGGCGCCCAACTATGACATTTTCTTTCAAACCACGCAGCTCATCACTTTTCCCGGTAACAGAAGCTTCTGTAAGGACACGTGTTGTCTCCTGAAAAGAAGCTGCTGAAATAAATGATTCTGTCGCAAGTGATGCTTTAGTAATACCGAGTAAGAGTTGCTGCCACTTAGCCGGTTCTTTTCCTGCAGCTAACATTTTCTCATTCTCTATTAAAATTGCTTCTTTTTCTATCTGCTCACCCTTTAAGTAACGGCTATCACCAGAAACCTCTATCTCAACTTTTCTTAGCATTTGACGAACTATGACTTCTATATGCTTGTCATTAATTTTTACACCTTGCAGACGGTATACATCCTGTACTTCATTCACAATATATTCCGTCAGAGGCAAGATACCCTTCAGCCTTAGTATGTCATGAGCATCTGATGCGCCGTCTACAACACCTTCACCACGCTCGACATGTTCACCTTCAAAAACATTTACATGGCGCCATTTAGGTATTAACGTTTCATTTTGATCTCCATCCGAATCAGTTATTACTAAGCGCTGTTTACCCTTTGTTTCTTTACCAAAGCTGACTGTACCTGTAGCTTCAGCAAGAATTGCGGGTTCTTTAGGCTTTCTCGCTTCGAATAAATCTGCAACTCTCGGTAAACCACCTGTAATATCACGTGTCTTAGCAGACTCTTGAGGCAGGCGAGCAATAACATCGCCGACATTTACCTCGCCACTATCGGACACAACAATGACAGCATTTGCAGGCAATGGGTAATGAGCAGGGATCTTCGTTCCTGGGATCATTAAATCTTTTCCTTTCCCATCTACTAATTTAACTGTTGGTTTCAGATCTTTTGCGCTTGTAGCACGTTGTTTAGGATCAGTAATAACCAGACTGGTCATACCGGTTATATCATCAACTTCACGGACAACTGTTGAGCCTTCAATAATATCACTGAATACTACAACACCTTTTACTTCTGTAATCACTGGATGTGTATGCGGATCCCAATTAGCAACAACTTGTCCAGCTTCAATTGCACCACCATCTTTGACCGAAAGTTCTGCTCCATAAGGAACTTTATAACGTTCTTTTTCTCGACCATTTTCATCGATTACGGCAAGTCCACCAGATCTTGAAACTGTTACTGATTTTCCATCAGCACGTTCCAGAACTTTGATGTTATGAAGTTTCACACTACCTTTGGATTTTACTTCGATACTATTGACGGCAGCGGCTCTAGATGCGGCTCCACCGATGTGGAAAGTACGCATTGTAAGCTGTGTACCCGGTTCACCAATCGATTGAGCGGCCATAACACCTACAGCCTCACCAATATTCACCACATTCCCTCGAGCAAGATCTCTACCATAACAAGCTTGGCATACACCATAGTGAGTTTTGCAGGTAATTGCCGATCTAACCTTTATTTGATCAATGCTATTTTCTTCAAGCTTATCAAGCCATGCTTCATCTAAAAGTACACCTCGTTCGACAACTAATAGATCGTCTCCTGGTTTGTAGACATCTTCAGCGACAACACGACCGAGTACTCGCTCGCGCAGAGGCTCAACAACATCACCTCCTTCAATGATTGGAATCATCTCAATGCCATCAACAGTGCCGCAATCTGGTTCTGTGACAACCAAGTCTTGAGCAACGTCGACTAAACGACGTGTCAAATAACCAGAGTTTGCAGTTTTGAGTGCGGTATCCGCAAGACCTTTACGAGCACCGTGAGTAGAAATAAAGTACTGCAGTACGTCGAGACCCTCACGAAAGTTTGCCTTAATTGGGGTTTCAATGATTGAACCATCTGGTTTAGCCATAAGGCCACGCATACCAGCCAACTGTCTGATCTGTGCTGCCGAACCACGAGCACCAGAATCGGCCATCATATAGATAGAATTAAAAGACGCCTGGGTAACATCGTTACCTTCTCTATCCGTAACCGTTTCAGATCCCAGCTCATCCATCATTGCTTTCGCGACCTTATCATTCGTATGAGACCAGATATCTACAACCTTGTTATATCGTTCACCATTCGTTACGAGTCCATTTGCATATTGATCTTCGATTTCACGAACGCCAGATTCAGCTTGCGCCATAATTTCAGGCTTAGTCGAAGGTACGACCATATCTTCAATACCAATAGAAACACCTGATCGTGTTGCCATCTTAAAACCTTTGTACATCAACTTATCTGCAAAAACGACCGTATCTTTTACTTCTAGTTCCCGGTAGCAACTGTTGATCAAATTTGAAATTGCTTTCTTATTCATCTCTCTATTCACGAGATCAAAAGAAAGCCCTTCAGGTAAAATCTCAGACAACATCGCTCTACCAATTGTAGTATCGACAATGCGTTTAGTAGCAACACGCTCACCATCGCTAAATTGAACTTCTTCTACACGAACTTTGACTTTGGCTTGAATACTGGCTGCGTGAGATTCATAGGCACGTACAACTTCGGCAAGATCAGAAAAGATCATACCCTCGCCTTTCGCATTAATAGATTCACGAGTCATGTAATAAAGACCAAGTACAACGTCTTGCGAAGGAACAATAATCGGTTCACCGTTGGCTGGCGACAAAACGTTATTAGTCGACATCATCAAAGTACGAGCTTCTAATTGTGCTTCAATAGACAAAGGTACGTGAACAGCCATTTGATCGCCATCAAAGTCAGCATTGAATGCAGTACAAACTAAAGGGTGCAGCTGTATTGCTTTACCTTCTATTAACGTAGGTTCAAATGCCTGAATTCCTAATCTATGTAAAGTTGGCGCACGGTTTAACATGACCGGATGTTCCCGGATCACATCTTCTAAGATATCCCAAACTTCTGGACCTTCACGCTCGACTGTCTTCTTAGCGGCCTTGATGGTGGTTGCAATACCTAACCTTTCTAATTTGCTAAAAATGAATGGTTTAAATAGTTCCAACGCCATTTTTTTAGGTAAACCACATTGGTGTAATCGCAATGTTGGCCCTACAACAATTACTGAACGACCCGAATAATCAACACGTTTTCCAAGTAAATTCTGACGGAAACGGCCTTGTTTACCTTTGATCATATCTGCCAGTGATTTCAGAGGCAGCTTGTTCGTACCTGTTATTGCTCGACCACGTCTTCCGTTATCTAGAAGTGCATCCACAGATTCTTGCAGCATTCGCTTTTCATTTCTTACAATAATATCTGGGGCACTTAGATCTAAAAGTCGTTTCAAACGATTATTTCGGTTAATAACTCGACGATACAAATCGTTAAGATCAGAAGTCGCAAAACGACCACCATCCAAAGGTACAAGCGGCCGTAACTCTGGAGGTAAAACAGGTAACACTCGCAAGATCATCCACTCGGGCTTGTTACCAGAATGTACAAACGCTTCCATTAACTTCAAGCGCTTAGTCATCTTTTTAAGCTTGGTCTCAGAAGTCGTTGTAGGTAATGCTTCACGGATACTTGTGATCTCTTCTGTAAGATCTAGATCATTCAAAAGATCAAGCACAGCTTCTGCGCCCATTTTAGCCGTGAAGTCATCGCCATATTCTTCTACAGCTTCCAGATAATTTTCTTCAGATAATAACTGGCCTATTTCTAAACCTGTCATACCTGAATCAACAACAACAAATGCTTCGAAATAAAGAATACGTTCAATATCTCGCAAGGTCATATCCAACAAAAGACCCATACGTGATGGTAATGATTTCAAAAACCAGATGTGTGCCACAGGGCTTGCGAGATCAATATGGCCCATTCGATCACGACGTACTTTAGCCTGCGTGACTTCAACACCACATTTTTCACAGACTACGCCACGATGTTTTAGTCTTTTGTATTTTCCACAAAGACACTCAAAGTCTTTTACCGGACCAAATGTTTTAGCACAAAATAATCCATCACGTTCAGGTTTGAAGGTACGGTAATTGATCGTTTCTGGTTTTTTAACTTCACCAAACGACCAAGAACGGATCTTCTCCGGTGATGCAAGACCAATGCTAATTGCATCGAAATCTTCAACGTGAGTTTGTTGTCTAAGAAAATTTAATAAGTCTTTCAAGTCACTGCCTCCAGTTTGAGGGCTAAAATTATGTAGTCAGGCATATTCTTAATCACGGCGTTCAAGTTCAATATCTATACTCAAGGATCTAATCTCTTTCAGTAGTACATTGAATGATTCCGGCATGCCGGCTTCCATATAGTGATTACCATCAACGATGTTTTTGTACATTTTAGTTCTACCCTGTACGTCATCCGACTTAACGGTGAGCATCTCCTGTAATGTATAAGATGCACCGTAAGCTTCTAATGCCCAAACTTCCATTTCACCAAAACGCTGACCACCGAATTGAGCTTTACCACCTAATGGTTGCTGTGTTACCAAGCTGTACGGTCCAGTTGAACGAGCATGCATCTTGTCATCAACAAGATGATTCAGTTTCAACATGTACATATAGCCTACGGTTACTGGTCGCTCAAATTTTTCACCCGTTTGACCATCAAATAGTGTCATCTGACCTGTGCGTGGTAGATCAGCCAATTCAAGCATATCCTTGATATCTGTTTCACTAGCACCATCAAACACCGGTGTAGCCATCGGTACACCACCTCTAAGATTGCCCGCTAGAGTTAAAATCTCTTGATCAGTAAATTCTTTTAATGCTTCTTGCTTTCCGGTTTTGTTATAAACAGATTCAAGAAACTTACGAATATCAGCAATTTTGTTCTGTGCATCCAACATTTTGCCAATTTTGTGACCTAACCCTTTAGCTGCCCAGCCAAGATGCGTTTCTAGTACCTGCCCAATATTCATACGTGAAGGAACACCGAGTGGATTCAAAACAATATCAACGGGTGTCCCATCTTCCATATGTGGCATATCTTCAACTGGCACAATATTGGAAATAACACCTTTATTACCGTGCCGGCCGGCCATTTTGTCACCCGGTTGAGTAACACGTCTGACCGCCATATACACCTTGATCATTTTCAATACGCCAGGGGCAAGATCATCACCACTGGTTAGTTTTATACGTTTTTCCTCAAATAATTTTTCAAAAGCAACCTTTTGCTCTTCAATTTGAGCTGCAGCACTTTCTAGCTCTTCATTTGCCTTGTCTTTTTCAAGACTGATTTCAAACCATTTTTCTCTTTCTAAACCTTGCAAATAATCCTTAGTAACCTTTGTGCCTTTCTTAAGACCTTTAGGTCCTTTGTTAGCAACTGCACCAGACAATAATTTTTCAACACGTTGGTATACGTCTTCTAAGAGAATTCGCTGCTGGTCATCAAGATCCTGTTTAACCCTGGCCATTTCAGTTTTTTCGATCGAAATCGCACGAGCATCTTTTGCTACGCCATCTCGAGTGAAAACCTGAACATCAATGATCGTTCCACTTTTTCCTGAAGCAACACGTAACGATGTATCTTTTACATCAGCGGCTTTTTCACCAAAAATTGCACGCAGTAGCTTTTCTTCTGGTGTCAATTGGGTTTCGCCTTTTGGCGTCACTTTACCAACCAAAATATCACCAGGTTGAACCTTAGCTCCAATATAAACGATACCTGATTCATCTAACTTGGAAAGTGCACTTTCACTAACATTTGGAATATCACCAGAAATTTCTTCTGCGCCCAGTTTCGTATCACGGGCGACACATGTGAGTTCTTCAATATGAATACTGGTATAACGATCTTCCTGAACTACTCGTTCAGAGATCAATATGGAATCCTCGAAGTTGTAGCCGTTCCATGGCATAAATGCCACCAGCATATTCTGTCCTAAAGCGAGCTCACCCATATCAGTGGATGGCCCATCTGCAAGCACGTCACCTCGGGAAATTTTATCGCCAAGGGAAACAAGTGGCCGTTGATTTATACATGTATTTTGATTTGAACGTGTATATTTGGTCAGATTATAAATATCAACACCGGACTCTCCAGCTTCAGTTTCTTTATCATTAATTCTCACCACAATACGGCTAGCATCTACCGAATCAACAACACCGCCTCGTGATGCAACAACTGTAACGCCTGAATCGCGAGCAACAGCAAGCTCCATTCCCGTTCCTGAAAGTGGCTTTTCAGATTTCAAAACAGGCACAGCTTGTCGTTGCATGTTTGAGCCCATCAACGCACGATTTGCATCATCATGCTCTAAGAATGGAATTAATGAAGCAGCAACTGATACGATCTGTCTGGGAGACACGTCCATATATTCCACTTTATCGGGCGAGGAAAGTGTTGTTTCGTTCAAATATCGACACGGAACCAGATCTTCTGTCATCTTTCCTCGACTATCTGTCTGGGCATTTGCCTGGGCGATGACAAACTGGCCTTCTTCTATAGCTGAAAGATACTCGACTTCATCGGTTACTTTACCTGCTTTTACTCTGCGATATGGAGTCTCTAAAAAACCATAATCATTCGTTCTCGCATAAATAGCTAGCGAGTTGATCAAACCGATGTTTGGTCCCTCTGGTGTTTCAATTGGACAAACTCGACCGTAATGTGTGGGATGTACATCACGCACCTCAAAACCAGCACGCTCTCGTGTCAGCCCCCCAGGGCCTAATGCAGAAACACGACGTTTGTGCGTTACTTCTGACAATGGATTGTTTTGATCCATAAATTGTGAAAGTTGGCTTGAACCAAAAAACTCTTTGACAACGGCAGATACTGGACGTGCATTAATCAATTCTTGCGGCATGTAGCCTTCTGAATCTGCAAGAGTCAGTCGCTCTCTAACGGCTCTTTCTACACGAACCAAACCAACACGGAATTGATTTTCAGCCATTTCGCCAACACTACGGACACGTCTATTCCCCAGATGATCTATGTCATCGACAGTACCATTCCCGTTTCTTATATCTATCAATGTACTTAAAACATCAGTGATATCTTCCTTTGAAAGTATACCTTCACCTTCTACTTCTTTTCTTCCTAAACGACGATTAAATTTCATTCGCCCAACGGCTGAGAGATCGTATCGATCGCTAGTAAAAAACAAGTTGTTAAACAAGTTTTCAGCTGAATCTTTGGTTGGTGGTTCACCCGGCCGCATCATTCTATAAATTTCAACTTGTGCTTCCAGATCTGTTTTACTTGGATCAATCTTCAATGTATCAGAAATGTATGCGCCGTGATCAAGCTCATTGGTATATATAGTTTCGAATTTTTTAATCTTCGCTTCAGATAGTTTTTCGAGTAATTCTTCCGTTATTTCAGCATTTGCTTCACAAATTAGTTCACCCGTTGACGTATCAACAATATCTTTAGCCATCACTTTTTCGATCAAATACTGTGACGGAACCGTAATATTTTTTAATCCAGCTTTTTCTATCTGTCTGATATGGCGAGCAGTAATTCTTTTCTCGGCTTCAACAATAACTGCGCCTTTTTTATCGACAAGATCAAAAAATAACGTCTCACCACGGAGCCGTTCAGAAACAAGCGCCATCGAGTAGCCGTCTTTTTCTGCTTTGAATTCTATGTTTTTGAAGAACATCGCTAAGATTTCTTCATTGTTAAAACCAAGCGCACGCAACAAAATTGTCGCTGGAATTTTTCTTCTGCGATCTATTCTTACATAAACAAAATCTTTCGGATCAAATTCAAAGTCGAGCCATGACCCACGATATGGAATAACGCGAGCAGAGAATAATAACTTTCCTGACGAATGCGTTTTACCACGATCGTGATCAAAAAATACACCAGGTGAGCGATGTAGCTGAGAAACAATAACTCGTTCTGTACCATTTATAACAAAGGTACCGTTATCGGTCATCAAGGGCAGTTCGCCCATATAAACTTCTTGTTCTTTTATATCTTTTACTTTCTTTTCAGCGCCAGATTCTTTGTCATATATAACAAGACGGCACTTTACACGTAATGATGCCGCATAAGTCAAACCACGGACTTGGCACTCTTTTACATCAAAAACTGGTTTGCCGAGTCGATAACTGACATATTCAAGTATCGCAAAACCTGAATGACTAACAATAGGGAAAACAGACTTAAATGCCGCATGTAAACCTACATTTGTTCGTGACTCTGGATCTGCTTCAGCTTGGAGAAATTTGCGAAAAGAATCAATCTGAGTTGCAAGCAAATAGGGTACTTCCATAATGGCTTGTTGTTGTCCAAAACCCTTACGAATTCGCTTTTTCTCAGTATATGAATATGCCATGATCGTCCTCTAAAAATAAGACAGTGTTAAAACTTAACAGCGCTTTAGAAGCGCAAAAAGGCTGATGGCCTAAGGCCACCAGCCAGCTTATTGCTTAAACTGCAATAAATATCACTTAAGCTCGACAGCAGCGCCAGCTTCTTCGAGTTGCTTTTTAACGTCTTCTGCTTCGTCTTTAGTAGCAGCTTCTTTGATTGTTGAAGGAACACCTTCAACCATTTCTTTCGCTTCTTTAAGACCAAGACCTGTGATAGCACGAACAACTTTAATTGCAGAAACTTTATTCTCGCCAAAACTTGTCATTACAACATCAAACTCGTCCTTAGCTTCAGCGGCAGCACCGCCATCAGCAGCGGCAGCGGCAGGTGCAGCCGCAACAGCAGCAGCAGATACGCCAAATTTTTCTTCCATTGCTTCAACAAGTTCAACAACGTCCATTACTGACATATTAGAAATCGCTTCCAAGATATCGTCTTTAGATACAGCCATGATAAATACTCCGTAAAAATTTAATTAGTTATTTTGTAGCGTTAAGCAGCTTGTTTTTGATCACGCACAGCAGCAATAGTTCGAACCAATTTCGAGTGTGGTTCGTTCAATGTACGAACGAACTTCTCGATTGGTGCTTTCATAACAGCCATTGATAGTGATACCGCTTGATCGTATGTAGGCAGTTTTGCAAGAGCAGCAATATCGCCCGGCTCAAGTAATTTGCCACCGATAGAAACCATCTTGACTACAAGTTGATCATTATCTTTTGCAAAGTCCTTAATAACCCGCGCTGCTGCACCTGGATCTTCCTGAGAAAATGCCAGAAGCAATTGCCCTGTCAGACCATCTAACATACATTCAAAGTCAGTGCCCTCCAGTGCTTTTTTCGCAAGCGTATTTCGCACAACCTGAAGGTGAACCCCTCCATCTCGTGCAGCATTACGAAGCCCTGTCATTTGCTCAACAGTCACACCGGCATAATCGGCTGCAATTGCTGAGTGCGCGCTAGACGCAACCTCTGCAACTTGCGCTACAATTGCCTTTTTCTGTTCAAGATTAAGCACGTTTATTTCTCCTGATTGCATACACCGCAACCTTATGATCACAATGTACCCTCTCCATAAATGCCTCATTAATATCTAAATTACATATTAACGAGACCCATTTACGGCCCCCAACCAGAGTATTAATCTGTTTTGGAAGTACCGTCTGCGCAGGGTGGTTTATTTTCCTGATTAAGCTCTTTATTGAACGATCTAATAATTAGATCATTCATTACCTAAAGCCCCTACGGTCTTTGACGACCGCAAGATCAAATCAAACTTGATCTCACCGCCCAAAGTTTTTTACTAAATTCTAGTAATTCTAAAATCTTTCTTATGCAATCGATGCAATATCGACTTCTAAACCCGGCCCCATCGTGCTGCTGACGGATACCTTCTGTAAATAGATACCTTTAGCAGAACTTGGTTTCGCTTTTTTCAAATCTTCCATCAAGGCAACAAGGTTTTCTTTTAACGCATTTACATCAAACGAAAGCTTGCCAATCGTACCGTGGATAATGCCACCTTTTTCTGTTCTGTATTGAACCTGACCGCCTTTGGCATTTTTAACAGCTGTCGCCACATCTGGTGTAACAGTTCCTACTTTAGGATTTGGCATTAAACCTCGAGGACCAAGTAATGTTCCTAACTGACCGACAACACGCATTGCTTCTGGCGCTGCTACAACCACATCAAAATCCATCATGCCTTTTTTGATCTCGTCAGCAAGATCATCCATACCGACAATATCTGCGCCTGCATCTTTTGCCGCATCAGCTTTGTCGCCATCAGCAAAAACAGCAACGCGAACAGTTTTACCAGTTCCGTTAGGCAATACTGTGGAACCACGGACATTTTGATCAGACTTCGTTGGGTTAATACCTAAATTAACAGAAACATCCACACCTTCATCAAACTTGACGGACGATACGTCTTTTAAAATCTGCAACGCTTCTTCAATGGTGTAAACTTTTTCTGCTTCAACTTTTTCTGCAATTAACTTCGCACGCTTTGTTAGCTTAGCCATTAGTTAACCCCTCCGTCTCAATCCCCATACTACGGGCAGTACCAGCAATTGTCCGTACTGCTGCATCAACGTCAGCCGCGGTTAAATCAGGCTCTTTGGTTTTTGCAATTTCTTCAAGTTGTGCACGGTTCAATTTACCAACTTTATCAGTGTTTGGTGTGCCGCTACCTTTTTTAAGGCCAGCTGCTTTCAAAATCAAGACTGCCGCAGGCGGAGTCTTCGTTACATAAGTAAAACTCCTATCTGCATAAACCGTGATAACAACAGGGATAGGTAGACCGGCTTCAGTACTCTGTGTCTCGGCATTGAATGCTTTGCAAAACTCCATGATATTCACACCATGTTGTCCCAATGCAGGGCCAACAGGTGGACTTGGGTTGGCCTGACCAGCAGGCACTTGTAACTTAATGTAGGCTTCTATTTTCTTTGCCACTTCTCTTCTCCCCGGGTTCAAACGCCTTTCGGCTCCCCATCAGTTGAAAAATGTTTAAATTCAGACTTACTTTTTAAATTTAATTAAAAAACAAATCCCTATTCTTTCTCTACTTGATCAAAACCTAACTCAACTGGAGTAGATCGGCCAAATATTGAAACTGAAACTGTTAATTTACTTTTCTCGTAATTAACATCTTCGACGACACCACTGAAATCAGCGAATGGGCCATCAATAACTCTTACCAACGCTCCTACATCGAACAATACTTTCGGAGCAGGTTGATCAACACCTTCTTGGACACGTTGCAATATGGCATCAGCTTCTTTCTCTGATATGGGGGCAGGTTTTTCGCTAGTTCCACCTATAAAACCCATTACACGATCAGTATCTCTAACCATATGCCAACTGTCATCGTTCATTTCCATTTGAACTAACACATATCCTGGGAAAAATTTTCTTTCACTACTTTTCTTTTCGCCACCCTTCATTTCAACTACTTCTTCAGTAGGAACAAGAATATCTCCAAAAAAATGCTCCATTTCAAACCGCTCGGCACGCTCTTTAAGCGAGTTCATAACTCGTTCTTCATGGCCAGAATAAGCATGTACTACATACCACTTTAGTGACATCGAACTACCCCCCAACCCCAGTAACTAGACTAACGATTTTGGACAGCCCCATATCTAGGAAAAATAGAAAAACTCCTACTACGAATACCACGAATAATACGATCAGTGTCGTCTGAATGGTTTCTTGTTTTGTCGGCCAGACTACTTTACGAACCTCTATCTGAGCATCATGAATAAAACTCCAAATTCCTCGGCCCTTTTCAGTCTGAAAAGCAATGGCAACGGCAACACCGACCGCAGCAAGCAAACCTAATACCCGGAAAAGCTGCGATTGATCAGCAAAGTAGTAATACCCTGCCACCGAAGCGATGACGATCAATAATGCGACTACCAACTTCACGGTATCAAGTGGTGAAGCTTTTGTTTCTACCTTAGAATTCATAATTTACCCAATATTAACAACAGTCACTAGTACTTCCCACCTTAGTACCCTTTTGGATAAAGATGGCAGGCCAGGAGGGAATCGAACCCCCAACCTACGGTTTTGGAGACCGTCGCTCTGCCAATTGAGCTACTGGCCTGTTGTTTTTTTATCTTTCCTCAAAAATGACAAAATGGCTCCAGGAAAAACCGGGAGCCATTTCTAAGCTTTACTTATTATTATTCAATAACCTTAGCAACAACACCCGCACCTACTGTACGACCGCCTTCACGGATTGCAAATCGTAATCCTTCATCCATCGCTATCGGCGCAATCAATTTGATTGTCATCTTCACGTTGTCTCCAGGCATTACCATTTCTATGCCTTCTGGTAATTC
>JBGCGE010000026.1:0-8130 GCA_045110495.1 Gammaproteobacteria bacterium
TGTCACTAATGCAGAACCAAAAGCACTACATGGTGTTACGTTTATCATCTTGTTATGCAGAGACCAGACTGGATCTTTATACTTTAAAAAATCATCAACTGCATCGATTTGATCAGTTTCGATAAGGCGTCTAAGCCCGGAAAGTGGAGACATTAATTCATTTGTTTGTTTCGTCATTTTTAAGTAACCCTGAGTATTTACACATTTACGTTTCTGATAATTAATAAAAGGCTCGAAACAAACGAACCAGAAAGTGAGCAAAACTGTTTTGATAACCTAAACAAATAGGGAAAACTAGAGGTGCCCAGTCTTCTGCAGTGTTTTTGAACACGGCCTTTCTTCTAGAAGAGCGATATTATCACCGCTTGCCTTCAGAGAAAAGTTAGAGGCCACTTTTAATGAAAAGAAGCCTTATTTATTTTGAGCTATCGATCCGTGTAGCATTTAAGGTGGATGTGCCTGGATATGTAAAGTGAATATGACCAACAACATTTGACATTTGTTCATACTATAAGCCATCTGTAGTATTTCTTTTTTATCATTTCGTTAATACCTTTATCGTATCCAATCAACTCGGTGCATTGAGAGATAATAGTGTCAGTACTTATCGTCACTAACAAGGAGACTACATTATTGACGTTGAAGTTATCCGCAGAAATGACTGGTTTGAAATAACTTTCAAAATAGTGGATTAGAAAAGTCAATTTAGAACCTTCAAAATAACGGTTTATTGAAGACTCAACAAACAGGATAATAATCGCCTTTTCTCGGCCCTTAAGGAAACCAACCTCAATGCTGAATATCTCTGCTCAGATCGCGCAAGAACTTAGTGTCTCACCGAGACAAACCAGTGCTGCAATAGAACTCTTAGATGAAGGATCAACTGTTCCGTTTATCTCTCGTTATAGAAAAGAAAAAACCGGCGGCTTAGATGATACGCAACTGAGGAATCTTGAAGAGAGATTGCGATATTTAAGAGAATTGGAAGACCGTCGGGAAACGATTCTGAAAAGCGTTGATGAGCAAGGAAAGCTAACGGAGGATCTACGTGGCTCTATTGAGGCTGCTAAAACCAAAACCAAGCTGGAGGATCTCTATCTTCCATATAAGCGTAAACGTCGTACCAAAGCGCAAATTGCACGAGAAGCGGGGCTTGGGTCGCTTGCTCAGCTTTTGTTTGAAGATCCAACAAATGATCCGCAATTAGAAGCTGTAAAATTTCTCTCGCCTGATCATAAAATTAATGAAGTCAAAGATGCATTAGATGGCGCTAAACAAATATTGATGGAACAGTTTTCCGAAAATGCTGAGCTGATCGGCCGATTACGCGAACAGCTTTGGAAGCAAGGAATTCTCTCTTCTGAAGTGATCGCAGGAAAAGAGCACGAAGGCCAAAAGTTTTCTGATTATTTCGAATACAGTGAAGCGATCAATAAAATCCCGCCACACCGAGCACTGGCTATCTTTCGTGGTCGTAACGAAGGAATTTTAATACTAAATCTGGATATCCCTGTCGAAGCACCAGACACACATCCAGCTATTACAGATATCGCCAACACATTCAACATCGAAGACAAAGGCCGTGCAGCAGATAGTTGGTTACAAGAAGTGGTCGAATGGACATGGAAAATTAAAGTCCGCACGCATTTAGATTTAGATCTCAAAATGCGTCTACGTGAACAAGCTGAAGAAGAAGCGATTCGTGTATTTTCGGTCAACTTAAATGCGCTACTACTCGCGCCACCTGCGGGTGCAAAAGCAACGCTAGGATTAGATCCGGGCATACGGACCGGCGTTAAAGTTGCAGTAGTCGATACCACCGGCAAGGTGGTTGATTTTGATACCATCTACCCTCATGCACCAAAAAAACAATGGGATGCTTCTCTAGCAACCTTAACTAAGTTGATCAAAAAACATTCCATCAGTTTGATCAGTATTGGAAATGGCACCGCCTCGAGAGAAACCGACAAACTGGCTGCGGATCTGATTAAACTAAATCCTGATCTCGATCTACAAAAATTGATGGTGTCAGAAGCCGGTGCATCCGTTTATTCCGCTTCTGAAATGGCGGCCAAAGAATTCCCAGATCTGGATGTATCGATTCGTGGCGCAGTTTCGATTGCTCGACGCTTACAAGATCCATTACCAGAGTTGGTGAAAATTGATCCAAAAGCCATTGGTGTTGGCCAATACCAACACGATGTAAATCAAACCCAACTGGCACGATCGCTAGAAGGTGTTGTCGAAAACTGTGTAAATGCCGTCGGCGTAGACGTGAATATCGCTTCCGCCGCACTGCTAAAACAAGTGTCTGGCCTCAACGAAACCCTCGCACAAAATATGGTCGAATATCGGGATGCGAATGGTGCCTTTAAAAACCGTAAGGAATTTCTCAGCATTCCAAGATTAGGCCCAAAAGCCTATGAACAAGCCGCCGGTTTTTTAAGAATACGCAAAGGTGATAATCCTTTAGATGCATCTGCCGTTCATCCAGAAGCTTATCCTGTCGTTACAAAAATTTCGAAGCAGCAGTCTCGAGAGATTAAAGATTTGATCGGCGACAGTCGGTTTCTAAAAAGCCTAAAAGCTTCCGACTACACAGATGAACAATTTGGTGTTCCGACCATCGTTGATATTATTACAGAACTGGAAAAACCCGGTCGCGATCCTCGCCCAGAATTCAAAACGGCAGCATTCTCAGAAGGTGTCGAAAAATTGTCTGATCTAGAAACCGGTATGCAATTGGAAGGCGTCGTCACCAATGTCACGAACTTCGGCGCGTTCGTTGATATAGGCGTACATCAAGATGGTCTGGTGCACGTATCACAACTAGCCGATCGCTTCGTCAAAGATCCGAATGAAATAGTGAAAGCAGGGGACATAGTAAAAGTCCGCATCACCGAAGTGGATGAAAAACGTAAGCGAATTGCATTAACGATGAAGAAAGAAGCCTCGACTGATAGGGCTGATAATGAAAAGAAAATATCTGCACCAGCAACAACAAGTAAGAAGCCAGATCGCGAACGAAATAATAAAAAAACTAATAATAGAAAGCCTAATCAATCAAATAAAAATAATCAGGCAAAACCACCTGGCAATACGGCCTTTGGTTCGGCTTTGCAACAGGCTTTGAAGAAATGAATGTTAAGAAATTTTTTGACTAGAGGACTGTATCGTGACACTACATGATTTTTTAGCAGTTATAATATTAGTTCAACTGGTTCTTCTTGCGTTCGCTTCTGGGCAATTGAAATCAAACCAACCTTCACAATACGAGGAGTTAGGTGGCGATAAAGTGCTTTTTGGTTTTTTTTGCACAATGCGATTTATTGCTTTTTTTATGATACTTGGATTTTTAAGAATGTCAGATCATCCAATAATTATGAAAAAAGAAGTTATTGTGTATTTTGGTTTCTTTATTTCCTTATGGTCGGTGTTTATTGGCGTTGTATATATTTACTTAATCTATAAAAGTTAAAAATTAAAAGGGGACTGACCACTTTTTATTGAGAATTGCTAGAGGGATTTTACTATAAAGTTTTACAAATTTAACTGGAATATCAATAATGATTAGGATAATTCGTTTTTCATCTTTCGCTTTTCGTACTTCTTTTTTAGTTGTTGGTATGTGTTTTCTATTTGGAAGTGCTTTTGCTTTCTATGATGAAAAATTTTGGATGCATAGGTCTTGGAATAATGTGTATGAAGGGAATTTCATCTGGTTTTTTGGTGTAGGGATAGGCAGCCTAGCGTTATATTTATTTTTAACTAGAATTGTTATATTTTTGAAAGAATAAAAGCTCATCCGATATAGGGCCAAGTCTTTACTATATAGCTTTGGGAGACACTGCTCGACTATAAAGGGATAAATCAATCTGAATAATGCGATATGGAAAGAACTGAACCCGCAGTTTTGATTTTTCTCTAATAAAATACACAAGGAGTTAGTAAATAAATGACTATTGCAATAGTAGGTGTATTGTGGCAATTCATGCTTGTGGTTTGTTACATAGTTGTAATTAATGCAATTATTAATAAAGGTCTTGTTAGTAGTAAGGTGCCTAAATTTATAATTATATCTTTGTTTTTATTTCTTCTAGTTATTACTGCAACGGCTTTAATCTCAAATATTTATTCCTTAATCAATGGCCGGGTTCCACATCTAGAATAAAAGGGGACAAAGTGATCTTCCCAAGGATTAAACTACTCAGATTTTAGATCAACCACTCCGGTAAAATTAATCAGACAAAAAAGAGTTAATTACCAGTCACAAAAACACATAGATTTAATCCAAACACATTCACTGATAAACTGAAATCGTTAATTATTATAATTGATGTGATATTTGAGATTGACCTATGACGTTTGATCAAGTTTTTCTGTTCGGCCTGATTGTTTTTATTTTTTCTTTGTTACTCTGGGGGAAAATCCGCTATGACATTATTGCAATAGCCGCTTTGTTTATTGCCTTTGTCGCAGGCGTTATACCGCATGATCACGTCTTCTCTGGTTTTTCTCACCCAGCCACCATTATTGTCGCCTTAGTGCTTATTGTCAGTCGGGGTTTGTCTAACTCGGGGGCGATCGAATTATTATCGCGTTTTCTGGTGGATGGCACGCGTAAATTGGGCGCGCATATTGGGCTTATGTCTACTATCGCTGCGGCTCTTTCTGGCTTGATGAATAATGTAGCGACACTCGCTTTACTCATGCCTGTCGATATGCAGGCAGCAAGGAAGGCAAAACGCAGCCCGGCCTTGACGCTAATGCCATTATCATTCGCCACGATACTGGGTGGTATGGTGACGTTGATTGGTACACCAACAAATGTGGTCATTGCTACCTTTCGTGAAAAAGCCTTAGGCGCACCTTATCTAATGTTTGATTTCACTCCAGTAGGCCTTGTGGTTGCGAGTGTCGGTATTTTGTACGTGGCTATCGTCGGTTGGCGACTTATACCAGTAGATAGAAGCAAGCATGATACGACCGAAGAGCTTATGGATATGGATGGCTATGTTGCCGAAGCCATCATCCAGTCTAATTCCAAGTTCATTGATAAGCCGCTGCGAGATTTAAACCCATTGAGTGCGGAATACGATGTCAATGTATTGGGCCTGGTACGAAATGGACAACGTTTGCCGGACGCCACCAGAGGTTATGTTTTAAGAGAAGACGATATTCTGGTACTCGAAGCCGGACCTGACGCGATAGAACAATTCGTCGGTGCGGCAGGTTTAAAATTTATTGGAACGGATAAAGACGCGAGCATACTCAGTGAGAACCTTTCCCTGGTTGAAGTCGTTGTCCCGCAGGGCGCTTTTATAGAAGGGCGTTCAGCAATGGGCGTACGTTTATTGTATCGACAAGGCGTCTCATTATTGGGTGTATCCCGAAAAGGAAATCGTTTTCGTGATCGCGTACGCAAGCTGAGGATTCGTGCGGGTGATATTTTATTATTACTCGGACCGGAAGGCCAGTTACCCGATGTTGTGACTTGGCTGGGTTGTTTGCCACTGGCTAAACGCGGATTACAAGTGATCCAACGACATAAGGCGATAATGGCAGTGGGACTGTTCACACTTGCTGTGATTGTCGCAAGCCTCGGTTGGTTGTATTTACCCGTGGCATTAATGGGTGTGGTGGTCGCTTATGTGTTACTTAAGATCATTCCCCTTTCACAGATTTATACTTCCGTAGAGTGGCCAGTGATTGTGTTACTGGCCTGTCTCATTCCTATTAGTACGGCCCTGGAAGCCAGTGGTGGTACGACACTTGTCGCACACGCCATCGTTAATTTGACGCAGGGGATGTCCCCAATCGTTGTGCTAACTGTCCTCATGCTAATTACGATGACCATGTCAGATGTGTTGAATAATGTTGCTACTGCATTGATCGCAGCTCCAATTAGTGTCGACATCGCTCACCAACTGAACGTTAATCCTGATTCGTTTCTAATGGCGGTTGCCGTGGCTGCTTCCTGTGCATTTCTGACGCCCATAGGACACAAGAACAATACGATTATTATGGGTCCGGGTGGCTATAGCTTTGGTGACTACTGGCGCATGGGATTGCCTCTGGAAATCCTTGTGGTGTTAGTCGGCATTCCGATGATTTTAATTGTCTGGCCACTTTAAAAATAAAAAAATATTAGTGTAGTTTGATTAAAGAGCCTGAATAAGATTACTGGCAGTCTTCATTAGAGCTTACCGAATCCGCCTGTGCTTTTATTTGAGGGTTACCAACATTTACGAAAGACTTTTCATTTATCACTAGCTTTAAACCTGTCAGGTTCTTGCGCATCTAATATTTCTCGCATGACAGAAGTCGCATAGTAGCCAGCGGATAATGAAAAGCTGAGCTGTAGTTGCGATTCGTCTAGCCATTGCCATGACATGTTCTCTGGGATGGCGGTTAGCGGCCGACGTTCTTGCTTCAAACCCGCATGCTCCATACCTTCACATAAAGCTGCGTGACGTTTAGCAATGGCGTTTTCTAAGTCCGCAGCTGCACCGGCGGTGCTTATACGGCCGCGTCCCCATAATGCACCAGTTGGCATGTTTTGATCATCAAAAACATCTCCTTCGAGTGTATTACTCCACAGGCCATTATTGATCCGCTCTGCCAGTATCTCGTTAAAAACAAAAGAGCGGACTGCTGATAAATAAATGCCTTTCTTTTTTTGCTGGCGACCACGGGTTTCTCGTGTGAGCATTCTGTGGCCTTGTGCAACATTACCGCCACCGCGACCAAAACGCTGAGGGCCAAAATAGTTAGGCACGCCATGTTGTTGAATCTGTAATAAGTTTGCTTCAATGCGCGTGTGATCTCCTTCTACATCCCTCAGCACAATCTCGAACTGATTGCCCACCAAATCACCGCGACGACATTTTTTAACATGTCGGTGCTGTGCTAACACGGTAAATTCATCATGCGTTAATTGCAAAAAGTCAGGGGTATCACCTTTCGGAAAATAGATACTAAACCACTGTTCAGAAATCGAATAACGATCTTTTAAGCCTGCGTAGCCGACATCCATTAGCTTGACACTTGCATAGTCAGCAATACATTGCGCAACAAAAGCGGTGTTTGCGCCGTCTTTTTTAACCAGTAACCAAATATGCTCGCCTTCACCTGACGGCAAATCCAAGGGAAGTTCAGTGACACGAAAATCTTCGTTATTTTGTTTTAGTGATCCGCGCGCGTCTGTTTCAGAGTATGTTTTTGGCCACAGTGGTAATGAGGAATATGACATTTAGTGGGTTTTCTTTTGTAGATAAATAACCGGGATCAGAAAAAAATAAATAAGGAAAGATTCGAATTAACCCACTAGACCATTTGAAAAGTGCTGTGGTTTTAATTTAATGCGAGCTTGACCGTTTTAATAAACCCCTTTATTTACCGTCAATGCTTAACAACTCAACTTCAAAGATCAACGTAGAACCTGGTTGAATTTTACCCGCTGCACGATCACCATAAGCAATTTCAGCAGGAATAAAAAAGCGCGTCTTTTCTCCTACCACCATTAACTGCACACCTTCCGTCCAGCCTTTGATCACTTGATTGAGGCCAAAAGAAATTGGTTCGCCACGTGCAATAGAACTATCAAACACCGTACCATCCAATAGCGTGCCTTCGTAATGCACTTCTACCCGGCTTGTTGGCGAAGGATGTTCTGATCCAGTCCCTTCTTTCAACACTTTATATTGCAAACCAGAAGCCGTCGTAATGACTCCTTCCTCCTTCGCATTCTCCAACAAAAACGCGACGCCGGCCTGCTTATTAGCGGCGATCTCTTCAGGATTAACGGAAGCAAAAAATGTGCGGTAAGCAAAAAACACAACCAGCACCAACGCAAGAACAATTAAAATCATTTTAAACACAATCATTTCTCTACATTAATTTAATCGTACAGTTTATCGCAGCAAGTAGTTAGTGCATATAAGCCATTTAATTAAGGTGCGCAGTAAATGGAGTCAGCAACTCGCTTACAATAAAAGGGGTCTTGTATCTTAAAAATCCGTTAAAGTAGTAGTCGCTTGTCAGCCTGTCGAGTCTGAAGGTATTAGAACCTGTGGGTCAGTCAAAGGCGGCAAGCATTTATTAAATTCATCCCGAACAGTTGATAAGATT
>JBGCGE010000027.1:0-7577 GCA_045110495.1 Gammaproteobacteria bacterium
TGAAGGCTCTCATAATCGGAGTCGCAATTCTTTTACTAATAAACAAACATGGCATCGCCATAACTAAAAAAACGGTATTTTTGATCGACCGCATGTTGATACGCATTGATCATTTTTTCTTGTCCGGCAAAGGCACAAACCAGCATCAACAATGTGGACTCGGGCAAATGAAAATTTGTGATCATCGCATCAACGCTTTTAAATTCATAACCAGGATAGATGAATATTGAAGTTTCACCAGAGTATGATTCGATAGTTCCATTGATGCTTGCTGACTCCAAAGCTCGGACCGTTGTTGTTCCTAGCGCAATCACACGTCCACCTTGCTCACGTGTTTTCTTGATCTGATCACAAACGGTTTGCGAAACTTCTATCCGTTCAGAATGCATTTTATGATCATTAATATCATTCACACGCATCGGTTGAAATGTCCCTGCGCCTACATGCAAAGTCACTTGCGCAAATTGAATGCCCTTTTTTTCTAACTGATCCAACAAATTTTGATCAAAATGTAATCCTGCTGTAGGAGCCGCAACCGCCCCGGCTTGCTTTGCAAAAACGGTTTGATATCGTTCATCATCGAATTCCGAATCTTCTCTATTAATATAGGGAGGTAATGGAATATGACCAATCGCTTCCATGACTTGATCAATTGAAGTGTTAAATTTCAATTCAAAAAAGCCGTCTTTGCGACCAGTGACAACAGCAGAAAAATGCTGATCAAATTTGATCGTAGCACCGACCTTGGGCGATTTACTGGATTTCATTTGCGCCAGCGCATTGTGTTCATCGATCAATCGTTCAATTAAAATTTCAACTTTACCGCCTGTTTGTTTTTGTCCAAACAACCGTGCACGAATAACACGCGTGTCATTCATCACCAACAAATCGCCGGGTTGCAGTAAATCGACTATTGATGAAAATTGTTGATCTATTATTTCGCCGCTACTTTTATCCAACACTAACAAACGACTTGCGGTTCGTTGAGCCACGGGTTTTTGCGCGATCAAATCGTCAGGTAGATCAAAAGTAAAATCGGTACGTTTCATGGGGGCGGATCATAGCAGAGAAAAAGCGCAAGAAATGGATCGCAGAAATGAATTTGTAAGCGTATTCTGATGTTAAATGAATAAGGCCAAATGGTTCAAGATAAAATAAACAATGACAGATAATAAACGATCAGATTATGAGCGTGTCGCAACGGCGATCGAATACATCTCAGAACATGTGAAAGATCAACCTTCGCTTGATCAAATTGCTGAACAGATCAATCTCAGTCCCCAACACTTTCAGCGCTTGTTCAGTCGTTGGGCAGGCGTTTCACCCAAACGTTTCTTGCAAGCGTTGACCGTGGAACATGCAAAAAAACGCTTAGAAGATTCTACGCTTCTGGAAAAAACTCATGATTTAGGATTGAGCAGTACTGCACGTTTGCATGATCATTTTGTGACATTAGAAGCGATGACGCCGGGTGAATTCAAATCGAAGGGACAAGGTTTGCAGATAAATTATGGAGTTCACGACTCACAATTCGGAGAGGTTTTTCTTGCCACAACGCAACGTGGGATTTGTCACTTAATTTTCCCTGATCAAAAACAAAGGCAGGCTGATATTGATCAAGCGCTAGTAGAAATCAAACAGAAATTTATTTTCTCCGATTTAGTACAAGATCAAAAAACAACCAAAGAAATGGTCGAGAAAATATTTTCCACACAACGAGAAAAGTTGTCACTGATCACAGTCGGTACAAATTTCCAAATCAATGTCTGGAAAGCCTTATTAAAAATTCCTTCAGGACAACTGAGTACTTACGGCGCGATTGCAAAGCAGCTTGAAAACCCCAAAGCATCAAGAGCGGTTGGAAGTGCGGTTGGCGCGAACCCGATCAGTTACATCATTCCATGTCATCGCGTGATTGCCTCAACAGGAATTATTGGACATTATCGTTGGGGGAAAACACGAAAAAAAGCCATGCTTGTTTGGGAGTCTTAAAGGATAATATCAGGATGAAATTAACATTGTTTGGTCTTGGTTTTCGTCCATTCTTTTTATTTGGATCAGCTTACGCTGCCATTTCAATTTTTGTCTGGGTGCAGATCTATTCCGGACAATTCAGTCAATCGCAAAGTTTTTTATCTCCGGTGATCTGGCATGCGCACGAAATGATTTTTGGATATGCAATGGCCGTTATTGCTGGCTTTTTATTAACCGCGGCGCAGAACTGGACGGGTATTAAAACTCTGCACGGTTTCGCTTTGGGTTTGTTATTAGCTTGTTGGTTGGTAGCGAGAATACTCAGTTTTTCTGATCTTTTTATCTGGCAAGCGTCATTCGATATTTTATTTCTAATCGGTCTCGCGATAGCATTGTTTATACCCATTTTTAAATCAAAGAACTGGGTAAATCTCGGCATGCTCGCAAAAGTAATTCTTATGTTAGCGAGTCACGTGGTTTTTTATCTAGGTGTATCGGGGCACATTGAAGATGGTGAGCGAATGGGACTTTATTCTGGACTCTATCTGATCATTGGGTTGATGCTGACGGTTGCTCGTAGAGTGATACCGTTTTTTATTGAACGTGGTGTTGGATATCCTGTGACATTGAAAAACAGGATCTGGATTGATCGCTTGAGTCTCATTCTGTTTTTATTTTTCTGGATGGCTGAAATCAGCATGCCGGATGGAAACCTGGTTACTGTTCTTGCAGGAATTTTATTTCTTCTGCATAGTTTCAGGTTATATGGCTGGCATACAAAAGGGATTTGGAATCATCCTTTGTTATGGAGTTTATATGTCGCTTATGGTTTTTTGATCCTTGGGTTTTTACTCAAAACTTTTGCAGGAATATCTGAGCTTTCACCGAGTTTGGCCGTGCACACATTTACTTACGGCGGGATCGGTTTTATGACGTTAGCCATGATGTCACGGGTAACCCTGGGGCATACCGGACGCAGCTTGCATGATCATACTACGGGTTTATTCTGGATGTTTTTGATCATTTTCTCTGGCGCGATAATCAGGGTAATATTACCGATTATTGACGAAACAAATTACTCGTTATGGATAAACTGGTCACAATTACATTGGCTAATCGCATTTGGAATATTCTTGTTTATTTATGCAACGAAACTAATTATGCCAAGGGTTGATGGGAAGCCAGGATGAAACTGAACAAAACTATTCTTATAATTTTTTTCTTGTGTACAACCGCTTGCTCAGAAAAGCTGGATCCTTATGAGGCGTTTGCTGTCGGAGAATATGAGAATGCAAAGCAGCAATTAATTCCATTGGCCGAGCAAAACGATCTAAAAGCAATAACCCATCTGGCCGCGGTGTATCAGATAGAACGGAATTACACCGAAGCGGTAGAACTCTATACAAAAGCGGCGTTAAAAGATCACGTCCCGGCGCAATATAATCTCGGCGTGATGGCCTATCAGGGCAAAGGCATGGAACAAGATAATCTAATGTCTTACGGTTGGTTGGATCATGCAAGAGAGCAAGGTCATCCTAAAGCGAGCGATTTCATCAATGGTTTCCTGCGCTTTGAAATGACGCCAAACGCGGCGATGCAGGCAAAAGAAGAGGTTAAGAAACTGATCAGAGCCGCAGCAGACTAACTCCGGAAATTTTCGGTTCTTTTACCATACAGAATTGTAACTACTCTTTGAATTGCACTGGTTGCGCATGTACAATCCGCCCTGTGCCGGGGTGGCGGAATTGGTAGACGCGCCGGATTCAAAATCCGGTTTCTTCGGAAGTGCGAGTTCGATTCTCGCCCTCGGCACCATTTCATATTTAAGACTCACATGTAATGACTCAATCAGCTATAAACTCTAAAAGTTTCGTAGTGCTATACTTTCTGCAGTTGATTTTTTAAGACGGGCACCCAAATTATAGTAACCAAGAGCATGGCCGCTCTATATACTCAAGTTTTTAGGTGGAAATAGTGGCAAAAACACATCATATACTGGCTTATGCAAATACATTTGTAACATTAGCAGCAATAATAGTTATTAGCATATTGTGGTGGCAAGACGCGATTCCTATAGAGCTTGTGACAACAAATTATTGTAATCATCAGACAAATGATTGTGATACATACTATGATGCTATAAACGTTGCTGTTCAGATTGGACGCTTAGATATGGTCACAATCGCTTTAGCTTTTTGGGTGCTGCATTTGGATTAGTTGCTGTTTTTGGGTTTTTATTTGTAAGAGAGAGAGCCGAAATAGTTGCAAAAAGTTCAGCAGAAAAATTAGTCACAAGATTAATGGAAAACTGGAAAAATGATGTGCTTCCTAAGATGATACTAGAGCAGATAAGGATAAGTGAAAAGTTAGTTGAATCCAGAATTAGCGATGACGACGTAAATGACCTTGCTGAAAATATAGATGAAGAAAAGAAAGATGGAGAGTAATTATGGGTGATAGCTTGCTACACAAAATTGAGCATCATATGGAAAGCCTACCGATTGAAATTGAGGATTTGGCCAAGAGCCTGGGTATTTAATTACGGAAGAAAGAATGGATGACAAAATATCCGGCTTACTTAAGAAAGAAAATCGTGGGTACAGTATTAAAGTTAATTCTACACATTCAATTAATCGGAAAAGATTTACTATTGCTCACGAAATTGGTCACTTTATGCTCCATGATGATCTAATTGGTGATGGTATTTCTGATAATCTTGCGTATCGATCATTTCATGAAGATCATCAAGACAATAATTCCAAGATACAACAGGAACATGAAACCGAGGCAAATAGGTTTGCGGCTATGTTATTAATGCCAGAACATTTAATAAAACAAGAGTGGCAGTCTGGTAATCGAGCTATTTCTGATTTGGCTAGAAAATTCATGGTTTCAGAGCAAGCCATGGAAATAAGACTTAGAGGAATAAATCTACAAAGTTAAAGTAGAAATTAATTTGTAATTCTTCCTAGTAGCTTTTACTTAATTCTGCTATCAAATCTCGTAATTTCTGATCAAGTTCTTCTAATTCGTTTTCATCTGTTCCGCGAGTGACAACATTGACACCAAAGCGCTGTTCTTTATAGAAAGGATAGCTTCCGATACTGATATCTGGGTATTCATTTTGTAGTTGATCTAATCCTTCCGCTATCTGGCTTTCGCGCATGTGGGCACTGACGGTTTTGGTGATAACAGGGTCACCGCCGATGAGTTCATGTGCAACGCCTTCAAACATGGCCTGCATGATGTTGGGCACGCCGGCGAAGACATAGACATTTTCAAGCCGATAACCGGGCGCGCCGCTGACGGGATTATCGACTAATGTTGCGCCGACTGGGATTCTTGCCATTTTCATTCGAGCATCAGATACCTGTTCGGGTTTATCGCCATTAGCCACACATTTTACCGCATCTGGGTTTAATTCAACGTCAACGCCAAAAGCCTGCGCGATACAGTAAGTGGTAATATCATCATGTGTGGGACCAATTCCACCGGTAGTGAATACATACTTACTAACATTTCTTAAATGATTGACCGCCTCAATGATCTCTTCTGGAACATCGCGGACTATACGTGCTTCGACCAAATTTATGCCGAGTTGATCGAAACGTTTTCCCATATAGGAAAGATTAATATCTTGCGTTCGACCAGAAAGAATTTCGTTTCCGATGATAATAACAGCTGCTGTATTTGCGCTATTTGTAGCTTCTTTTTCAATAGTCATGAGCGAGATACCAATATATTGTCGATAAGACGAGTTGTCCCAAGTCGCGCAGCAACAAGAATGACGAGATTTTGATCAAGGTTTTGATCTGCAATAGTTAGATCATCTTGACGATAGACGCTTAAATATTCAGGCTCAAAACCGTGTTGTTTTAACTTCTCATTACCGACTTTCTCCAGATCAAAAAAGTTATTGTTTCCATTTTTGATCTGCTCGGATATTTCAATAAGCTGTTGATATAGTACCGGTGCTTTTGTCCGATCAGTTTCACTTAAATAACCATTACGCGAGCTGAGTGCGAGTCCATCTTCTTCTCTGACCGTCGGTAAAGATTGTATGTCGATGGGAATACATAAATCGTGAACCATGCGTTTGATCACGAGCAGTTGTTGATAATCTTTTTGGCCAAAGATGGCCGTGTCTGGTTGTACCAGGTTGAACAATTTTGAAACGACCGTCGCAACACCATTGAAATGTCCGGGTCTTGATGCGCCGCAGAGAAAACCATCCAATGCAGGAACGGAAACTTCGGTGTGATTTTCCAAACCTGCCGGATAAACCTCACCAACTTCGGGTGCGAATAAAGTGTTTACTCCTCGTTCAAATAAGGCGAGGCTATCTTGTTCCATTGTTCGTGGATAAGTTTCAAAATCTTCGCCTTGAATAAATTGCATTGGATTAACAAAAATTGATGCGATGACATGATCTGATAATTGTTTGGCTCGGTCGACTAAGGCGAGATGTCCTTCGTGCAGGTTTCCCATGGTCGGAACCAGGCAAATACTTTCTCCGTCCATGCGCCATTTTTTGATCTGACTTCTGAGCTCAGCAACGTGGTGAATAGTATTCATTAGTCGAATCCGTGTTCTTCAGCAGGGAAAGTACCTGCTTTGACTTCGTCTACGTAATTTTTGATCGCATCCTGGATACTGTCACTATTAGCCATAAAGTTTTTACACATTTTCATATAACGTCCACCAACTCCAAGCATGTCATGTAAAACCAACACCTGGCCGTCGCAATCCGCACCTGCCCCAATTCCTATAACGGGAATTGAAACCGCCTGACTTATTTCTGCTGCAAGTTCTCGAGTTACAAGCTCGATAACCATCATTTCAGCACCGGCTTTTTCCAGAGTTTTTGCATCTTTCAGGATCTGTTTTGCGCTCGCTTTATCGCGTCCTTGAACACGATAACCACCTAGTTTATGTACCGACTGAGGTAATAAACCTAAATGAGCGCAAACAGGAATTCCTCGTGAGCTAAGTAAAGTGATGGTTTCTTCTAACCATGCACCACCTTCCATTTTGATCACTTCTGCCCCGCCTTCACTCATTAATCTCGCGGCATTTGTCATTGCTTGCTCAGGTGTGGCATAACTCATAAACGGCATATCGGCGATGATCAAACTTCGCTTATTTGTCTGACTGACAATCGAGGAATGGTAGATCATATCTTCCAGCGTGACAGAGACGGTGGAATCCTGGCCATGGATGACCATGCCAAGAGAATCGCCGACTAACTGAACATCGATTCCGGCGTCATCCAATAGCACTGAAAAAGTCGCATCATAAGATGTCAGAACGGCGATTTTCTCCCCTTCTTTCTTCATTTGACGTAATCGCGTGACAGAGATCTTTGGAGATCGTTTTTGTTGTGTTTTTGGAGATATTTTCTTCATGTCTGGTTCGTCATTTGATTAAAGTAGGTCACGCCTCTGGGTAATTCCCCGATTTGTGAGAGTAGCATAGCAAAATCTTCTTCACCTTCGGCAAAATTTACTTCGGTTGTATTTATGATCAGTAATGGTGCTTTTTTATAATGATAGAAAAATCGCACATAAGTTTCACTTAATCGCTGAAGATAATCGGCATCCATT
>JBGCGE010000028.1:0-55089 GCA_045110495.1 Gammaproteobacteria bacterium
CATTCGTGCAGAGTATTGATAATTGAGAGGAAAATACGAATGAAAATTCAGATCAAACGTTAGATCATTCGACAAGAAACTATGCGGAGGAACTTTTACTTCTGTAGATTAGATGAGCTAGGTAAAAGAATAGTGCCCCCATTTAATTCCATTTTTTCATTGAATCTGTCAATGGAAAGCCTTTTTTAGTAGACAATTCTACAATTTCTGATAATGACAAAGCTCTAATGACTTCGTTATTATCCATATTTATAACATGGTACCCGTAGCCTGTCGCGATTGTTCCTAAACCATCATAAAATTCAGGATCAATTTCCTCTCGAAAAGCGACTATATATTTCCCATGAACTTCCACATCAATTACCTTTGAATCAATTACAAACTCAGTTTTTCGATAGGGTTCATGTTGTATATTTCTGAATATTACTTGATTGTAGTAATTAGTACGAAGCCAGAAATAATCATTCCCTAAAGGCTTTCTAAAATCTCCACACCCTGATAGAAATGTGGCTATAAGTACTAATACAAGAAGTCTCAAAGTTTCCATCTCCGATTAAAAAAAATCAAGGGTCAACCAGCTTGATTGCTTAATCTCTCTAAGGCTACTCAGACTGAGCTGCAATATATTTTTCAACCGAAGTCGCTGGCAACATACCCGGTTGCGCCGCTTTAAGTTCACCTTCTGGTGAGAACAATAAATAGGTTGGTGTTCCACGAAATTGTTCGTCTGTTGCGGCAAGAAACTTTTCTCGGATTTCTGGTTTGTCGGTAACCATAACGGGATACGGTAATGAATTTTGCTGCTTGTAGTTTTTGATCAAATCAACTTGATCCATTCCATCAATCGAAATCGCGACGACTTCTGCATCTTTATCTTTATGATCGGCATGAAACTTGGCGTATTCCGGCTCTTGTTGTTTGCAGATACTACAGGTTGTTTCCCAAAACATGACTAATGTCCATTTGCCTTTGCCGACATGTTCTTGAAGACTGCCATTTTCACCATCGAGCTTTTTCATTTTCATGTTGAGATCAAATTCTCCAGCCATGACTGTTGAAACCATCACGAATGAAAGGAAACTCATTAATAATATTGGTAAAATTCTTTTTTGATACATTACTTTTCTCCCTGCTACGTTATGCCTTTGTATACGGTGACTATTAGAAGCGGTTTAAATCTTTAAGTTCAAGTCATAATAAAACAGATTAGCTTATTATTTCACTTGGTTAGCTTCCAGGTCTGAGGCTTTGATACGGAGATCCTTCGCAGTAGCTCAGCTCAGGATGACAGCGTAAAATAGTCATTCTGACGACCTCAGGAGGAAGAATCTCAAGAACGAAGCCCGTCAACCTCACATTTCCATTAATTTTAATACTTATGCTTTTTCAAAAAACTGTTCCTTCAAGTTCAAGTCGACAAGTTCAGATCTCGCCATCGAACCCCAAGCAAGAATAACGTTCCCGCATAAATAGCACCACCAATACTGATCCATTTACCAAGTTGCGCGGCACGTTGCAACCCTGTCCATTGCGACCATTGGGATAATTCTGGTACATAGAACAAAAGAGCTAGCGTCATCAAACTCCCAGCAATTCCAACTTTGATCAAAACCGTCATCCAACCTGATTCTGGTTGATAAACACCTTGTTTGCGCAAGCCTCGATAAAGCAAACCGGCATTAATAAATGCCGAGATGGAAGTCGCTAAGGCAAGACCCGCGTGTGCTAATGGAAAGACAAAGATCACGTTTAAGATCATATTCGAAACCATGGCGATAATTCCAATTCGTACGGGTGTTTTTGTATCTTGTCGTGAGTAATAACCCGGCGCGAGGACTTTAATTAAGATAAAACCTAGCAACCCAAACGAGTAGGCAACCAAAGCTTTGCTGGATAACGCGACATCTTGCTCAGAAAATTCGCCGTATTGAAACAAAGTGCAAAGTATCGGTTCAGCCAATAATGCCAGACCCAACATTGCCGGAAACCCAATGATCAAAACCCATCGAAATGCCCAGTCGAGTATTTTGGAAAAACTCTCTGTTGAACCCTGCGCATGTTTTTCAGATAAGTTCGGAAGGATCACAACACCGAGTGCAATTCCAAAAACACCAAGCGGAAACTCTAACATTCGATCTGCATAGTAAAGCCACGAGACACTTCCGGTGATCAAAAACGAAGCGATTAAGGTATCGAATAATAAATTGATCTGAGAGACCGATACACCAAAAATCGCAGGCCCCATCAATTTAAGAATTCGTCTCACGCCTTCATCTTTACGCTTGAAACTTGGTCGTGGAATTAATCTTAATTTTCGCAAAAAAGGAAATTGGAATAAAAGCTGAATAACCCCACCAATAAAAACACCCCAAGCTAATGCTGTGATCGGTTGATCTAACATTGGTGCCAACCAGATTGATGCGCCAATGATAGACAAATTTAAAAAGACCGGCGTTAAAGCAGGTCCAGCGAAATGCTTATAAGTATTGAGTACGCCGGCGGCGAGTGCGGTTAACGAAATAAATAAAATGTATGGGAAAGTTACCCGTAATAATGAAACGGTAAGATCAAATTTTTCGGAGTTATCAAGAAACCCGGGAGCAAAAATGGTGATCAAAACCGGCGCGCCGAGTACACCTAAAATCGTAATAATGGTAACTACTAAGCCTAAGGTTCCAGCGACATTGTTGATTAAGGATCGTGTCTCATCATGTGATTTTTGTGATCGGTATTCCGAAAGGATCGGTACAAATGCTTGCGAAAAAGCACCTTCAGCAAATAAACGACGTAGAAAATTGGGTATTTTAAACGCAACGAAAAAAGCATCTGCACCGACGCCTGCACCAAAATACTGCGCAATGACACGATCCCGAACCAGACCAAGAACCCTTGATATCATCGTCATCGCGCCAACAATGGCGGTAGAATGAAGTAGTTTGCGACTCATCTAATAATCATGCATTCGAAAAGTGGCGAAACAATGTGGAATCTCTTATTAATTCTGAACATACGTTATGAAGTGGTAAAATTCTCCTGATTGAGGCGCGGATTAGAGCAAATAGTGGCTCTATAAGCAACGACTGCATGGATGCAGGAGGTAGAGCAACGCAGGAGCAGTTGCCGAAATTCGTAACGAAAAGCTGGGGAATTATAACCTTCATAAACTTGTTCACGAATTAATAAGGGATTCCATTCATAGAGATTGACAAATGTGTCCAAAATACGCATAGTTACGCGTTTTTACGCCCAGCAGGGCTTCCCAGTTTCAGATTAGGAGATTTATTACCTTGGCAAACTCAGCACAAGCCAGAAAACGCGCCCGACAAGCCGATACGCATTATGCGAGAAACTCTGCGCAGCGTTCAAGATTTCGTACTGTTCTTAAGAAAGTATTATATGCAATAGACTCAAATGACAAAGCATCAGCAGAAACCGCTTATAAAGAAGCCGTTCCTGTTATTGATCGCATGGCGAATAAAGGCTTGATTCACAAAAATAAAGCTGCTCGACATAAAAGTCGTCTTAGCGCCAAGCTACAAAGTCTATAAGGTTCTACAAAAATCCCCTACTTGTAATGAGTCGGGGATTTTTTATGTCTGGCTATTTAGTATTTATACATTGGTAAGCAAGATTAACCTTAACTAGTCAACCACCATATTATCGCGATGGATCAATTCTGAATCTCCGCAATAACCTAAGATAGCATCAAACTGTTCACTGGGTTTTCCAATAATTTTCTTTGTCTCTACTGCGGAGTAATTACTCATTCCTCTTGCGATCTCGTCTCCGGAAGATGAAATACAGATAACTAATTCACCACGATCAAAATTACCTTCAATTTCTTTTACGCCGACAGCCAATAAGCTTCGTCCTTTTTCTTGCAAAACTTTCACCGCACCATCGTCTAAGATCAATTTTCCTTTAACTTGCAAGCCACCAGCTAACCAACGTTTTCTTGCAATAATCGGTTCTTGATCAGGTAAGAGTAACGTTCCAACCTCTTTACCATTGGCGATTTTTTCGAGAATTTGATCTTCATTACCTGAGGCAATTATTGTTGCGGTACCTGAATTGGCCGCATGTGATGCTGCGGTAAGTTTGGTACGCATGCCTCCACGGCCTAATTTTCCACCCTCTCCTGCCATCACTTCGAGTTCTGGATCTCCGGCTTTACCTTCAGAAATCAAATAAGCATCCGGATTTGATCGTGGATCAGTACTATATAACCCTTGTTGATCGGTCAAAATTACCAGTAGATCAGCATCAATAATATTTGCAACTAAAGCAGCTAAAGTATCGTTATCACCAAAGCGAATTTCATCGGTCGCGACAGTGTCATTTTCATTAACAACTGGCACCACTTTCAAATCGATTAATGTTTTTAAAGTGCTACGTGCATTGAGATAGCGTTTGCGATGTGCCAGATCGAGATGCGTTAATAATACTTGTGCAGTTTTTATATTGTACCGTTGAAAACAGGTTTCATAGGCTTGAACCAGACCCATTTGGCCGACTGCCGCCGCTGCCTGTAATTCATGTAGTGAAGTCGGTCTGCCTTCCATGCCTAAACGAGAAATTCCTTCAGCCACGGAACCAGAGGTGACGAAAATAACTTCTGTGCCTTTTTTGATTTGCTCGACAGCTTGAGACACCCATTTATCTATAGATTCCAGGCGCAAACCGCTGCCATCATTAGTCGCAAGCGCACTGCCGATCTTGATCACCCAGCGGCGTGTTTTAGAAAGATCTTGTCGGGAACTTACGGCCATGTCGATTACATCTATAAATTATATATGTGATTATTTTATGCTGGTTTAACTATTCTGATGCTTCTCTTTTTTCTTGCTCTATTTCGTTCAACCTTACATTTATTTTATTCATTAGATCCTTGCAGCCATCACCAGACACCGCAGAAACATTAAACACGGGTGACGTCCAATTAAGTTGATCAATAATTTCTTTGCTTAATATTTTTCGTTCATCATCTAGCATAAGATCGGTCTTATTCAACACCAGCCAACGCTCTTTGTCGAGCAACTCACTGCCATATTTCTCTAATTCTTTTTCGATCGTACGGATATCTTCTACCGGATCATTTCCTGATTCAGCAGAGGCAATATCAACAATATGTAGTAATAAACGCGTTCGGCTCAGATGTTTCAGAAATTGTATACCCAAGCCTGCACCTTCCGCGGCACCTTCGATCAGTCCTGGAATATCTGCGATCACAAAACTTTCTGACACACCTACCGACACGACCCCAAGATTTGGATGTAAGGTAGTAAATGGATAATCCGCAACCTTTGGTCTTGCTGCTGACACAGCTGTGATCAACGTTGATTTACCTGCATTAGGTAGACCCGCCAACCCAACATCAGCCAGTAATTGCATCTCAAGACGCAAATCTCGATCTTCACCTTCTGTCCCTTTTGTAATCTGACGAGGTGCACGATTTGTACTACTTTTAAAGTGAATATTACCTAAACCGTGTGTGCCACCTTGAGCAACAAGTAAGATCTGATCAGGCTCAGTCAAATCACCGATCAATTCCCCAGTATTTTGCTCATACACCAGCGTACCCAATGGGACTTTGATCGTTTTATCTAAACCCTTTTTACCATAGCGTTGTTGCCCCATCCCTGATTGACCTGTTCCGGCTCTGAACAAACGTGCATGGCGAAAATCTACCAGGGTGTTCAAACCTTCATCAACTTGTAGATAGACACTGCCGCCATCGCCGCCGTCCCCCCCATCTGGCCCGCCGAAAGGAATATTTTTTTCTCGACGAAAACTCAGACAGCCATGACCTCCTTTTCCAGCCTCTACTCGAATTGTCGCTTCATCTACAAATTTCATTGAATGATCTTAAGTTATTTGAATGGCAAAAAAAAACCCCGTACAAGACGGGGTTTCCATGTACAGATTTTTGAGAACCGCTTATGCAGAAGCCGGTGTCACACTGATAAAAGTACGGTTCTTGATACCTTTAACTTCAAACTTTACTGTTCCATCTTCCTTAGCAAAAATCGTGTGGTCTCGGCCTATCCCTACGTTTACTCCAGGATGAACACGTGTTCCACGTTGTCTGATCAGAATATTACCGGCTTTAACCATTTCTCCACCGTAGCGTTTTACACCAAGTCGTTTCGACTCTGAATCGCGACCGTTACGAGTACTACCACCTGCTTTCTTATGAGCCATTTAACTATCCTCTAAAATTATTTCTTTTTCTTACTGAATTCAGTTTCGCCACCATCGGCCAGAATTTTAGCCTGCCCTAGCCAGTCATCACGTTCTACTCGACCTTTGAAGCTTAAACCATCATCAACTTTTACGATGTCTTCAGCAGAGAAGTTAGCAATCTGTCGGAAATGGTAGATACCAAGCTCATTCAGTTTTTCTTCAAGTTTCGGACCAACACCTGAAATCAATTTCAAATCATCTGCATCACCATCTGGCGCGCTCAGGAAGCTCGCTGTTGCTGTTGATTCTTTAGGAGCAGCTGTTTTAGGAGCTGCTTCTTTAGATTCTTTTTTCTTAGTTGCAGCCGCTTTTGCTGGAGTCGCTTTCTTTTTACCACCTGTTGCTGA
Organism: Gammaproteobacteria bacterium; assembly: GCA_045110495.1. GTDB lineage: Bacteria > Pseudomonadota > Gammaproteobacteria > CAJXQU01 > CAJXQU01 > CAJXQU01. Next base: position 6,591 of record JBGCGE010000028.1, read on the forward strand.
AATTCCGGTAATTTCAAGTTCGGTGAAAGACTGACGATGTCCCATCTGCTTTCGATGATGCTTTCGTCTTTTAAATTTGATAATAGTAACTTTTTTACCACGACCTTGTGATTTCACTGTCGCTGAAACATGTGCACCTTCTATCATCGGCGCTCCAACCTGAATGTCACTCTCGTTACCGAGCATCAAAACATCATCCAGTTCAACAGTGGCGCCTTCTTCAGCATCCAGTTTTTCAACGCGGAGGATATCCCCTTCGCTGACCTTATATTGTTTACCACCCGTTTTTATTACTGCGTACATGCGAACCAACTCCAAACTGAAATGTAATGTCTAAATCAAAGCCGGATGATTTTACGGAATAAACGCTTCTGTTACAAGGTAACGAGGCCAATCAATGACAAAAAAGTGCAAAAGGTTGGCATGTCATCCAACATCTTGGCAGAATGGAACATATTATGAGCTTAATACCACTTCACGGACAAGTTGAGATAAAAACGATAGACGACATTCATGATCTAATTGCAGATGACATGAATAGCGTCAATCGGCTTATTCATGAGAGCCTTTATTCTGAAGTTGCGCTGATAAACCAGCTAGGTCATTACATAGTTAATAGTGGTGGAAAACGCTTACGACCCATTTTGGCTCTATTGAGTGCTCGTGTGCATGGTTATCATGGTACTGATCATCTCAATATCGCTGCAATCATCGAATTTATTCACACCGCCACACTACTACATGATGATGTAGTCGATGATTCGGCTATGCGACGTGGCCGAAAAACAGCCAATGAAATTTGGGGAAATGAGGCCAGTGTGCTGGTTGGAGATTTCCTTTATTCACGTTCATTTCAAATGATGGTTAGTATGAAAAATATGCAGGTCATGTCAGTACTTGCAAATACAACAAATACCATTGCAGAAGGTGAAGTCATGCAATTGATCAATTGCAATGACCCCGAAACCACGGAACAACGCTATCTTGAGACGATCCGCCATAAAACAGCTAAATTATTTGAGGCAGCAACTCGACTCGGAGCAGTAGTTAGCGACTCAAACAAAAAACGTGAAGAAGATGCAGCACGTTATGGCCGCCATCTAGGCACAGCATTTCAGTTGATTGATGATGTGCTCGACTATAGTTCAGATGTAGACGAATTAGGCAAGAATGTGGGTGATGACCTGGCAGAAGGAAAACCGACATTACCGCTACTTTACGCGATGTGGAATGGAACCAGCTCGCAAAGTAAATTGATCAAAAAAGCCATTGAAACTGGTGGTCGGGATCAAATTGAAAAGGTTATGAGCGCAATCGAAGATACTGGTGCGTTAGCCTATACAACGGACTGTGCAAGATTAGAGTCTGAAAAAGCAATTGAAAGCTTAAAAGATTTACCACCATCGCCTTATAAAGCGGCACTGACTACCCTGGCCGAATTTGCCGTAGATAGAAATTCTTGAGATTAATTATTCAAGAGCTGCTCTTCTTCGCACTTCTTTCAAATTATTATTAGCTTCTGGAAAATGCGTTGAGGATAATCTGATCGCTTCCTTGAAGTAGTTCTGAGCCAAAACATAATTCCCATCTTCCATGCAGATATAACCTACATTGTTGACTGCATTTGCTGTGTTCATTACTTTCTCAAACGCCTTGATCGACTTGTTATATTGTTTTTGTTTTGCGTACATCAGACCTAAGTTAGACCAGGCTCTTTGATATTTCGGATCATATTTTATCGCCCTGAAAAAATACGTCTCTGCCCGTTCAAGATCGTTTGCTTTATAATAAGAATAACCAAGATTTGTAAGTATTGCTGGGGAGTTGGGTTGAGATTTGAGAGCAGCCTGATATAAGTTTTCAGCCAATTCAAAATTCTGTTCTTGATCGGCTATAACTCCCAAACCATTATTCGTTCTCCAACGATGTGATTCCAGAGCATATACAATTTCCAAATGTTTTTTCGCTTCAGCAAATGAGTTTCCCCGAAGCAATAACAGCCCCAACCCCTCTCTTGCACCAAGATGCTGGCCGTCTAGATTAACTAATTTACGGTAGGCTTTCTCGGCTTGTTTATAGTTGCCCCTGGAGTTCTGGATTAGCCCAATCTTATAAAGTGCCTCAGTATTTTTACCATCAAACTCAAGTGCAGAAACGTATCCAATCAGTGCTTGATCTATATTACCTGCTTTATATTCTATATTTGCCTGCTCGACTGCGTATTGTGCTTTGGTTCCTTGTATCCCTTCAGAAACAGTAACATTATTTTCAGGTGATACCGAAGCACACCCAACAATAATCATACAACTAAAAAAAACAGTGAAAATATTATTTCGAAGCATAGAATTCCAACAATAAAGCCATAGATAGAATTCTGAATTTTACCCCTTTAAGGCTCTTATAACACCTAATATCGCCGGACCAATAGCAACAATGAAGAATGCTGGGAACATACAAAAAACTAATGGGAAGATCATTTTTGTTGCAATTTTAGCAGCTTCTTCTTCCGCTTTTTGTGCTCGCTTGTCCCTGAACTCTTCAGAATAAATGCGTAACGTTTCCGCAATACTGGTTCCAAATCTCAGACTTTGAGTCAGCAAGGTAACCAGCCCTCGAATTTCCTCAATGCCCGTGCGATCTGCAAGTCCTCTTAGAGCAGCAACGCGATCTACCCCCATGCGGATTTCAGCATTAACTATTTCCAACTCTTCCATTAGCTCCGGATAACTGATCCCAAGTTCATCCGCAACACGCTGCAACGCTGCGTTTAAACCCAAACCAGCTTCTGTACATATTACTAACAGATCTAAAGCATCTGGAAAGCCATTCATAATGGCAAGATGTCGTTTTTCTATTTTGCTTTTAAGGACAATATTGGGCAACGTAACGCCAATAAAGCTAGCCGCAAGCACACCATAAACTACTTCAATCACCGTAAATTTAGGAAAGAGTGTCGCGATTAACAAAGTCGCACCACCAAAAAACAGTGCGAGGATAAGCTTGACTCCATAAAATGTTTTGACCGCACTGGAAGATCGATATCCTGCCTGTAGCAGTTTGGCTTCCATTTTTGATTTTTCTACTTCCTTACCTGGGAGGACATAAGACTGCATTGGTCCGACAGCTTTTGCTATCATTCCAGGATCATTTTTTGATGTGTCATTACCCTGTGTATTTTTGATCGAGTCTAGTCGTTTGTCCAAAGGGTTTTTCAGGCCTGAAATAACAAAAAACAAGCCCATCAAAAACAACACCGAGACAACACCAAATACCAACGCTAAGAATATGCGAGCATTTTCTTTCTCACCCATTATCCTGGTTGATATTTCTAATAGATATTCCATTTTAAACGTTCGGCTATACCTTTATACGAATCAATTTTCGCATCCAGAAAACACCCGCAATGATTGAACCGAAACCAAATATGATCAAATCGCGTCCTTGAGGATCGTCTTTCAACATCGGTAAATATTGCGGTGAAGCAATCATCATTATCGCGGCCAGGGCAAATGGAATAAGTGCGAGGATCCAGGCTGAAAGCCTTGCTTCTGCCGAGAGTGAAAGTACTTTTCTCTGGAATCTAAATCGGTCTCGAATAACGCCAGCAATCTTACCTAGAACTTCTGCTAAATTCCCACCAGTTTCACGTTGTATCAAAATCGCTGTAACAAGCGCCATAAGGCTTACACTCGGAACACGTTCAAGCATATTATAAAATGCTCTTTTTGGTGTCATTCCATAATTCATATCAGAAAAAGTAGTATGGAATTCCTTTGCAATTGGATCTTTCATCTCTTCAGCAACAAGATTCATAGCATCTGAAAATGGGTGTCCTGCTTGTAGTGCTCTTCCCATCACATCGATAGCGTCGGGTAACTGCTCTTCAAACTTCTCTAATCGCTTATCACGCTCAAGGCTTAGCTTCCAAATAGGTAACATTGCGGAAATTAAACCCGCAATTAATGTTCCCCATATTCCTGCTTGTCCAAACCAGGCAATACTACCTGTCACCAAGGCCAACATTATAGAAAGCATCACAACTTTATAAACAGGCGTTTCTTTGCCAGCTTGAAGTAAAATTCGCTCTAGTGACGCCATTCCGGGTAATTTATCGAGGAATAATTCAAAATCTGATTTATCTTGAAGATGTGCGGCCCGAAGTAATGAAGGTGCTGTTGGGTCATCAGGCTCGATAACTTCTTTGACTCGTTTTCGAAGTTTCTTGGCAGCTTGAGCTTCTGTCCCAAATGTCGGTACCATCAACGCTCTCGACAAGAGAAAAACGGCCAGGAATACCATTCCTAGAAACGCGGCGGTGTCGTTAGACATTATTTCGACTAATAAATCAGGCATTCACTTCGCATCCTGAAAAAGTAGGATCAAACAAAGCAAAATCAAGTTCCATTCCTCTTTGACGTAAGTGTTCCTGAAACTTAGGTACCATACCTGTCGTTTTAATTTCACCTAAAACATTTCCGTCAGCATCAAGTCCTTTACGCTCAAACTTATACAGCTCCATCATTGTGATCACATCACCTTCCATTCCCTGAATTTCTTGAACACTAACAACCCTGCGTTTCCCATCTTCCATTCTTTCCACCTGAATGACGACATCAACCGCTGATGCAATTTGTGCTCGCATTGCTTTCATCGGCATAGAAAGGCCCGCCATCAACACCATGGTTTCAAGACGCGTTAATGCATCACGCGGATTATTTGCGTGTAGCGTAGCAAGTGAGCCATCATGTCCTGTATTCATCGCTTGCAGCATATCCAATGCTTCTCCTCCACGGACTTCACCGATAACTACGCGATCAGGCCGCATACGCAAACTATTTTTAACCAGATCTCTCTGATTAATTTCTCCTTTACCTTCAATATTTGCTGGTCGTGTTTCCAGCCTCAAAACATGAGGTTGTTGAAGTTGTAATTCAGCAGAATCTTCTATCGTAATAATCCGATCAGTAATCGGAATAAAACTGGACAACACATTCAACATTGTCGTTTTACCACTACCTGTTCCACCCGAGATGATGACATTAAGGCGACCTTGTATGATGGCTCGAAGAACATCCGCCATCATCGGCGTAATGCTACCTATTCTTACCAGATCTTCTGCTTGAAGTTTGTCTACAGTAAATCGTCGAATCGACATAGATGGACCGTCAATAGCAAGTGGGGGAATAATCGCATTGACTCGGGAACCGTCTTTTAGTCTCGCATCAACCATTGGAGAGGACTCATCTACTCGTCTTCCAACATTTGAAACAATGCGATCAATAATGTTCATTAAATGAGCGTCATCTCGAAAACGAACTTGTGTAAGCTCCATTTTCCCTGCACGTTCCACATAAACCGAATCACTTCTGTTGATAAGAATATCTGCTATGGAAGGGTCTTCCAGTAATGGTTCAAGTGGCCCCAAACCAAGAACTTCATCTTCTACTTGTTTAATCACTCGTTGGCGAGAACTGGCTGGAAGCGGAGCAGACTCTTCATTCATGAGCCGTTGAGATATATCATGAACTTCAATCTTCGCCTGTGATTCATCCAGATCACTCAGCAAAGATAGATCAATAACTTTTAATAATTTTTCATGTATTTTATCGCGCCACTCCTGCTCCAGAATAACTTGATCATTTCTGGACTGCTTTTCCTTTTGCTCAAAAACTGCGCTTATATCAGGTTCAATCTTTAGCGCTTGCTCGGGTGCTACGATCTTGGTCTTCTTTTTGAATACTTCCATGTATTACCTTCCGGAAAATCAGGCTTTATTTTTGATCATCAATTATTCATGCTGGAATTAATTGGGAAAAAGCCTTCTTGAAAAAACCTTTTTTCTCAATTTTTTCCTGACCCGTAAAGGCTTCTGCAATTTCATTTAATGCATATACAATCGGGGTATTTTTTGCAGTTTGTGAAAGAGGCACTCCCATATTGACCGCTTCTAGTACTCGTTCGTAATCGTTAGGTATAACGAATACTGAATCGATATCCAATGCCTCGCTCACATCATTGACTACTAATGGGATTTTTTTGTCAAAACGATTCATAACCAGGTGAATTCGTTTCGTTGGGATAGCCAATTCCTTAGTCAGGATACGCAGCATACGATTTGTACTATTGATATGCGTAATTCTCTGTTCAAGAACAATTAGTATATTGTCAGCCTCTTCAAGAATTGTATTAGTAAAAGGATCAATCACGCGAGGTAGATCAATTACTATTTGTTCATAAGACCCTCTAACTAACTTCAGTAGTTGCATTAAATGCGAAGTAGAAACCGTCCATGGTTGAGGCATATGTACAAATTTTGATGCCAGTAAATGCAGGCCGCTTGAGTGTTTAGCCATATATCCCTCTAATGCTAAAGCATCCATCTCATTCACTTTTAATAGTGCATCAATCAAACTCTCTTTTGGTTCAAGATTCAGATGTGACGGTAAAGAACCAAATTGTAAATCCATGTCCAATAATGCTGCATGTTGATTTAATTTAGTTACCATAATATGGGCAAGGTTAGCCGAAATAAGTGAAGAACCGGAGCCACCACTGGAATTGATCACAGCGGTTATTGCGCCATCTGCAGCTTGCGGAATTGTCTGGCTAACAGATTTTTTATGATTACTTCTAGCGATCCTTTCTATACAGAGTAAAAACTCATCTTTGGGAATTGGGTGTGAGAAATAATCTCTAACCCCAGCCTGCATAGCCATCCGCATCATTTGAGGATTTTCTTCATTTCCTACTACGATGATCTGAGTTGATTCAGTTTCTGGGCGTGCGTAAATTAACTCAAGATCCAGTTGCCAGTTTTCACTCAGAATCATCACCAGGATATCTGGCAATGGCTTTAGTCCAAATAAAGGATCAGGTAAACCACCTGTCAAATGTCGAATTTTTACATCAAAATCATCTCGATTAGCAAGGTTTCGGCCAACTAGATCAATATCATCTCGATTTCTACCGGATATCAATATGTATGTACTATCTTCCATAATCTGATGTATCGGCAGATCACAATAATCTATTAGTTTTTTTTATTTAGCTTTTACTTTGATCAACTTCCAAAGCATTGCCTTTCCCCAAGTTCAGGAATATAACCCAGGCTCTCGGCAGGAATCGTTGTACTGAAGTCAGGTACGGTTATCGACATGTCGAAAAACGGGATCAATAATCTATGTTGATAACCAGTGATCCCAACACGCACAGATTTTATGGCCGTGAATGTATTTGTTGTATTTCCGGCCTCATCAAGATATTGAAGATCTATATTTGAATCTGTCAAACCGTTAAAGATTGCACTTTCCGATCCGCCATTGGGTGCATTAAACATCGACACCTTTGAGATTGATCCATGGTTTACTGGACAGACTGCCGCAAGACGTGCTCCTCTCCGAGTTACTTCACCGATACTGTTCCAGACAAAAAATGCTCTTCCGATCTCTATGACACCAAAAATCAGAATAAACAAAACAGAACCAAGAATGGCAAATTCTACCGTTGTCGTACCACGCTGATGTCTTATCATAGCGCTCTCACCGTCGTTGATGATTCTAAAGTAAAATCGGTATTATAAGTTTGTGACCCTAAACCAAAAGAGGGGATCCCTGCAGCAAAAATGGGTTTATAGGTATAACTGGCAGCAACCTTTACATGCATACTGTTTAGGGGTGTAATTGTGATATCGTTGACCGATAAGTCCTCTAGTAAAGGAGCTCCATTTCCAAGACTATTACCAAATACCACCAGGTTCTTTGTTGTCGATGTCATTGATCCATTTAGCTCAATGACACCGGCTCCATTCAATGAATTATCAGATAAATAACGAGCCCCATCACGAATCGCTTTCGTTAAAGTATTGTATTGGTAAAAAGCTCGACTAAATTCCGCTGTCGCAAGTAACAATACAACCAAAATTGGTAAGACAAGTGCAAACTCAATCACCGCTAAACCATGTTGATCTTTTGTTAGCATTATCTTTTTCATGATGCCACCGAATCAGGATCTTTATAAAGAATCACTTTATATAAATGTGGCCCAATTCCAGGGCCCGTCGGATCTTCACCTATAGTCCCATCGGCATTACAACTTTCAATAAATTGCCCATATATATTTTGGGTTTTACCGCTGTGACTCGCTTTTCTGGTCATATAAAAACAACCAAAACCTAGAACAGAAACCTCACCTCTGCCGTTTGACGTTCCAGTACAATTGCCAATGGGTACTGTCAATATTCGTCGCATCGGAACACCAATACCGCCATCTGATATAAGTGCTTCATCGAAAATCCCATTTCGTTGTTTATGCATATAGTCGTCGTACCAAATATCATTTCCCCCATTACTCGTTACTGTCACCGTATCGGAAGGGTATTCAGCAGACGACATTCCTCCGGTATATGTACCAAACCGTGTATTAAAACCCTGAGCAACTGGACCTACAGTATTTCCTGGCTTAGTAGTCACCGTATCACCCGGCGTTGCACAGCCCGAATAACCACCCGCCAGTTCTTCACGAATGCAGCTACCACCAGGACCACAACCAAGTTCAAGTAATTGAAAGTTCCCTGGGCCTACCTCCCAACCTTTTTTCTGGTTACCAGCATGTGTCTTGAGAACAATTTCTTCTTCAGCCCCAAGTCCATATCCGTAACATTCGCCATCGCTACAGTCCGTGTCGGCAGGATCACCACACATCAGTAAAGGAGCAATGTCACATATCTCTCCGCCACCTGTTCCTAAAGGTGGGCTAGGTCCGGCGACAGCTGTGCCATTGACATTTTGGTTATTGCCAACTCCCGGAAGTAAACGGGCAAGCCCGATACCAACACTAAAATTATCTACCCTTGCGCGAATATATTTAGCTTCAGACTCTACGGCTCCAGCGACAAACGGAACAAGTGTTTGAGAAAATTCAAAGACAGGATCAAGGTTCGCCTCAGCAAACTCTCCCTCAAGGTGCTCATTAAAAGTGCTTAACGCATCTCCTCTCGCTTGCGCTATGCTTGAGCCTTCATTGATGGTTTTTGCGCCACTCAATGCAGACGCATCAAGGGCATTTTGTAGTCGGGTTTTATTTAGATAGACGTGACCCATGTCCATAGCCATACCAGCCATTCCAAGTATCACAACAGCACCAGCCATAAACAGTACCAAGACGGCACCTCGCTGATCCTTCTTAAGAGTTAATTTTTTCATTTCAGCAATCCTTTGCCAGAAAACTAATTTACATAGCTATTCAATATCTAAATCTATTGGTTCGTCCACTTCTTCAGCGTTAGATTCTACAGAGCGATGATCTAACAATATTTTTTCTGCACTGATACCATCTATTCCAATCACAGGTTCCACAACGAGTGTATTTGCTGCATCATGATCAATTATCTGAGCATCAACCATGTTCTTGACTGAGTTTCCAAAATCGCTTTCAACTCTGACCGGATCAGTACTTGCTGTGCTACATCCATTAAGAATTGTTACGATCAAAAAAGCTCGAAATAAAAAACTGAGACATTTCAAATTTAAAAATCTATTCATATCATTCCCCTTGCAGATCATGTCCGAAATCACCGATCATGCCACCATGAGTATTTTTTTGTTTTTCATTCAAGCTTGAGGTTGGTGCTTCCATTCTTCCACGGATAAAGAAGTCTGTATCATTCGCAGGCACAAAACTGTCCGTCGGTAATACCACACGGCTTGGGGATATAGGTTTAGCCAGATGAGGGGTTACAAAAATAACCAGTTCCGTCTGACCCGATCTAAATTCCTGACTACGAAACAAAGCACCAAGTAAAGGTACATCACCAAGCCCTGGAAATTTGTCTACTGACTCCCGCACATTGTCACTTATTAGTCCCGCTATACCCATCGTTTGCCCATTACCGAGTTCTACTGTACTCATCGTACTTCGTTTTGTCAGTGACGGAATCGAGAATGAACTTGCACTCCCTGTAATGTTTAGTAACACAGGTACTTCAGAAGATAACTCTGTGACTGCAATGTTTAGTTTCAGATTGATTCTTCCAGAGTCTAAAACAACGGGAAGAAACTTAACACCAACTCCGAATTCTTTAAATTCGATAGTCACTTGACCCAAGTCTTGTGACACAGGAATCGGAAATTCACCACCTGAAAGAAATTCAGCTTGTTGACCCGTCATCGTCGTGACTACTGGCTCGGCTAAAATTTTTGCCAGACCTTTTTGCCGAGATGCTTCAAGAACGGACTGGAGTAAAAAATCGCCCGTTAAATAACTCAATAAAACACCAGTATCACCAATAGCACTTGTGCTCGGTGTAAACTCTCTCAAATCCGGGCCTAATAAACCTATATCATCAATATTCCCAATGACGGGACCTCCAAGTGAACCTCCAACAGTACCACCGCCGCTAACTGCTCCAGCTTGTACTGTATTTCCAAAATTTAAGATCTGTGTTTGTCCATCAAGACTTTTCAAAACTGATCTCGAAATTTCGGCAACCTTAATTTGCAGCATTACCTGTTGAGCTCCACCCACTTGCATCAGGTTAATAATACAACTATTGGAGTCACCACCTTGAGACCCACAATTTGGAGCAAAACTTCTAGCCAGTTCAATCGCAGCATTCATTTTCAGGATATTGGAAACTTCACCACTTAAAACAAGTTTCTGTTGCGACGAATTCACTTTGATAGTTTCATCCGGCAATAACTGATACAGCTTATATTTTAATGCCTCAAGATCATGGGTAACTTCAACGTTAAAGGAATCAAAAACCTGATCTTTGTTATTCCAAACGACGACATTTGTAGTTCCTGGAGCTTTGCCTACAACGTAAAGTTGTTTACTCTCAAAAATCAAAATATCTGCAATTTCTGGATTACCAACCGAAACCTGTTTTGCTTTTTGTCTGAGGGGAATAATTCCAGATTTATGTAAAGCAACTTCAATGCTGCCATTGGTATTTTTAACTAAGAATGAATTTTCTAATACTGGTTGAGCCATAACATCAACAAGGTTTATAAAAACGCCAGAAAGTAAAAAGCATAAAATACTGAGTCGGTATTTTGTTAAATTTCTGGCTATAAACAATTCTTCTCGACTTGTATAAAACATCGCAGCTACCAGCATAATAATTGAGGATATTAATCACTATAGCATACTCTTAATGTTTTACCATAAGTATTATATTCATCTAACTGTTTTAAAAGGTTTTATATTCATATCTTAGTATTACTCTTTTCGACAGAAGAACCTCGAACAACAATGACTGTTTTAGGCTCTTTTTTCTTTACAACAACAGGTTCATCAACAACTTTTTGCAATTCCTTTTCAATAATGGGCTCCAAAGGAATAAAGTTTAAATCTGTGAAGATATTCATTTCTTTTTGTGGTGGTGATTGCTCTTTTTCTATGATCGGTTCTTTTTTAACAATTCTGGAATCGTCTGACGGGTTACGAAGCACTAATTGAACCGTTCCTTCTTCAGATGCCCGAACCAGGTGTTCTGCTTGTTCCGGCAAAGCCTCAACAGTGACCGTTCGAACCACAATAGGTTTGTCTTCTTCAGTCGAAGCGGTTTGATCTACCGCAAGTACTTTCAAACCTTCCAGGATCGTTTCTGTTTCTGGCCGCTTATTATCTTCCTGTCTAGTCGCAAGAACATCAACCTGATTACCGGGTAACAAGAATCCAGCTACACCCAGCACATCATTTACTCTGATTGTTACAGCTCTCATCTTCGGACTAACAATTGCCGCAAGTACACTTCCTCCAACCTCATCAACAACTCGCGAGTTTAGTACTAATTCATTCTGCATTATTTTAGTATTTGCGATCTTCCCTACGATGGTTGCAGGATCATTAAATATTCCTTCAGGCATTATTTCTCCAGGCCATTGGATAGTCTTTAAATGAGATGCCTCCACCTTTTGCCCAAATGGGATCTCTAACGCAGCAACAATTACAGGAGTCGAAATCAAATTTGTCTCCACCGCCTTCTCAGCTACTGCGGTTGTATTAATAAGCCACTGATTCGCATACCAGGTTGCGCCTAGTCCCAATGAAATTGCTGCGACGAAAAGGCTGGCAGTTCTATACTTGCTCATGTGAATTTCCTCTATTTAAAGTAGTCAAGCTAATTCCGGATCAAGATCCAGATTAACGAAATAGTTTGTCCAGGCTTTTGATATCATCTGCTCTGAAATATGATTATCACCTTGTGTATACTTTGCTTGATCGAGCGCCATTCCTAACAAGTCTCTTGGATGACAAGGCAACATAGAGACTTTTTTTGTTTGATGCAGTGACTGTGTGTAGTGCAATATTCCCGGATCAAATTCAATCCTTTTTTCAGCACAAACCATTTTCCAGATCGTTTCGTATTCATCATTTTGCAAATAGGTGAACTGGATCTTGTGACCAATCCTTCGTAGAAAAGCATCATCTGCAAGGTCTTTCGGATTTAAATTAGTAGAAAAAATCAACGTAACGTCAAATGGAACCGGGAAGCGTTTACCAGATGCGAGGCTAAGGTAATCCTGCTTGCTCTCCATAGGAACAATCCAACGGTTGAATAGATCAACAGTATCAACTCGTTGACGTCCCAAATCATCGATCATATAAATGCCATTCATTGCTTTCATCTGAAGTGGAGCTTGGTGTAAACCCGTTGCGGGATCGTAGCTAACTTCAAGCATGTCCAAGGTTAATTCACCACCTGTGATCACTGCTGGTCGATGGCAAAGTTTGAATCGCGGATCAAAACCGCGCTCAAGTCTGATACTCGAAGAAGCTTCAGATTTGCTAACTTGTTGATGAATAACTGGATCAAAAAGGGTGACGACAATATCGTCAATCGAAACGGCTGAAGGAATAAGGATCGGATCTCCAATCACTCTTGCCAGTCTCTGGCAAATAAATGTTTTACCACTACCTGCAGGACCATAAACAAAAATTGCTCGTCCAGAATTCATCGCCGCTCCTACTTCATCAAGGAGTGACTTTTTCATGACAACGTCATCAAATGCTGAATACATTTGATCACGTGTAATTAAATTATTGTTGACAGTTTGCGCGTTAACAATCTCAACATATTTTTCTAAAGGAACAGGTGCCGTTCCAGTATAACCATTACGGTTTAAGGCTTCTGTTGCTAATAATCTTCCCTTGTCTGTCAGCGTATAACGTAAGGCTCCTGAGCCCGTTGCCGTTCCACGAGTTTCAATAAGCGCTTCCGTACGAAGTAATATCAGAACTTCATCGATGACAGGTCCCGCCAACTCAATACGCGCTGATAATTTCTGAACGGCCATTACCCCACCATCGTACAAATGTTTAAGTAACAGTTCCTGAAGAAAATTCTGGGTAAGACCTGTTTCTTTTACATTCCTTGGACGCGGAGCCAGAGCAGAATATTTATCCTCTACCGAAGATTGGCTAACTTCAGTGACTGATTGTAGGGCAAAAGCATCCATGCTGACTTGTTAAACTCCTTTTTAATCTAACCAACAATTTTCATTATAAAAATTTCATATTATGAAAACCGTCCCGAGTGTTCCCAGTGCTATAGCCGGTGCATAAGGAAAACTTATAATCCTTTTTTTGCTATGAATTGGGTTAGATCTTACCAAATAATCATCTTTATACTTTTGATAGATTATTATTCCGATCGCAATAATGGCTCCAAAGATAAGTGTCATCGCAACTGCATAAACAGTCGCTATTGGCCCAAGAAAAGTACCAAGCGCAGCAAAGAACTTAACATCGCCAGCTCCCATCCCACCGAGTATATAAAACGGCAATAAAGAAAAAAATCCAGTCAATGAACCTGTAATCACAAAACCAATAACGCTTAACAACGCGCCCATCGATTCTGAAACTAAAAGGTTGATCAATATTCCTGACAGAAATGTACATATAACAAGATTATTTGAAATCCGATGGTTTCTAACATCTTCAATTACTGCAATCAGTAAGAGTAATGAAAGCACAAGCAGAAATAATGAAGGCAGTTCCATATACATCTCTAGCTAGTGAAATCAGGATTGCCATCAAGCCTGGCAATCCTGATCCACTGAATTTTCATAGAAACAAAGTTATATAACAAAGTGAAACGACTTATGGTTAACCGCCGCCACCATTAAGAGCCGTATCAATATCCGTAATTTGAGTCCCAACCGTCCCGCCAAGTGTTGTAAAAGCGCCAATAACTGCGGCACCGATCAATCCACCTGCAATTGCATATTCGACAACCGTTAAACCTCTTTCTTCACGAAGAAATTTTTCGGTTTGTATTGAAATATAGAGTTTAGTGATGAGGTTTTTCATGATTATTCAATCTCCTTATTGATTTAATCTAGTAATGCGTGAGTCGCAATTAAAGTATCGGTTTTTTTTACAACTTATGTATAGCTATATATGGAAAATGTGATGGATTTAACTACTAATGGTTTTAAACTGTGACGATGTAGTCATTCTAGTGGATAAACTTTCATAATCACCGGTCGTCATATTCCAAGACTTTTATAATTTGCCGTCGGCACATTCAAGACATAAAGGGGTAGCAGGATCAAATTCCAGCCGTCCAGTAGAAATTTTTTCATCACAAGCCACACAAAAACCATAATCTCCAGAATCAATTCTTGCTAATGCACCGGCGATCTTTTTTAATTCCAATTCATTTCTGCGTTTTAACTCAATAGACATTGCTTGCTGTTGCATGGCATCCATTCGCGAAAGTCTTCCTACAGAAGATTGATCTAATTCAACAACCTTAGTCGCATCATTTTCAGCTTTTTTGGTCGATAATAATTCCTCTCTCAAGGCGATCAATTTTGAACGGATTTTTTGATTTTTTTTATTCATCTTTGTGAAAAGAATTCCTGTCGATATTTTTCTTTTAGATTTCCCCAACATAACTTCGACAAATCAGGAGTTTCGATCAATTTATTATTTTTATAATCTCGCGACAACCTTTCTAGGTGATCAGCTAATTCCTGAACTTCTTTTTCTTTATCAGCAAAATAAGATTCGTAACGAAATTGATCAGCAATAAATTCACGATAGGCAAGACGATCAGGAACCACCGGAACACAACCGCAAATCACCGCTTCCAGAATCGACAGTCCTTGAAAATCATGTAATGCGCTGGAGACTACAACATCAGACTCGATCATAATTGATCGATACGCTTCCTCACTCTCAACAAATCCCCAATTTTGAATGTGATCAGACAAATTTTCTTTCATTTGATCAAAAACCGCAGACATTTGTCGAAACTGCTGTCCCAACATATTCAATTTAAAATCAACCTTACGTTCTTTAAGCTCGATCAAAGCCTGCAAAAACCGTTCTGGCGCTTTGTCATATTCCCATCGGTGATTCCATAAAATCGTAAACGAGGACTGCTTCTTTTTGAAAAAAATATTCTCATTTGGTTTGTTTATTGGTTCATTCAAGGGCACAGGCAGCACAACCGCTTTTTGAGCTATTTGATCACAAACTCCAACCGGAATACCGTCTGGCATTTTCCCCAAAAACGAAGCTGACCCTTCAAGAAAGGTTTGTCGATTGTAATCCGAGTTGAACACTACTTTATCTGCCGTAAGTGCAGAATAAATTGTCACCATTTTTGCCTCTACATTATGCTGTTTATGATCACCTTCAGGATAAGCAAATTGATTTTCATGAAAATAAACAATCGATGGAATTTGAGCTAATGAAGGAACCAGACCTCGCAACGTTGCTAAATCTGTCATCGATGTCGCAATAACAAGATCATAAGTTTGGCTTAAAACTTCTTGCTCAGAAAAAGCCCAGGTTAAACTATTACCGCGAATCCGCCATCTGAAATATCGGGCAGGTAACGTTAAAACTGCCCAGTCGTGTTCGGGAAAATTTACTACCAGACCTTCCCGCCAATATCGATGACTTAAAGCATCATAGGCAGAAAACAGTAGGATTTTTTTCAAATATTTTTACCAGAAGTTTAGAGTAAGAATAGCGCAAATTACTTAAGTAAATATGAAGGTAATAGACCTCGATATTGAGCTTCTTCCTCCATACGTCGTCAGAATGCCAGACTTATAACATGGATGAAACTTTCTTAATAAAACAGGCTCCGTCATCCTGAGCGGCGCGAAGGATCTCAATGTCGAAACCACGGATTAAACTGTTGACACCCAACCTCAATGAAGCAGACCAACCTACAAAAATTGATCAGTGCAACGCATCCGGTTCTTCAACTTCCTGCACCAACACCCAGGGCGCAACCACCGTCGCCCAGAATAAAGGATCGTCCTCATTCCAACGACGCGCATCATTTTCAGAAACTCGCTCCACCTCACCACTGGTCAACCAACGCTCAACAGCTTGCTTATCATCTTCAGCAAAAGTCTTACCTACTTCCACCAGATCCAAATCCTGCGACACTTTGATCAATACACCTTTCGCATAAAATCGTTCTAATTCTTTCCATACGACCTTGCCTGTCTCGGCGTTTAACTTATCTTTAATGTCTGGCTCTTCATTCTGATCTGTCATAACAAACTCTGTGTACACTGTTGATGTGATCATATCATTATGAAAACATTTTGGAGTTCTTTAACTAATATTATTTTCCAAATCATTACTAAAAAATATAAAACCTCAATCAACGCACAGAGCATTCTGCTAATCATACTCTCCTCTTAACATCCAAGAACATTAAGTGGACTTTGTGTTTAATTGCGATAAAAATTTATTTCCGAGTTTTAGTAAATTTGTTATAAATTAAAAATATAAAAGTGAATTTGTAACTACGATGGAAGCTCATCACAGAACAAAAGGAATCGGTATGCAGAAACAAAACATAATCAAAACGGATCATGGCAGTGATTATGAGTTTTTGATGGCTTTACATATTAATGACTTGGTAAGTGTGGAAAAGGATAGCAAGCAAATTTTTTATCGCATCCAAATACTTGAGAACCCAGGAAAACTTGAATTAAGGCTGCACACGGCTTCAACGCTTAAAAATGATGCAGAAAAAATCCGTAAGTCAATTTCTACACTTATGAGTGATCATAAACTTAGAAAACATCAAAATAATGTAATTGGAAAGTTATTGGAATGATAAAGCGCATTATCGACATCAGCGAAAAAGCCTATATTCATATGAAACATAGACAGCTTTTGATCGATAAAGAAGGTGAAACTATCGGGCAGATCCCGATAGAAGATTTAGGTGTTCTAATTTTACAACATTCCGCAATAGTCGTGACTCAAGCAGTGATTATCGCCTGTCAGGAAAATAATGTCGTACTGGTTTTTTGTGACTCTCGGCATTTACCCTATTCTGTCGTTTTGCCAATTAGTGAAGGGCACACGCTACATACAAAAGTGTTGAGACAGCAACTGGCGATCACCCTACCAACAAAAAAACGTTTATGGCAGCAAATTGTAAAATACAAGATAAAAGAACAAGCCAGTACACTGGCTCTCGCGAATAAAGATAATAAGGGATTATTACGCCTTGCAGAAAAAGTAAAAACGGGAGATTCAGAAAACTATGAAGCTCAGGCGGCTAAAGTATATTGGCGCTTATTGTTTGGAGATGAGTTTCGACGTGATGTAAATGCGGAGGGATTAAACAGCATACTTAATTACGGTTATGCAATTATGCGTGCGATGGTAGCCAGGGCTTTAGTTGGTAGTGGCTTACATCCCGCGATTGGTTTGCATCATCGCAATCAATACAATGGACTTTGTCTTGCCGATGACATTATGGAACCTTTCCGGCCTTGGGTTGATCTTGCTGTTTACAAACTATTCGTAGATAACAAACAACTTGAGATCAACACAGAGATAAAACAAGCACTGCTAGGTATGTTAAGTGAAAAAGTGATCTGGAAGGGGGAAAGTCTACCTTTGATGGTCGCTTGTCATTCTTTAACTGCCGATCTAAAAAGAGCGTATCAAAACTCCAAAGAAAAACTTTGTTTTCCTCAATTGGAAAACAGGATCGCAGCTTGAATTTTGGCGGATTGAATACTATGTGGGTTATCGTACTTTTTGATCTTCCTACTGACACAAAAGAAGCTCGAAAAGAATATACACAATTCCGAAAATTTTTACTCGATGATGGTTTCACCATGATGCAATATTCGGTATACATTCGCCATAGTGCCAGCGAAGAGAATGCCCAAGTTCACATCAAGCGCGTCAAAACAGCATTACCAACTGATGGTGAGGTTCGAGTCTGTAAAATAACAGATAAACAGTTTGGAAAGATAGAAGTATTCTATGGAAAAAGACAGCGTCCCATCGAAGAAACACCAGAACAACTCCTGTTTTTCTAAGCGAAAAACAGGAGTTTCCCTTCTGAATCAAGCAATTAATTGCACGATAGTGTAACCGACTAAGGTCTACGCGCAATTCACAACGGCAAAGCGAAAGAGAAGTCACGCATGCTTAGTGTAACCGACTAAGGTCTACGCGCAATTCACAACTAGCGCCTTAGCAAGGGCAATAGCTCTAAAAGTGTAACCGACTAAGGTCTACGCGCAATTCACAACACCGGACTTGCTGTACCGATTAATGTTTTAAGTGTAACCGACTAAGGTCTACGCGCAATTCACAACTAAGCACAATGTTGACGTGGTCTAATTGATTGATACACCCCAGTTAAGGATAATTTACTTAACTGAGGAAAAAAGCATGACCACGCGAAAGAAATATACAAAAGAATTCAAACTAGACACAGTGAGTCTGGTAAAAGAACAAAACTATAATCGCTCAGAAGCAGCTCGAAATCTAAGTATCGACGCCAATATTCTCGGTCGTTGGATCAAAGAACTAGACTTCGATGGTGGGGTGGCTTTTCGAGGAGATGGTAAGTTAACGCCGGAGCAAGAGGAGATCAAAAAGCTCAAAGCCCAGGTCAAACAGCTAGAGATGGAGAAAGATATCTTAAAAAAGGCGACGGTATTCTTTGCAGCAGAAACGAAGTGAAATATTCGTTCATCACCCAGCATCAGAATACCTATCCAATCAGCCTACAATGTCGGGTATTGGGTGTCAGACGCCAAGGTTACTATCATTATCGGCGTCATAGTGAAAATAAGTCGGTTGATCCTGAACATCAGGACATGCTGGAATGGGCCCAAAAGATAGCCGACTCAAGTGATGACACCTATGGCAGTCGTCGAATGAAAAAAGCAATGAATTGCCTTGGCTATCCGATCAGCCGTAGCAAAGCGAGAAAGCTGATGAAAGAAGCCAATGTCGCGGTTCGTCATCACAGGAAATACAAAGTGACGACCAACAGCAATCATAAACAGCCCGTGTTTGAAAATCTGGTGCAGCGCCAATTTGACGTCGAGCAGACAGATCAGGTCTATGCCGCAGACGTGACCTATATCAGGACACAGGAAGGCTAGTTATACCTGGCCGTTGTGATGGATCTGTGTTCTCGAAAAATCATTGGTTGGAGCATGAGCTCACGCATGAAAGCACAATTGGTCTGTGATGCATTACAAATGGCCATCTGGCGTCGTCGACCTGTAGCTGGCTTGATCCATCACTCAGATCGAGGGTCACAATACGCCTGTCAGTCTTTGAGACAATTACTCAAAAAACACGGCATTAAAGGCAGTATGAGCCGTAAAGGTGATTGCTGGGACAATGCAGTCGTAGAAAGTTTTTTCGGTAGTTTAAAACAAGAGCGAGTCAACTGGAGAAATTACCAAACACGATACGAGGCACAACAGAATATATTGAATTACATCTCGGTGTTTTATAACCACTATCGATTGCACTCAACGCTGGGATATATGAGTCCCGATAATTATGAAAAACAATTAATGAAAATCAAAGAAGCCGCTTAACTGGGTTGTACTAAAAAGGTTGACTACGTCAGTGTCATCATCAGCAAAAGAGCTTGCGACTTCGACTAAATCCAGCCCTTGCTCAACCTTAATAAGCACCCCCCGGGCATAATGTCGCTCTAATTCCTTCCAGACAATCTTACCTGTCTCGGTATTTAGTTTATCTTTGGTATCCAATTCTTGATTTTGATCTGTCATAACTATCTCGGTGATTAAGCTGTAAATACGATCATAACATTCGGAAGGTATTACGAGTCATTTCAACCAACTTATCTTCATACGCTTATTATAAAAATCTATACAAACACATTTAACAAATAGCTAATAAACTACTCAGCAATTTCTTCGAAAATTGTTAGCCGTAGTGCCTCGAAAAAAACATAAGACACTCGATAATCATCACGGGGTGTAGAAACATAAGATCTTTAAAGTATCCAATTCAATATAAGCATTCTGACGGTTTACACTTTTTGATTAAATGGTTTATATCAACCATCTATTGGTCTATTTCAAACTAAATTTCTAGAATGGTCTCTTTTAACCTGGCTATTTTATAGCCTTATTTACAAACGTATGTAACTGTTTCTTATTGTAAAAATAGCCTTTGCTGAAGTGCGATCTAACACTTGGTATAAAACTTGATAAGTTATTCGATGTACCGTTATGGCCAATAATGTACTGTTAACAAACAATAAAACTTTAGGAGAATAAAGATGTATAACAAAATACTCTCATTTACTGTCGCTCTGGCAATCGGAATATCACCGATTTTCATGTCGACCAACACCGCACTCGCAAAGGAAGAAGCTGCAAAAAATGACTACTGGTGGCCCAACCGCTTAGACGTCTCGGCTCTTCGTGATAACTCACCTGCATCTAACCCTTTCGGCGCTGACTTTAATTACGCTGAAGAATTTGCAAAGTTAGATCTCGAAGCAGTGAAAAGAGATTTAGAAGTACTCATGACCACACCACAAGATTGGTGGCCTGCTGATTATGGTCACTATGGACCTTTCTTTATCCGAATGGCATGGCATGCAGCCGGTACATACCGGATCACTGACGGTCGCGGTGGTGCTTATGGTGGTATGCAACGTTTTGCACCACTAAATAGCTGGCCTGATAACGCTAACTTGGATAAAGCGCAGCGTTTGATTTGGCCGATCAAACAAAAATATGGAAACAAGATTTCATGGGGTGATTTGATGGTACTGGCTGGTACCGTTGCTATGGAATCAATGGGTTTCAGAACTTTAGGTTTTGCTGGTGGTCGTGAAGACGGCTGGGAACCAGAAGACATTAACTGGGGTGCAGAAAGTGAATGGTTAGGCGACAACAAGCGTTACAGTGGTGATAGAAAACTGGATAAAC
Source organism: Gammaproteobacteria bacterium (assembly GCA_045110495.1). GTDB lineage: Bacteria > Pseudomonadota > Gammaproteobacteria > CAJXQU01 > CAJXQU01 > CAJXQU01. The sequence goes on from JBGCGE010000028.1 coordinate 27,812, forward strand.
CGTTTGGTGCCGTTCAAATGGGTTTGATTTACGTTAACCCTGAAGGCCCTAATGGCAACCCTGATCCACAGGCTGCAGCCGATGACATCCGTGTAGCATTTGGTCGTATGGCAATGAGCGATGAAGAAACTGTTGCCTTAATCGCTGGTGGTCATACTTTCGGTAAGGCGCATGGTGCGGCAGATCCACATAAATATGTGGGTAAAGAACCTGAAGGTGAAAATCTCGAAGCACAAGGTACTGGTTGGAATAGTAGCTACAAAAGCGGTAAAGGTGGCGACACCATCACCAGTGGTCTGGAAGGTGCGTGGACAAGTAACCCTGCTGCCTGGACGCATAACTATCTGCAAAATCTATACGCATTCAACTGGGTAAAAACCAAAAGCCCAGCCGGTGCAACACAATGGATCCCAGATAACCCAGATGCTGCAAACTTGGTTCCAGATGCACATGATGAGTCAAAAAGACATGCTCCAATCATGTTCACAACCGATCTTGCTCTAAGAGAAGATCCTGCGTATGGCAAAATCACCAAACGTTGGTTAGATAATCCTAAAGAGTTCGAAGATGCATTTGCAAAAGCCTGGTTCAAACTGACTCATCGCGATATGGGCCCTAGCTCACGCTATCTTGGTTCTATGGTTCCAAAGGAAAAATTGATCTGGCAAGACAACATTCCTGCAGTAAATCATGACTTAATTAGCCATGATGATGCTGAGAAACTTGAATCTGCTGTTCTTGCCTCTGGTCTAACGGTCCCTGAATTAATCAGAACTGCATGGGCGTCAGCATCTACTCACCGTGTCACCGATTTCCGTGGTGGTGCAAACGGTGCTCGTGTTCGCTTAGCTCCGCAAAAAGATTGGCCAATTAACCAACCTGCAGAACTTGCAAAAGTGCTTGATCAGTTAGAAAGCATTCAGAAAGACTTTAACGGATCACAATCCAGTGGTAAAAAAGTCTCCCTGGCTGATTTGATTGTTATTGCTGGTAACGCAGCAGTTGAAAGTGCAGCTAAAAGCGCCGGTCAGGAAATTGAAATACCTTTCAAACCGGGTCGAATGGATGCATCACAAGCACATACAGATGTACATTCATTTGCTGCGCTTGAGCCAACTGCAGATGGCTTCCGTAATTACTTTGTTAAAGGCCACTATAACAGTACACCTGTAGACTCGCTTATTGATAAAGCAGATACGCTTGACTTAACCGTTCCTGAAATGACGGTGCTTGTTGGTGGTATGCGTGCTTTAGGTGCAAATGCAGATGGTTCTCAGCATGGTGTATTTACTGACAGAGCGGGTGCTTTAAGTAACGATTTCTTTGTTAATTTGCTTGACTTGCAAACGCAATGGAAGAAATCTTCTACAGCAGGCGTCTACGAAGGCAGTGATCGTGCAACGGGTAAAGTGAAATGGACTGCAACACCGGTTGATCTTATCTTTGGTTCAAACAGCGAATTGCGAGCGGTTGCTCAAGCTTATGCAACCAATGGCTCGAATGAAAAGTTCGTAAATGACTTTGCTTCTGCATGGACTAAAGTGATGGAACTGGATCGCTTTGACATCTCTAGTTCAAATTAAGACATAGTGAAAAAGTAGTCAGGGATTTTTCTGACTAATGGGTAAGAAACGGGCGGCGGCGTTTTATTAAATGTCGCCGCTTTTTATTTTCAACGTAAACTCAAATATAAATATAAATGTGCAATAGATATTTAATCATGTTTATTGTTATCTCGAAACTATTGGTGATACTCTTTCTAGCAGGCTTTAGCCAAACCCACAGTCACTCTCATTTTTTAAAATTCATTACTCACAACGATTCAAGTACCATAAGCTAACACGAAGCAATTGATGTGTGCACAATTTAATTAGCACGTATACCGCTCTTATACTTTCTATTTTTATTTCATAAAAAATAACTAACCGATATACTGGTTAGTAAAACTAGAGTACCAATCAATCTTATGCATAACAAAAACAAATGTAAGCGTTGTCAACAAACGCGTATGGTATTAACTGCAATGATTGTGGTTATCGTTCTTGCAGTTTTCTTTCTGGGGTTAGAATCAAATACTTTTTTTTCATCATTTTTTTCTCAACCCTGATAATCACTAATTCAAAATCTCATCTGATGAAGTTCAAATTTGTTTTTAGCCAAATCGTTTTTATATCGTGTCTGTTTGCAAGCGCTTGTGAAAAAGCGGATGTTGATTATTTCCCACTAGAATCAGATCAGGAATGGCAGTACAACCTGAGTATTACAACCATGGACGGCACGCGTAATCAAAAATATCTGCAATACAACTTTCCTGAATTCAAACTCGAAGATCAGACAGTTTGGCCAAAACAAATTGGTGATGGATCAAAAATATTTTACACATTGACGGAAGAAGGTGTGTTTCGTTTTGGAACAATCACCAATGCCGGCCAAAAAATTTCTGAAAATCCGCCAAGTCCCGTACTGATTTATCCATTGGAAGTCGGCACGTCCTGGCAGAAAAAGACGACTACTTTTCTGCTTGAAAAATCAGGACCTCCGCAAGATACGTTGTTCCGAATAAGTGAACCGTTATTGATGAACCATCAAATTGTTAGCACTGACGAAATTGTAACTGTTCCCGCTGGTCGTTTTGAGCGCTGTCTTAAGATTGAAGCTAAAGGCCAGACGAGTGCAAATGTAGGAAATTATATCGGCAAGATAGATATTAATGTTCAACAAACTTTCTGGTATGCACCTGATAGAGGTTTGATCAAATCGTTGCGTGTAGAAACCACAAATAATCCATCTTTAAACCGAGGTGAGTATTTGATGGAGTTGGAGAAATAGTTTGCTTTAAAGTGTTTGGTTTTTAATTAAATTTGACGACTTTGATTATTAGATTCTTCCTCCGTCGTCGTCAGATTAACAGTATCATAAAGTCCCGTCATCCTGAGCTATTGCGAAGGATCTTCTTATCGGAGCTGCCGAAAAACACAAGAGCTTAAATACAACTTGGCGGTTTCGGAAGTCCAGCAATGCGCGCTGATTGTCGAACAGGAGCATCAGGAAATAATTTATACAGATAACGGCTTTTACCTTTATCTTCACCTAATTTTTCCCCGATCGCTTTTCCCAAAATTCGCATAATCGGAGTAATGCTATATTCTTGATAATAATTCTGTACGAAGCGAATTATTTCCCAATGCTCTTCTGTTAGTGTGATCTCTTCTTGTTGTGCAATTTTTTCAGCAATTTCGGGTGTCCAATCCTCTCGATTGATCAAAAACCCATCTTTTGTTGTTTCCGCTAACTCCATGTCAATGTGTTGTTATATTTGACGGTTAGTTTTACGAACCCACTGTAATCGACCAGTTCTACATTGTTAATAATTTGATCTGGTTTTATGGCTCTTGCCTTCAAGTCTGCTTGTAGTACAAACACATTTTTGTTGTTCTTGATCAATTCTTCATTTTGATTATTTTTTTTTGCCGCAATAACGGCATTTTCGATCAAAATGATTGCATCGTTTTTTTGTATTACTGACAGACATTGTTGCAAACAAGATCGCATCATTGGTAAGCTATTAATAATATGTAATGTGGTCATGTCTGGTATCAAAAATCAATCGTTAAAAATAAACTCTTGTTGATTAATTATTTTCCCTAATTGATCGGTATTTATTAATTCAACCTCGACTATTAAATCCGATGTTTTTATTGCTCTTTTTTTCAGTGATTCTTCGTCGACATAAAGTTGATCAATTTCATAATCTTGCCACGCACGAAAAGCGGGCGAGAAGTTTTTTATTCCTATTTCTGTTGAATCTTGATCGCGTAAAATTTGCAAAACACCTTCGTCCATAAACACCAAACTGACTTTGTGTTCAAATGCAGAGAGCGCATATGCCATGTCCAGAGCTTCTTGAGCATGAGCACTTTCATAAGGCGATTTTCGATTAATAAATAAACATCTTTTTTGATCATTCATTTGATTAAGCACCAAAGGTAATAACACGATCAGAAATTGTTACCGCTTCGCTCAATCGACCGAGTGTGTCGATTTTAAATCCTGGCGCGAGCTTTGTTCCGACACCTCTTTTTTTTGCAGCAGTCGAACAGATGATCAAATCCAGGTCATTCTCTGTCGCAAGCATTGACCAATTTTTGATCACATCTCTATCATCCTGCGGTGGCTCTGCTGCATCAACACCATGCCAGGCACCTTCAAAATAAAAAAATACCTGAACAAGATCGTGCCCCTCTTTTAAGAGCGCATCGGCATATTTGTAAGCAGTGTCTGAAGACTGCGATTGATACGGCCCATTGTTGACGATGATAGTGAATTTCATGCGTATAATATGATCAAATGTTTGATACTTTGAAAACCCTGTTTGCCTCGTTTATGGATATCTGCCTGTTTCGTCGCCAACCGCAAGATCTCCCTGCTTCCAATTTTTTTCTTGGAATACTGGTGATGCTTTCAATCGCCTTTGGTTTGTTACTTAACCTGATCAACTTACCATTCAAACACGCGGTTTTAGCGGTGATACTTAACCTGTCTGTGGTCGCCATTATTACCCAGTTACTCCTCAGACTCCACAATAAATCGGCGCGCTTCAATCAGACACTTATTGCCCAATTAGGTACAGGAATCGTAATCGCAATCATCGCAGCGCCTGTCATTGTCATGCTGCAATATGCTGAGAATAACAATGTAAATGCGGCGCCTGGAGCGATTTTATGGTTAATCCTTTTTACATGGGAACTCTCTGTCAGTGCACATATCTTACGTCACGCTCTTTCCACCAGCTTCGTGCAAGGATTTATGATTTCAATACTCTACCCTTTAATCTATTTTCGACTACTTAGCTTTTTGATTCCTGAACAATCATGAAAAAAATTCACATCCTTGGGATTTGCGGCACCTTTATGGGCGGCCTTGCGTTAATCGCACGCGAGCTTGGTTTTGAAGTCAGCGGTACTGATGCGAATGTGTATCCACCGATGAGCACACAACTTGAAGAAAGCGGGATCACACTTTTTCAAGGATACAAGGCAGAACACCTTGAATCTGCGCCCGATTTAGTCATCATAGGAAATGCAATGTCTCGAGGTAATCCGATGGTCGAGGCCGTGCTTGATCGCGGAATACCTTACACTTCTGGGCCACAATGGTTAGCTAATAATGTGCTACAAGATCGTTGGGTTATCGGCGTTGCCGGCACCCATGGCAAAACCACAACCACCAGTATTCTTGCGTGGATTCTGGAAGATGCAAAACTCAATCCGGGGTTTTTGATCGGTGGTGTCGCTGAGAACTTTGGTCTGTCTGCTCGGCTTGGTGAGCATCCTTTTTTTGTTATTGAAGCGGATGAATACGATACCGCTTTTTTCGATAAACGTTCTAAATTTATTCACTATCGCCCGCGTACTGCGATCTTAAATAATCTTGAATTTGATCATGCCGATATTTTTGATGATCTCGATGCGATCAAAAAACAATTCCATCATCTGGTTCGAACCATTCCCGGAACCGGTTTAATAATCCATCCCAATCATGATGAAAATATTGACGACGTGATCAAAAAAGGTTGTTGGTCTGAAAGACAATCTATTAGTCATAAAACGAATGACAACGCGGATTGGTCGATCAAACCTGTTTCTGCGGATTATAGTCAGTTTCAAATTTCTTTTCGTTCTCCAGATAACAATGAGTCTTATGAAATTACCTGGCCTTTGATCGGTCAACATAATGCGATGAATGCTGCTGCCGCGATTGTTGCAGCTCGGCATGTAGGCGTAACGCCACAAATTGCATGTGAAGCTTTATCAAGTTTCAAAAGCGTAAAACGTCGCATGGAATGTCTGGGAGTGATCAATAACATTACCGTTTATGATGACTTTGCCCATCACCCAACTGCGATTGAAAAAACACTGGAGGCATTGCGCCAACATGTTGGTGATGCACGCATCATCAGTATTCTTGAACCCAGATCAAATACTATGCGCATGGGTATTCATAAAAATTCGTTAGAAAACTCGTTGAAAAATTCTGATCATAATTTTATTTTTCAATCTGCTGATCTCGATTGGGATATTGGATCGAAGTTTAAAGATGATCAGAAAAGTAAAATCTACTTTGATATCGATTCAATTATCAATTCTATTGTTGAATTAACAAAACCAGGTGATCATATTTTGATCATGAGTAATGGTGGCTTTGGTGGCATACATAATAAATTGTTAGACGCGTTAAAATAACTCTTCTACAATTATACTATTAAGCTTATTTTTAAACTGCCGCTATATTATTGATTGCCCACAACATTGATGAGGAACGACGACAATGACTAAACCTAGAATCTGTGATGATCCTTTATTCGTCTTATTGCGTACCGGAGAGGTTGCAAAATTCAACGCTTCAATTGCAGCAGGCGCAAGTTGCGATCTAACAGGATCTAATTTAAGCAGAACTGACTTGCGCGGTCTTGTTGCTGATGGTCTGGATTTTAGCGATTGTTATTTCCGTATGTCAGATCTACGCGGTGTGGATTTTAGAAATGCCAAATTAGAAGGTGCAAGTTTTGCGGATGCAAATATCTCTGGAACTTATTTCCCTAAAGAGATTTCACCGGAAGAAATTAATATAGCCTTAGCTCATGGAACGCGCGTTCGTTATCGATAATTTCAAATAAAAAATTAATACATAACTGTATCATCTGGTTCATCAATTACCGGATTTTCTATCGTACCAATACTCTCAATTTCTATTCGACAAACCTGTCCCGCTTTCATATAACCACGCGGTTTCATTTTCACTCCAACCCCGGCTCCGGTTCCTGTTGAAATAATATCTCCGGGCATTAATGTAAAAGCGGTGGAAAGCGTTTTAATCATATCGTAGCAATCAAAAATCATTTCGTTTGTATTAATCTCCTGCCGCTGTTCCTCATCAACCCAGACATTAATATTTAAATTATGCGGATCAGAAATTTCATCTGAAGTTACTATCCAGGGTCCAACTGGGCCATGAGTATCGAATGATTTTCCCAGGGTCATGGTTTGCGCCCGAAACTGCCAGTCACGTACAGAAACATCATTAACGATAGTAAATCCGGCGATCACTTCATGAGCTTTCTCTTTCGGGACGTGACGGCATTTTTTACCGATCACAAATGCAAGTTCGCCTTCGTAATCAAGTTTTTCAGAAACTTTCGGTAAGTGGATTGGATCAAAAGGCCCGTTCACACAACTTGATTGTTTATTAAAAAAAGTTGGAAATTCAGGTTTATCCATTCCCGTTTCGGCGATATGCTTTCCATAATTCAAACCGATGGCCAAAAACTTTTGTGGATTTTGTATCGGTGCTTCTAGATGAACATCAGCAAGAGGAATTCGATCAGAATTTGTATCAATTAAATTTTGTAAGCTTTCTATCGCAGTCGATCCTGCGGTTAAAAAGCTGATCATATCGGTAGGTAAATTTCGAGCTTGTGATGCATCAACAATTTGATCGTCAACAACCGCACCAATTTTCATTTTATTATTATATGTGAATGTTACCAGTTTCATTTTTATTCCTTTTGATTTTTTCTAATTATGATCTGTTTATTTTTATACCTTAGACAATATTTTTTGCAACATTCTATCCGGTAATATTCTTCTCAAAAAAGCAAAAAGATGTGTTGGAAATGTGACAAAATAATGATTTTTAGGTCTAGAACTCTCTAGCGCGTGAATCACTTTTTTTAGAACAGCTTCTGGCGGTAAAGTAAAAGGAACGGCGGAACCTTCAGTTTCTAACCGATCCATTGTTTTTTTATAAGCGTTTCTATGAACACTATTTTCCACATCGATATGACGACGGAATGCGCGTGTCGCATTTGCTCGAAACTGGCTTTCTATCGGGCCAGGTTCAACCAGTGAAACAAAAATTCCGCTACCTTTTAATTCCATTCTTAAGGTTTCGCTTAATCCATTCAACGCAAATTTAGTCGCGTTATAAGCGCCTCGATGAGCAAGCGCAACTAAACCCAATACGGAACTGTTCTGAATAATTCGTCCTTGTTTTTGTTGCCGCATAACCGGAATGATCAGATTAGTTAATTCTTGAGTACCAAATAAATTAACTTCAAATTGTTCACGTAGAGCATCCCGCGTTAAATCTTCAACGGCTCCTGGCTGGCCGTAAGCACCGTTATTAAAAAGCCCAAACAATTTGCCGTCTGTAAACTCCAGGGTTTGTTCGACACAAGCCTGGATTGAACTGCTACTTGTCAGATCTAACATAACAACATCTAAACCTTGTTTTGCTAGCCGTTCTCGATCAATTTGTTTTCTGACTGTCGCTACAACTTGATAACCTCTTTCTTTCAAGCCAAGCGCAACGCAATGACCAATACCTGATGAAGCACCAGTGACAAGAATTGCTTTTTTATGTTTATCTTCTTCTACAGACATATTACTATCTTGCGGTTCCTTCATTTGTGATCATATGAAAATACTCATTTTACTAACTCTGCTGGTTGTTACGTTTCAAGGCCGGAGTGAATCTTTTAACCTTGATCAAAGAATACCATTTCAACAATCTCTTGGTGCAAATGAACTTGCCATCATTATAAATAAAGCCGACCCTTTAAGTGCAACACTCGGTGAATATTATGTCGCTAAACGAAAAATTCCGCGCAAAAATGTTATCTATATTAATTTTGCACCAAATAAAAATATCATGTCGAAAGAGGAATTTGCAATCATCAAACGTCAAGTTGATGAGGCCACTCCCTTTAACGTTCAAGCTTATGCATTAACCTGGGTTGCGCCTTTTAGAGTCGGTTGCATGTCAATTACAACCGCGTTTGCAATGGGTTTTGATCCGGCGTTTTGTGCTGAAGGTTGCAAGCCCACACGCGAGAATCCCTATTTCAATTCTCTTAGCCGTCGACCCTGGTCTGACTTTGGGATCCGCCCCACGATGTCTATCGCTGCAACTTCTTTACAAAATGGTATTTCCTTAATTCGAAATGGCGTCGCCGCCGATTTTTCTTACCCTGCGGGAACTGCTTATCTGGTCAGTACCTATGACAAAAACCGTAATGTCCGATCACACTTTTATCCAGATTTGATCAAACGAATAGGCCCTATCTTCGATCTTGAAGAAATTAAAACTAACACCCTAAAAGACAAAGATGATGTTTTTTTCTACTTTACCGGTCTCACAAAAGTAAAGGGTTTAGATACACTGACTTTCCTTCCGGGTGCGATTGCTGATCATTTAACTTCCGCGGGTGGAATCTTAACGGGAAGCGGCCAGATGAGTGCACTGCGCTGGTTAGAAGCTGGCGCAACAGGAAGCTATGGCGCAGTCGTTGAACCCTGCAATTACGTACAGAAGTTTCCCCTTCCCACCGTTGTCATGCAACATTATCTGCATGGAAATACTTTAATAGAAGCTTATTGGAAAAGTGTCGCCTGGCCAGGTCAGGGCATTTTTATCGGTGAGCCGCTGGCCAAACCATTTAGCTTATTTTAGTTTTATCTTTTTGATTTTTAATACTTAAGCATTTCCATATGGCATGAATTCTGCGTATTAATTTACATTATCCTAAATCGATGATTTATTTAATATGTCTATCAACACTCAAATTGATCTGCTAAATCAACGGCGCACAAAAATTATTGCTACGTTGGGACCATCTTCAAATGATGAAAACACCATTCGCCATCTTTTAGAGGCCGGCGTTGATGTGATACGACTGAATATGTCACACGGCACACACAAAGATCATGAAATAACGTACAAATATGTTCGAGACCTCGCCGCTAAATTAAACCGCCCTGTCGCTATATTTGCCGATCTATGCGGTCCAAAAATTCGTACTGGCAAGTTCAAGAATGATCAAATTGAGTTAACGAATGACGAAGAAGTCACAATAACGACTCGAGATATTGTTGGTGAACCTGGGCTTATTCCTTCGCAGTACAAAGCATTAGCACAAGACGTAATGGAAAATGATCGTATCTTAATGGACGATGGCAAGCTTGAGCTTCGGGTAGAGTCTGTCGCTGGTGAAGAAATTACTTGCCGAGTCATTCAAGGTGGGACATTAAAAAATCACAAAGGAATTAACTTACCTGGTGTTAACGTGACAGCTCCTTCTTTAACTGAAAAAGATGAAAAAGACGCCGCGTTTGCGCTCAAGCTTGGTGTTGACTTTCTGGCATTATCCTTCGTTCGTAGAGCTGAGGATATCCACAAACTTCGTAAGCTAATGGAAGATCAAAATCTTGATGCCGGCATTATAGCTAAATTTGAAAAACCAGAAGCACTAGAAAATGCATCAGACATTATTCGTGCTGTAAATGCGGTCATGGTTGCTCGCGGCGATCTCGGTGTCGAACTTACGCCTGAAGAGGTCCCAATAGCACAACGTAAATTGATCACCATGGCCAGAGATCTAAATTGTCCGGTGATTGTAGCAACCCAAATGCTGGAATCCATGATCGAAATTGCGCAGCCAACGCGTGCCGAAGTTTCAGATGTATCACAAGCCGTTCATACTGGTGCTGATGCTGTCATGTTGTCAGGTGAAACAGCAGCTGGAAAACACCCAATCCGGGCTGTTCGCATGATGTCACGGATTATTCATCAAACAGAAGCTTACATGTGGCAAGAAAATCGATTCTCGGCGCTGGAACGCGATCTCAGCGAATACAACGAATCTCCTTTTGGACATGCAGTTGCAAACATTACAGCTGAACTTGCACAACAACTTCAAATTAAAGCCATCCTTACACTGTCACAATCTGGAATGTCTGCCGTTACGATTAGCTCGGCCAGACCCGCTGCGCATATGATCGCAATTTCTTCTGACGAACGCATTTATCGCCGCACAAACCTGCTTTGGGGAACCTTGCCGATTCTTGCTAAAGTTGCAGGTACAGAGTACCCCAATCTGCTCGCACGCCAAGTCGCCAAAGATGCTGGTTTTGCTAATGACGGCGAATATATCATTCTAATCCGTGGCTTCCATGCAGAAGCTGAATTAAATACCCCATCAGTCACGCTTCTAACGGTTTAATCTTCAACTCATACACCTGATCATTATCAGTTTGATTTAACTTGGGTTTAACTTTTTGTTGATATACTAGCCTCTGGTTATTTCTATTATGTAGGGAGTTTTTATCATGATGCGAACCGCATTATTCCTCGGTACCAATATGGCGATCATGTTGGTTCTTTCAATGATTATGAGATTATTCGGCATTGATCAAATGTTGGCGAGTAATGGAATTCCGTATCAAGGGTTGTTGATCATGTCTGCAGTCATCGGCATTGGCGGCGCATTTATTTCACTTGCCATGTCTAAAATGATGGCGAAAAAATCTGTTGGTGCTCAAGTCATTGAACAAGCTTCCAGCGAACAAGAAATCTGGCTAGTCGAAACGGTCACACGGCAAGCGCGTGATGCGGGTATCGATATGCCAGAAGTCGCCATTTTCAATTCACCAACACCCAATGCGTTTGCAACCGGAATGAATAAGAACAATGCGTTGGTCGCCGTTAGCACTGGTCTTTTAGATGGTATGACACGGGACGAAGCCGAAGCAGTAATGGGACATGAAATTGCCCATGTTGCAAACGGCGATATGGTCACGATGGCCTTAATTCAAGGCGTGGTGAATACCTTTGTTATCTTCCTTGCGAGGGTTGCTGGTTACATTGTCGACGGCATGCTTTCCAAAGGAGAGTCGCGGGGCAGACCGGGTTTTGGTTATTACATTTCCAGCTTTTTCTTCGAAATAATGTTTGGTTTTCTCGCCAGTATGATCGTCATGTGGTTTAGTCGTCAACGTGAATTCCGTGCCGATCAAGGTGGCGCAGATCTGGCGGGTCGACAAAAAATGATCGCGGCATTACAAAGGTTACAATCGTTACAAAATCCGCAACCATTACCAGAATCGTTAACTGCTTTCGGCTTTATCGGTGGAAAGTTTGGGAAATTATTCTCCAGTCATCCGCCACTTGAAGATCGTATCGCGACATTACGAGGTCATAGCTAGCTCGAGTCAGATCAAGAATGGATCTTAATTATTCACTCCTAAATCAGGAAAGTGAAAACACGCCAATTTTGATCCTGCATGGCTTGTTTGGATCTCAAAAAAATTGGGGAGCAATCGCTCGAAAATTGTCTGGGAAATATACGGTGATCAGCATTGATCTCAGAAACCACGGTCAATCACCACATACTGAGACAATGTCATATCCAGAAATGGCTGAAGATATAATTCAGCTCCTGGATAATTTGGGTTACAAATCCGTCAACATACTTGGCCACAGCATGGGCGGAAAAGTCGCAATGAGTTGTGCGCTTGAATATCCCGATCGGGTTAACCTATTATGTGTCGCTGACATTTCACCTGTTACATATCTACCTCGATTTGATCAGATAATTTCTGCTTTGAAAACATTGCCGCTGGATCAAATTAATAATCGATCAAACGCCGATCAACTACTAGCTAAAACAATAGATCAACCTTCATTACGTCAGTTCTTTTTACAAAATTTACTCAAAGAAAATGATCGTTATAACTGGCGAATTAACCTTAACGCTATTGAAAAAGCGATGCCGACTCTGTCGGGATTTCCTGATTACTCTGACGATCAACTTTTCAACAAACAAACACTTTTCCTGCGTGGCGAGAATTCTGATTATATCCTTCCTGAACATCATTCCATGATCAAAAAACATTTTCCCAAAGCTGAAATTCAGACCATTCCCAATTCTGGCCATTGGTTGCACGCCGAGCAGCCAGAACTTTTTTACCAATCTCTGATTGATTTTCTGGACGAAAACCTCAACTAAAGGCAGAATGCAGCATTCTCGTAATGTGCATGTCAGGAAACAAATCAAATGTCAGAAAATTCAATCAATAAAGTCGTTCTCGCCTATTCCGGTGGTTTAGATACTTCCGTCATTCTGAAATGGTTAGAAGATGAATACCAATGCGAAGTTGTCACTTTCACCGCTGATTTAGGCCAGGGTGAAGAAGTTGAACCAGCGCGTGAAAAAGCCAAACAGATGGGCATTAAAGAGATCTATATTGATGATCTCAGGGAAGAGTTTGTGCGCGATTTTGTCTACCCGATGTTTCGCGCTAATACGATCTACGAAGGTGAATACCTGCTTGGCACTTCTATCGCCAGACCATTGATTTCTAAACGTCTGATCGAGATTGCAAATGAAACGGGTGCAGACGCCGTTTCACATGGCGCAACCGGTAAAGGAAATGATCAGGTTCGCTTCGAGCTTGGTGCTTATGCTTTGAAACCTGATATTAAAATCATCGCTCCATGGCGTGAGTGGGATCTATTATCACGTGAGAAATTATTAACCTACGCCGAGAAACATAATATTCCTATCGAAATGAAACAAGGTAAAAAATCGCCTTACTCGATGGACGCAAATTTACTGCATATTTCTTACGAAGGCGGAATTCTGGAAGACCCATGGAATGAACCTGAAGAATCCATGTGGCGTTGGTCAGTGTCACCGGAGAATGCGCCTGATAAAGCCCAATATATTGAATTGACATACATAAATGGAGACATTACTGAAATAGATTGTGTCGCCATGTCTCCAGCGACTATTTTGACTGAATTAAATCGCATTGGTGGAGAGCATGGAATTGGTCGTCTTGATATCGTTGAGAATCGCTATGTCGGTATGAAATCGCGTGGTTGTTACGAAACACCCGGCGGCACTATCATGTTAAAAGGACATCGCGCCATCGAATCGATCACATTAGATCGAGAAGTTGCACATCTTAAAGATGAGCTTATGCCACGTTACGCGAAAATTATTTATAACGGATATTGGTGGAGCCCTGAGCGTGAAATGATGCAGCAAATGATCGACGCGTCACAAACCGTTGTAAACGGGACGGTTCGATTAAAACTGTATAAAGGCAATATCGAAGTTGTCGGTCGAAAATCTGATGACAGTCTGTTTGATGAGAACATCGCAACTTTCGAAGATGATGCCGGTGCTTATGATCAAAAAGATGCCGAAGGTTTTATTAAATTGAATGCCTTACGTTTGCGAATTGCGGGTAAGAAAGGTCGATAAAAATAACCGCTTATGTGATCGAGGCTTTTAGCTTAGTTTTCTATCTCGGCTAAAAGCTTCTCTTCAGGCAGCACCTTATAATCCTCAGCAATAATAACGCGATTACGGCCTTGCTCTTTTGCCTGATAAAGGGAATTGTCTGCTCGTTTTAATAGCTGTTCAAAAGTTTCCTTGCCAGATCTGTATTGAGCCAGACCGATGCTTACTGTCACCAGAATTTTTTCTGGTATTAACTTCTCAATTTCTCGCCGAATTTTTTCAGCTTTGTATTTAGCTCCCTCGATATCGGCGTGATCCAGAACAATCACAAATTCTTCCCCTCCAAAACGGGCCACAATATCTTCCATACGCGTTTCTTTCATCAATAATTTTGCAACTGCTTTCAATACGGCATCACCGGTTGGGTGTCCATGTTTATCATTAATTAATTTAAAGAAATCTATGTCCAACATTAATAAACTGATTTCATGTTTGTGCCGCTTTGCGAACGCAATTTTGTGATCCGCTTCTTCCAGTAGATAGAACCGATTATAAAGGCCTGTGAGTTGATCGCGTAGCGCCATTGTTTTTAACTTATCGCTCTGTTGTTTCAAAGTAACATGTGTATCTACTCGAGCTAATACAACCGCTGGTCTAATCGGTTTTGTTATGTAATCCACCGCTCCATGTTGCAAACCTTTTTCTTCATCATCATCCCCATCTTTTCCAGTAACAAATATTATTGGCGTTGATTCCGTTTCTTTATAACATTTCAAACATCGACAAACGGTATAACCATCCATATCCGGCATTTCAATATCGAGCAATATCAGATCAGGTATAAGCAGATTCTGGATCAAATCTAAACATTGTTGTCCAGAGGTCGCCACTTTGATCACATACTTCTGTTTCAAACATGCAGCGAGTAGTTGAATATTTGTAGATTCATCATCCACAATGAGAACGGTCGGTTTATCTGTCATTTGGATAATCTCATACTCATACCGGCTCGTTTGTGTTATTTACATTAAGATCAAAATTTTCCAGCTTCGCTATTTCATATAACGTCTCACGCGCATCACCGTTTTTAAATTGATTTATTTGATTTACTAACTGTTCCAACAGGCTCCTTAAAATAGGGCTACCCTTAATTTCCCCGAGTAGTTCTAGCTCTTGCGGATCTATATAGTCATTCATTTCAAGTTGTTTCCCTAACTGTTGAAGCAGGGAAACTCTTTCTCTAATACTCACAGTTAATTCTTTTAGCGGTAAGCTATCTGTTCGTTCCATTTTATACCGCATGAGACAGTCAATAAGTTGTTCACATGCTTTTTCCATCTGTGGCATCAAATTTAAGATCTCGTTGTCATCTTTTTCATATGCAGCAATCTCCATCTTACTGGCTAGCTGCTGTAATGCTGATCCAGCGAGATTACCTGATGCGCCTTTAATACTGTGAGATAAACGACGAACCAGATCAAAATCTTTATCGTTCACTGCTTGTTGAATTTCATCAATTTGTATCGGAAAATTTTCCAGACACGCCAAAATCACCATATCCAGCAACTCTTCATCATTCATTACTCTGTGAAGTGCATCCTCAAGATCCCAAACCTTAATTCCAGCTTCGGTTTCTTTCAATATATCAACATCTTCTCCAATTGATATTTTTTCTATCTTTAAATTATCCTGTTGCCATTTCTGTATTTTCTCGAACAATTGATCAGAATCGACCGGCTTAGCTAAATAATCATTCATACCAGCCTGCATACATTTTTCGCGTGTGCCAGTCATCACATTAGCCGTCATTGCTAAAATGGGAATTTCACTATTATTCTTTCCTGCAGTGCCTGAGCGAATCATCCTAGTTGCCTCGTACCCATCCATTTCAGGCATTTCGCAGTCCATTAATATCACACTGTATGGGTAATCTTCAGTTGTTCGACGGAGACTCTCAATTGCTTCGAACCCATTTGCTACAACATCTGTCTCCAGGCCCATTTGAGTGAGTATACCCACTGCTACCAATTGATTAATTTGATTATCTTCGACTAACAAAATTCGTGTATTTTCAGTCCAGGTAACTGGCACTTCAATTTCATCAGTTTCTTTTGTGCGTGCTAAAGATTTAAGATAGTGACGAGCAACGACCGGTTGATCATTTTTTAATTCATCACTAGCTTCAGCAACAACGTACAGTGCATCGAAAAGATCTCCAGTTGTAGCAGGTTTCGGGAAAAAAGCGCTGAAACCAATATCTGCAAACTCACTTGCATCTCCCTGTCGGTCGATAGGAGTCATAATCGCAAGCTTCATATTGTCGAATCGAGAATCTGTCCTTATCTTTTTACCTAACTGATCGCCGTTCATCTCAACCATGTGCAGATCTAAAAAAGCCAGGTCAAAGAATTTCTTATCCGTCTGTCGAACCCGATCATTGCAAATCTCCAATGCCTGTTTAGCACCATTCGCTTCAAACACTGTGGCTCCCCAATGTTCCAGTTGATGCCGTAGCACTCCTCGATTAGTCTCATTATCATCAACTACTAATAACGTTAATGATTTCATTTCGACTTCAGGCAAAACCAGATTGGAAATCGAACTTTTTTCTATTTCCACATCAAATTCAAAACAACTGCCTTTATCAGGCAAGCTAGTTGCAGTAACATCGCCTCCCATAAGATTGCACAATTTTTTGACGATTGACAGGCCTAATCCCGTACCACCAAACTTACGAGTCGTTGACGAATCAAGCTGATTAAACGATTCAAATAGATATTGTGTTTCTTCAGCTGGAATTCCAATACCTGTGTCTGAAACGGTACCGACTAATCTCCAGAATTTACTATCTGGATCACTCGGTACCTTGTTAACTTCTTGTAAAGAAACCCGAATAAGCACTTCACCTTTCTCAGTGAATTTGATCGCATTATTGACAAGATTGGTTAGTACCTGCCTTAAACGCCCAGGGTCTCCCTTAATCATTGATTGCTCGACATTGGTTATATCGAGTATCAATTCAAGGTCTTTACTTTGCGCATGGAACGCCATTACTTCTGTAAAACTACCCAACATATCGTGTAGATTAAAATCGATCATTTCCAACTCTAACTTACCCGCTTCAACCTTGGAAAAATCAAGAATATCGTTGATTAAAGTCAGTAATGACTCAGCACTATTTTTTGCAATATTTACCCGTTGTTTCTGTTCTGTATCCAACGTAGAGTTTAATAAAAGGCCTAACATTCCCAGGACACCATTCATGGGTGTACGTATTTCATGACTCATGCTGGCTAAAAACTCACTTTTTGCCACCACTGCTCTGTCTGACTCTACTTTAGCCTCGATTAGCTTACCTTCATTCAGCTTGCTCTTTGTAATATCAGTACGGATTGCAATATAACTTTCAGGTTTTCCATCGTCTCCCGTAAAAGGAACAATCGTAGTATCTACCCAGTAAAGTTCGCCAGCTTTATTCCTGTTACAAATCTCATCATGCCAGGACTCACCATTAGATATTTTACGGAACATATTCGTAAAGAACGTTTTATCATGAAATCCGGAATTTAATATTCGGTGATTCTTACCGATCAATTCTTCAAGACTATAACCACTGATTTCGCAGAACTTCTGATTTGCAAATGTGATCACCCCTTTCGCATCCGTCACTGCAACTATCGCATGTTGATCAATTGCATATTTTTGATCTGCAAGATTGGCTACTGCTTTGCGCGCTTCTAAAGTACTTTTTTCTAATGAAGCTTCATAATTCTTACGATTATCTAACATCCGATTAAATGACATTGCTAACTGGCCAATCTCGTCATTTGTTCTGACTTCTACATTCTGATCAATATCGCCAGAGGCTACCTTATTGCTTATTTGAGACAACTCTATAATTGGCTGAGTAATACGTCGAGATAAATAAACGGCCAAAACGGTTAAAAATAAGAGCACAACGATAGAAGATATTAGATAGAATTTTTGTTGCCATTCTAAAAATGCCAAAGCTTCGTCTTTATTTATTTCTGTAATTAGCAACCACTCAGTTTCGAACTTTTTAATCTTTTCCTGAATACCAAAAACATTACTACCCCGAGGGCTAATATATTCAACGAAAAGCTTTTCTTCATTCGGTTTTTTTTGTTCCGACTGTTGGAAATGATCGAGACTTACAGATCTTTTCAGTACTTCATCTTTAAATTGATTACCAATAGGCGAGAGCAAAAGTCCATTTTTATCAACTAAGTAATGGACCAGAGAAGTGGTCTCAGTAGCCTGAGAATTTAATAACTCATTTATTCGATCAAGACGTAGCTGGATGGCGTAAACACCAATTTTTTCACCTGCTTCATTTAATATCTGGCTCGTAATAAATCCGACGATGTCATTTTCAGAAGGTGCATAACGTTCCAAATCGGAGAATTGTATCTCCCCAGTTTTTTGTGTCTCTCGTACAGAAGCTGCAAAAGCAGTTTGTGAGTAAATACCATTAAGAAGATTTGTACCAAAGTCATCTTTTTTTGCCAGATTATAGAGGACGTTGCCTTCATTATCGATTAGAAACAAATCCTTAATATAATCATAATTACGAGTTATATTTACAAGATTGCCAGCATATTTACTTGAAATATTCGCCCAGTCATTACTTTTCACATATTCCGATATCGGTTGTTTGCTACGCTTCAAGCCTTCAGTTAGCTTAATTAGCAGGGTCGCATTATCTTTCGTTTCTAACTGGTTCTGTATATCCATTTGTCGGTAATCAAACCAGTTGTTTATAAATCCAACACTTAATCTTGATGTTTGAGATAATTCTTCTTTAGTGCTTTTGATCAAACTTTGTTGAGCCTGGTAATAGCTACTAAATAAAACGAGACCAAGCGGTACTAATCCCATAATAAGGAACCAGAAGATCAGATTCGTACGAATTGAAGTTGGTGTTTTATTTAACATTTTATCTTGGCCAAAAACTTCATCATTTCTTATCAAGAAATCTCCAGACTATATTCAGAAAGCAGTTTTGAAAGAAATTTATTTTGATCAAATTTAGCGAAGTAAGTGCACTTTTTATAACTATCACATAATTGTCGGCTGGGGATTAAGGCGCAAAAAAATAAACCCAAGCAGACAGGCTTTAAACACTTGAGTAAAGCTGATACGGATATTAGTGACATCCTTCTTTGTAAATCAATGCGAATAATGGTGTTTTTCATCTTCCCAAACAGGTTGGTCTTTTATATCAGTCAATAAAGAATCGAATAACAAATAAAAGCATAAAACATGCCGGGTTGAGGTGGGAAATAATACTGACAACAACTACCTCGATCCGAATCCTGAGGCTTCAAGATCCGGATCGAGTTATTCTAACGTTTGGGAATTTTGATCAGGCGATCAAAATTAAAAAAACTTTCTGTGTCTATCTATCCGAGTGATTTCCACTTCGCCTCATTAAAAGGTGATCAAGACTCAACTTACCCCCACCTCTGAATAATAACGGTAAGAACATTACCAGATAAAGTAATGGTAATTTATAGTTTCCAAAACCATTATTTGAAATTGAATAGCCCTGGAATAATTCTGAAAATGTTGTCCATTGATCTGGCCAATGAACGCTGGCAATTGCAATGATCGTGACAACGATCAATGAAATACTCGCAAACCTTGTAAATAAACCAACCAGTAAAAGCGCTGCACCGATTAGTTCACCCCACATTGCCATATTCCAATTCATTTCTGGGGAAAGCAGGCTAAAAGGAAATGGGAACATATCCGCAGAAAACCAGTTCTCACCTTTATATTTCATTACTCCAGCTTCCCAAAACTCCCAAGCCAGAACGATACGTAAAACTAACTGTGGTAACCAATCTCCAAACCAGTTAAGTAGTCTTATACCACTACATCCCAAAGACATGATCGCATTCATTATTATTCTCCTGTTATTCAGCTATTTTATTATTAGAGTACAAACCTGCTTACATTGCCCCAGGTTTATTCACCACCAATAGACTACTCTTAGGAGATTTGGTTTCAAGTTGGTTTTTTTATCGGTACAACTTCAGGAAATAACTCATTTAATGGTTTTGAATATCCGCTCGGCATCACGATCCGTGCATGATGTCGCTGGAACTGCCTCGGTGCTTTTACGCCACAGGCATGAGCGATCATTCCTACTTCATGAACCATATTGTTAGCATAATTAAAAACGCGTACGGCTTTATCTGCTGGTACCAGCCCGCGCTGTAATTTTTTATCGTGCGTTGCTATACCCGTAGGGCATGTGTTTTTATTACACTGAAGTGCTTGAATACAACCAAGCGCAAACATAAACCCACGAGCTGAAGTAATAAAATCTGCGCCAGCACAGAGCGCCCAGGCAACATCTGCGGGCGTGATTAATTTACCAGAAGCAATTACTTTTACTCGTCCACGCAAGCCATAGGTATTCAGCTTATCAACAACCATTGGGAGAGACTCACGCAACGGCATTCCCATATCATCGATAAGCGGTAATGGAGCTGCACCTGTTCCACCTTCCGCTCCATCAACAGTAATGAAATCTGGCGCAGAATCTACACCGCGTTTTCTAATTTTGGTAAATAATGAATCCAGCCAACCTTCGTCACCAACTACGGCTTTAAAACCCACAGGTTTACCGGTTACTTCCCGAATGTGCTGAATAACATCCAATAGTTCTTGATCATTTCTAATATCTGCATGACGATTAGGGCTGATTGCATCTTTTCCAACTTCTATCCCACGAACTGCGGCAATTTCAGCGGTGATCTTCGCACCGGGAACAATCCCTCCTTTACCTGGTTTTGCTCCCTGGCTTAATTTGATCTCAAACATTCGCACTTGTTCGTGAGCCGCTATTTCTCGTAATTTTTCAGCGGACAAATTTCCTTCTGTATCACGCACACCATTTTTCGCTGTTCCGATCTGAAAAACCAGATCCGCATTCCCTGAAAGATGATGATCAAACAAACCACCTTCCCCAGTATTCATCCAGCATCCCGCCATTGCTGCACCTTTCGAAAGCGCGCGAACTGCTGGCTTTGATAATGCGCCATAACTCATTCCTGAAATATTAAATAAAGAGGCTGTTTTGTAAGGTGTTCTACAATCTTGACCAATTGTGACAACTTCTGGCTCAACCGCATCTTCTTTTAATGTTGGATAAGGACAATTTGTAAAAAGAACCGTTCCCGTAATTTGTAGATCTCTTGATGAACCAAATGCAACGGTCGTATCGATATTTTTTGCGGCACGATAACACCAGGAACGCTGTGTTCTATTGAAAGGCATTTCTTCGCGATCCATCGAGAAAAAATATTGTCGAAAAAATTCACCCATGTACTCAAAAAAATACCGAAAACGACCAACAACAGGATAGTTCCGCCGGATCGCCCGCTTAGTCTGGGTAATATCAGAGATATACATCACAATGACTGAAACGATTAAAAACACGATAAGAAACAGAATCAAACCAACTGAGGTTTGAAGGAAAGTGTTCATTAATTCCATATTATTTTCTCTTAGTAATTACTACCTGACTATCTGATTTTCTATAATTCCGAAGAACGAATCATCATCATTTTTTTGATCTGCATATCATCCATCGTATGTGGTATCCCTCCAACACCAAGACCAGATTGTTTCAATCCCGCAAACGGCATCCAGTCAACCCGATAGGCTGTGTGATCATTAACCATCACTGCAGATGCATCCAGATTGGAATAAGCTCTTAGAGCGGTATCAAGATCTTTGGTGAAAACAGATGCCTGAAAAGCAACAGGTAAAGAATTTGCACGTTCAATTGCATTGTCCAATTCTGAATAAGAATAAACACATATGACAGGTCCAAATATTTCAGAATTTGAAACACGAACACTATCTGGCGGATTAACTAAAACGGTCGGTGCATAGCAAGTGTCAGATAGCTTTTCACCACCACAAATTAGCTCAGCTCCCGCATCAACCGCCTCAGTTACCCACTCATGAACGCGATCAACTTCGTTTGGTCGGATGAGTGGTCCAATATCGGTTTCTACTAACAGGGGATTACCAACGCTCATCTTTTTAGCTTCTACGACTAAACGATCCACAACTTCCTTAGCAATAGATTCATGCGCAAAAACGCGTTGAACAGAAACACAAACCTGGCCAGCATGATAGAAACCACCTTTGGCCATCAATGGAATACCTGCATCCAGATCCGCATCATCGGCAACAATCACTGGTGCCGCGCCGCCATGTTCTAAAGCACAGCGTGTTCCCGGAGCCAGTTGTGATCGCAACATCCAACCGACTCGCGCACTACCAATAAAAGTAAAAAATCCTACGCGCTCATCCGTAACCAGTTTTTTAGCCACATCAAGATTATTAACCGTTAAAGCCTGACACCACTCATCTGGTAATCCTGCTTCTCGTAAAATTTCAACAAACCGAAAACAAGAAATTGGTGTATCTTCAGCTGGTTTGACGATCACCGGACAACCCGTCGCAATTGCAGGCGCAACCTGGTGAACAATTAAATTCAGAGGATGATTAAAGGCACTGACCGCAACAACAACACCAATCGGTTCTGATCGAGTAAATGCCATTCTCCCACTAGATGCAGCATTGAGGCCCATGGGAATTTCTTCACCCGCCTCTGTTCGCAGAGTCTCGACACACAGCTTCATACCATCGATTGCACGTATCACTTCAACACGAGAATCATTTAGCGGTTTACCACCTTCTCTAGCGGCTTCAACGACCAGATCATCAAAACGATTCTGCATAATCTCAGCTGCTCGCTCTAAAATTTCGATCCGTTCCGGTGGCGATAACCAACGTTTGCGATCGCGATACAAAGCGTAAGCCGTAGATAACGCAAGCTCAACCGCGGTCGCATCAGCAGTGTCTGTGCTAGCAATTAGGCTACGATCAAAAGGTGCGAAAATTTCCAACAAACCGTCTGAAGCCTTAGCTCCAGGAATCATTAAAGGAAAGTGTGTCGTCATAAATACCCCTCAGTAGTTATTATTGTTTGTTAAGCAATGAACGTGCCTTATCTCAATGATTAGAAATGTTGAGATAAATCATCATATTACATTTGAATAGACTACGACTCACCCGACAAGTTTAAAAAAAATTGAAGTGTGGCGCTTTTGATCGCTGGGTTAAACCGGAAGATTTAGAGAAGAGTTTTAAGTTAAGTGAGAGAATCGATCATTGAATACGACAGGGAAACGCGATCACTAATTAGATCTGGAATAGACTTCAATTTTTCAATCTTTTCTAACCGTTTTAACAAACCGCATTGATTTGCTATTTGAATACTCAGACCTGGCCTTGCATTCATCTCTAACATTAAAGGACCATCAGTACGATCAAGAACGATATCGACTCCGAGATAGCCAAGACCTGCCAAGTCATAACATTGTGCCGTTAGATGAAGAATTTTGTCCCATTCAGGAATTTCCAGACCGACAATGGAAACACCTGTGTCGGGATGTCGATCAATAATTTGTTCATGCCAGACGCCAGAAGACGTTATGCCCGTTTTTAGATCAATTCCTACCCCAATCGCGCCTTGATGCAAATTGGCTTTTCCATCAGACATTCTTGTGGGTAATCTGATCATTGCCATTACGGGCACGCCACGAAAAACTATCGTACGAATATCGGGAACGCCCTGATAACTGACATCTGAAAAAATCGGATCAAATTCCACACGTTGTTCGATTAAAGCTGTGTCGGGTAAACCACCCAAACTGTACATTCCACTTAGAATATTCGAGATGTGATATTCAAGTTCCTGCTTCGAGATCAATTGACCATTACTCTTTCGGTAACCATGTGGAGTTCGAGATGTGATGACAAGAATACCTTCCCCACCACTGCCGTGTGAAGGTTTTACAACAAAATCCTGATGTTGCGCTAGCTGAGCAGAAATAGTCCTGATTTGTTTTTCTATCTCAACAACCGCATACAGTTTCGGAGCGCTTACACCTGCTACTTCGGCCAGACGTTTTGTTTTTACCTTATCATCAACAAGAGGGTAACGAGACCGTTGATTATATGCAGCAATGAAATCACCGTTACGTTTATTCATTCCCAAAATACCCTGGGCCTTTAGACGTCGCCAGGGAAGAAAATGATCAAGGTTATGAGCTGTCATCTAATTTTGCCCCTAAATTGTGGCTCTGAATCGCCACAGCTCAGTCAAACGATATCCCGTGTAACGGCCTAACAATAAGGTCACAGCAAGTATGATCAACAATATTTCAGGGAAAACAAATATCTGGTGATTAAATGTTTCATTACTCATCACCAAAAAACCAAGCGAGGCGACAACCATACTTCCCACACCTTGTTGCAGTGCTTCTCCCGGCCCGTGTTCTTCCCATACCAATGACATACGCTCTATGGTCATAGCAAGAATAACCATCGGAAATAAAGCTACCGACAAACCATGCTCAAAACCAAGCTTATAGCTGATCACTGTTACTATCGTCATTAGAATGATCACAATAATCAAAACCGCAGCGAGTCTCGGCACCAGCAAAAGTTTTAAATATTCCATATAAAACCTGATTGCGAGTCCTAACGCTACGATGAGCGTAAAAAGTGCAATACCCCAAAGCAGATCGGTTTCACGAAAAGCGAGTGCGATCAAAATCGGCATAAAAGTACCGAAAGTTTTAATACCAATTATATTTCGCAAAAAAACGATCAAAAAAGCACCTAACGGCACCATTAATAAAATACGGTAGACATTTTGAGTTTCTATCGGAAGACTAAAAAGTGAAAATTCCATTGCACGCGAACCCAATTTTCGAGCTCGTTGTTCTGCAAGCCTTAACGGTTCTTGTGTATGCCGACTGATCGAAAATTCCAGATCGGATTTTTTACCACCATCGACATTAAATATTGGCGTATCTCCAATCTGCCAGATAACGGCATTTTCAGGAATTTCAGTTTCACTATTTTGCGGATTAAATGAAAGCCACTCTTTTTCATTATGCACTTGTAACCAGGGCATAAGTTTTCCATGTCTAAGCCCTTCCTTTAACACCAATATGTGAATTGTTCTTGAGGGAATTCTTGCACCTGCCAGCACCTCACGTATTAATAAAACACGTTCTTTTTTTGTTTTAACTTCACTTAAAAGTAGTTGTACATTTTCATCTGGTGTCTCAGAATTAAATCTGATCAATAACTCTCGTGTAAAGGTTTTAATATCCGCAGATTTTTGACGTACCTCTTCTAACAGTGCATTAACGGCAGTAGCTTTACCTTCTGAATATTCTGGCACTTCTGGATATGAAATTTCTTCTGTATTGTTTTTTTGATGTTCTTTTTTTTGTTCGGTAATCTCTTCAGTCGTATCATGCGCGAGTTGCAATTGATAATAAAGTACCTGTTCCTTTGATGCCCGTCTTACGGCCCATTCAGCAATGCGATTTTCTTTATTATCTTCTACGGCAAGACCATATTTTCCCGAGACATAATTTTCATCAACAATGACATAGCCTGAGGGTAATCTCGGTAAAGCAAGCTGTGCCTTGATAGGACCTTCTTTCGCCTCAAAAGCCAACCTCGCTTCTACACTCCAGACTTCAATCTCCTCACTTGGAAACAAAGGTAAGCCAAGCTTTGCCACTTTAAAATAAATTAAAGATACGGCGATCAAAAACAACGATAAAGCGAGTAATCTCACATGGAGGTTTCTCAAGGTTTACCCTCCATCTTTTCTTTTTTATTTGTTAGATTTTTCACTTTATTATTCTCATGTATCTGTAAAAGTTTTCTGCATTTTTCAGGATTTATTTTAGTAGTAAAAGTAGTTGAAGGATCTACAATAATCCCTTGCTGTAGCATTCGGCGTCCAAGTAAAACCTGATAGTTAAAACGGCTGCGATCTATTAAACTAAACTCGCTAGTGTAAACATGTCCATCGAGACAAAATGTCAATTCCACAACTGGGCGAACTTGCGCAGCTTCTTTGTGCCTCTTAATCTTAACCTCACGAACAAGAGGAACTTCTATCGGTTTTAGATTGCTTTTATCTTCAGGATCAGTTGTGCTAAAACGCACCCATTCTTTATCGTCACGTTTGAAGCGTTTAATTTCAACTGCATGCAGTGATGATGTTTTTGCACCGGTATCAAGCTTAGCCCGAAACTTAATATCCCACGGCGCAAAGATAACTCTTTCAAGCCACCCTGTTGTAATAGGTTCTCTGTCAGTTTCAGCAAATAAACTGGACGGAATTATACTCAAAAACAGAAATACAATACTGAGGTTACAGCGTAGTTGATTTAAATACATATTTTTTAATAAGTTAGAAATATTAATTATTTTTTTAATTAGTGCTAACCGTTTAGAAACATTCTTCAGCTACTTAGTTCCGCTACAATACACCTTATTAAATGAACTGGCGACGAGTTCACAAAAACTATGGTTTTAAAAGGGACTTAAGACTAAAGAAATGTTTTAGCTTTAGGGATTTTTAGCACCGAGAATAATGTCTCGTTGCTGCATCTGCTGCAAAACTTGTAAGCCACCCTGAATGACTATTTCTGGTTGAGGATGTTGAAGTTCTTCAGCAATAGCTTGCAAATGTTGTTGACCTGTTTGATCAACAATCTCACACATTCTTTCAAGTAGTCTCGCCGTCACTTGATTCAATTCCATGAAGCCGATTTTATCTTGCCGATCACGATAGACAACGAGATAAGTTTGTTGATCCGGCTTTTCAGTTGGTAAAAAACTTTTACTAATTTTTTGTACTGGATAATCGTAGGCGAGTCTCAAAATTAAATTATTGACTAATGGAATACCTGTGAAAATCTCAGTTTTTTGATCAACTTCAGAATCATCGATTTCTCGTGTATCTATACCGAGTGCAGACTCCACCCATTCATAATGAGCAAGCTCGATCAAATACGGACATTGATCATTTTGATCAAATTCATTTTCTAAAAAGCTTAAAAATTCTGTCGGTAATTTTGGGAAAAGCGGTGTGCTTGCATTGTGATTAACAAAATAATTTCTGATCAATTTATGCCATTCATCATCCGTCATAATTCCGCGAATAACCGGGAAGTTACTCGACATGAATCCTTCGATATTGTTGTAAAGCAAATCACGGTAGATCGCCATACGTCGATCTTCGATATTGTCGGGTGCTGGATTATTT
>JBGCGE010000029.1:0-34505 GCA_045110495.1 Gammaproteobacteria bacterium
TCCATCAATCACGATCGGCAGGAAGCTACCTTCGACCCAACCGGTCTGCGTCGTGCCATCGATGGTGACTTCTTCGGTAATCGTGTCCAGCGCCGACGAAAGGGCGATCACCTGTGTTCCACTGCCTGCGATATCGAATTCGATCGTATCTGCACCAACATTCGCATTGGCATCGATGATGGCTTGGCGAAGCGACCCTGCACCGGCGTCGTTGGTATTGGTCACGGTGTATGTTTGGGGACTAGGAGCACCTGTATAACTGTATAGTTCTGTTACATCGGATGCTGAGAGTGCGCGCACGTACACGCGTACATCATCCAATTTCCCTTCATAGTCACTAATTGTTGTGCTTTCGCCTCCGATTGTCAGTGGTGTCGATGGGTTGGCTATGCCAAGTGTTCCGCCACTGCTACCACTGCTTGCACTGTCAATATAGAGACGCAAAGTTCCACTTGTGACAGTTGCTACAACATGATGCCAATTTCCGTCAGCAATAAAACCTCCGGTTTCTGATTGGGAATAAATGTTTGAGCTGTCTTCAACGAAAAAATTTAACGAGCCATCGTTATCGGCAAAGATTGAAAATCCATCGCTGCCATCATGGGAGCCGATAATTCGAGTACTGTTATCTTGTGAAACACTTGAGTTGTACCAAAATGCCACTGAGAAATCACTACTGAAGTCTAGAGATACATCGTTCGGGACTGAAATAACTTCGTTTGCATTTATCGCATCGCCGGTAAAGTCAAGCGAGTAACCACCAATAGCACTGTCGGAATCCCAACTTGGCGCATTCGTCCAGGTACCGTCATTATTGTTTGTTGTTGTATCTGTCGCGGTACTACCGCCGTTTTCTTCAAATTCATAATGAGCGACTAAGCTACTGGAGATATCCAAAGTTCCCTGCCAAGATGCTTGTGTGTGCTTGCTAATAATGATGTTGGTGGAGACATCTCCAACGACTTGCTCTAGCTCCCAATCACCGCCTAAGATTGAATGACCAGTTAAATCGTTACTTGCAGCAACATCGGCTTTTGTCCAGCTGGAGATTTGATCAAGTAGCGTACGTCCTTCATCTGAGCTTGCGACATCGCAACCGTAAAAAAGTAGATCAGAAGTCTCACCGAGATGTTCACCGAGTTTGATCAACCTGGATTCAAAAGAGTTAAGGTTTTCGGTGTGAAGAGAAGTGTTACCTAGTTTTATCTCGCCGTCTGTACCATGCGTGATAAAGTGGACTGCATCGATATTACGGTAGCTATCAACGGCTTGTTGTATTTGCTCTAATCCATCCTTCTGGCTGTCGAGGATGAAAATGTGAATTGAAGAATTTGTTTGTTGCAGATCATTTATTAGTTGCTGATAATTTTCTACGTTGTTGTCAATAAAAGCTAATTCGAGAAGTGATTCGCTGTTATCGTCTTGTTGATTATTTTCAATAACCTGTTCTTCGGCGGCAGTGAATGCTGCGGCTTCTTCTGCCACCTCTGCCTGTGCAAGAACGCCGGCCAGATCAGCGGAAAGAAGAACCCTGGGTTCAAGTGTTTCAAATAGCAACCCTTGGTCATCTAAGGAATCAATATCAGCACTTTTTTTTGATCTATTTTTAAATAATTTAAACATAAAGTGCGGATATCATTTTGACCTGAGTTCCATCAACAAATAGCGGTGTGACACAGGTGATAATTAGCAATAATAGTGCCGACTTTAAGTAAAGTATTATTTTGCGGTTGCTATTTCTTTTTTGCCCACGATAAAGCGAACTTTGCATTTCAGGCCAGCAGGAATTTTATTTTCTTTGTTCGGTAGCTCCAGACGAATGCTGAATGTGCCACTTGCGGCATCAACTACCTTATCGACAATGGTGACAACGGCAGGAAAGCTATCATTCATTGGCGCTTCGGGAATTATCTCTGCGCGCATGCCCGTTTTTATTTTCTCGAAAAGTGCTGTTGGGACATACGTTTCCACACGTAGCGGATCGACTTTTGCGACTTGTAAGATAGGCTCAGATTTCACATAAACACCTGCCGAAATTACACGGTCAATAATAATTCCACTGATTGGACTTTTGATTGTGCGCTGTTCGAGAATTTGTTCAGCACGTTTTAGTTCTAATTGTGCGATCTGTTTTTTTTCTCTGGCCTGATGTAGTGCCATTTTTGCAATTTGAGCTTCTGCGACGGCTTCGTCTTTTAAATTATCGGGTATCGCTTTTTTATCAAAAAGTTGTTGTGTACGTTTTAGTTTACGAGAAGCGTAATCGAGATTGGCTTTCTGTGACTCAATCTCGCCGTTAAAAGATGCCTTAGCTTTAGCTAGTTGGAGTGTTGCTTTTTCTATATCTGAATGAAGCTCAGCAAGAATTTGTCCTTCTCGGACAAGATCGCTTCGTTCAACGGAAATGTTTTTCAGAATGCCAGGCACTGGGCTGCTAATCGCCACAACTTCATGCGGTTCAATAACACAGTCAAATTCTGCGGGAGCAGCTGATAGGGTGTGAGATTGTAATAATACTAATATTATCAGTATCTTATAATTGATCATGGAGTTGACTTGATCATAATTTTAGTCTTCCATTTACCATTTTATTTCATTCGAATGATCCAGAAAATGCAAGTAGCGTACCAATATTTTGATCTTCTTTAAGTAGTGCTTGTCGTTGGATTTGATGGTGACGTTCAATAGACTTTTGAGCTTTAGTAACGAGTAAGTTATTAGAATAAACAGGTAGTTTAAATAATTTTTTTGAGCGATAGATCTGGATCACTTCATCATCGAGCGAATAAAAAAACGAAACGCTTCCAGGGTCACCTTGTCGACCACAACGTCCGATAATTTGTCTGTCGATACGTTGTGAAAGATTAGGTTCGCAGAGAATCACGTGTAAACCACCAATTTCAGAAACACCGGGAGCTAATTTTATGTCAGTGCCTCTGCCGGCCATATTTGTTGCGATAGTAATTTGCTTGAAATTTCCAGCTTTGCTTACAACTTCTGCTTCTTTTTGATTTTGTCTGGCATTTAAAACTTGATGAGGTAATCCGGATCCGGAGAGCATCTCACTCAACAATTCTGATGTTTTTACTGTGCTTGTTGCCAGTAAAATTGGGGTTCCATTCTGATGAATAGTTTTTACTTCTTTTAAAATAGATGCCCATTTTTTTTTCGAATTTTTCTGAATTTTAACAGGGCTGATAATTCGCCTGCTAGGTTTATGTAAGGGAACCGAGAGGATGCCTAAACGATAATAACGCCACATCTCTGTAGAGACTTCATTTGCGGTACCCGTCATCCCAGAAAGCTTAAGATAGCGCCGAAAAAAACGTTGATTGGTAATTTTCGCGACGATTTCTGTTGGGTTTGTGATAGCACAATTTTCTTTGATCTCAATCAATTGATGTAGACCGCGATCCCATTTTCGATCGGGAGCAGGGCGACCGGTGTTCTCATCAATGATCTGTATTTTTCCTTCATGAACCAGATAGTGTTGATCACGAATATAAAATAATTTTGCAGATAGAACTTGCTTGAGGAGTTCAATCCTGCGTTTTTTACCTTTCCAGAAAGAGGATAAGTTTTCGCTTAGTGCTTCGAGCTTTTGCTCACCCTTTATCGTAATTTCTATCGATTTTGATTGTCGATAAGAATGAAAATCTTCTTGCTCTAAAAATTTTTCAGATAAGTTTAGTGCTTGGTGAAAAACAGTTTCTTGACCAGTTGGTTTCCCTGGTTTTGAAAGAATCAATGGAGTGCGTGCTTCATCGATCAAAACACTATCGGCTTCATCGATTATCGCGAAGCACAGTCCACGCATTAATAAATCTTTAGAATGAGTTTTGTCTGAATAGAGGCTTTCAAGCTGAATTTTTTTTGAATCTGAATCCTTTTCTCTGAACACAAGTCGATCTTTCAGGTAATCGAAAATTAGTTGTTTACTTGTACAATAAGTAATGTCGCATGCGTAAGCTAAACGTCTTGCTTCCGGATCCATATTTTCAGTGATTGTGCCGACAGATAATCCCAGCATGTCGTAAATTGGTTTCATCAATTGTGCGTCACGAGTGACAAGATAATCATTCACTGAAATGATATGTACAGGAATCCCTGCCATTGCTGCTGTACAGGCAGGAAGAGTCGCGGTAAGTGTTTTACCTTCACCGGTTTGCATTTCTGCAAGCATGCCATTAATCATGATCCAACCGCCGATCAATTGCACATCGTAATGCGGCATTCCAAGTGTTCTATGTGCAACTTCTTTAATTATGGCGAAAGATTTTGCGATCTTTTTTTCATCTGAAAAATCACGAATTAATTCACTCTTCAGAGTCTTAATGATATGAGAAAGTTTTAGATCATTAAATCGTTTAATCGGTTTTTCATATTTGTTCACTTCATTTATAAAATGGTTAATTTTACGATTGCGTGATTTTAAGTGCTGCTGTGTAAGACGTGATCCATGTGATAAAAAATGATCAAACCAGTCTTCTTTGGGGATTTTGTTTTCCGGGTAAAATCCGCGAGCTATTCCTGGTCGTCGTAGTATATTCTTTGGCATATTTTTATATATCAAAATGACTTAAGAAAAGTTGTCGTATTGATCGATACCAGTGTTGTGCAAGCGGCTTTTCATTATGGGTAAATTTTGCATAAACTCGACCACCAATATATTGATTAATATGTTTATTTTTTTCATTAAGCTTTATATCGAAATGAAAAACAGGCTCAATCGTTTGCAAACCTTTACTGTCTTGTGGGTTAGTGACGAAAGGACCGCCTCCTTTTGTCCCAAGCGCTGAGTTAGGAAGCTGGTTAGAAGAAGCAGGTATTTCACGTGTAATTTTTGCGGCGATTGAATTTGATATATCACTCGCTAATTTAATGGACACATGATCGATTTTATCCATATCATTTTGTGGTAAAACGACACTCGCAAACATCGTTCCGGGTTTGATCACATAAGCAATTAAATCACCTTTTTTCAGATATCGATTTTCCAGGTTGTTTTTTTCTTTTAGAGAAAATACACCTTCATCTTTTGATCGTATGATTAATTTATCTTTTTGATCACTTATATGATCTAATTTTTTCTTTAGAGAAGTAATATCGTCAGCTATAATTTCAGCTTCTGTTCTTTCATTTATCTGAGCAGAAGACATTTTTAAAGTAAGTTCTTTCAGTTTTGATTGATATATTTTTTCTTCAGATAAGAGTGAAGGTTCACTGATTTTTATCAGCGCGACATCAGCTTCTACAAATGAACCATCTTTAACTAGAACCTGTTTCACAAACCCGGAAGTTTCAGCTCTGATTTCAGATTGATCTGGAGGACGGATAACACCTTGTGCCATCGTTGTATCAGGTACAGGGAAGAAGAAAATGAATGATGTGAGCAAACAAAATATTGTGCTTGTGACGAATATCGCGCGTTGCCGCTTATGACCGATAATGGGATTTGTCAGCAAGAAATTGGTTTGTTTTAAAACAGGTAAAACAAATTGTGTTGCAGTGACCCAGCAGGCAAGTAGAACTCCAATAAAAAACATTTTGCTGGCGATAAATAAAATGATGACAGATAAAATAAAATAACGATAAAAGAAAGCGGAAATTGCATAAAATACAAACCACTTATTTTCACTTCTACACGCGCTTGGAGATTTACTATTTCTTATTCCAAATAAATATCGCTTAACCAGGTATGCAATATATTTATTTGATCGGGTAGCTAGATTGGGGATTTCGATCAGGTCAGAAAGTATATAGTATCCATCAAATTTCAACAGGGGATTAGCGTTGAATAATAAAGTAGTTACGCTGGCAATCACCATAACATTAAAGGCGGTTGCTCTTACGAGACCAGGCTCAACTAATAACCATAAAAATAATGCGCAGGCTGCAATAAATAATTCAACCATCATACCCGCAGCGCTCACAATTATGCGTTGATATTTTTCATTGAAAGACCACGCGGATGTTGTATCTACATAAGGATTAGGTAGCAGAGCCAAAATGATAACTCCCATTTCATACACCTTTCCTCCAAATGCCTTTGTCGCCATTGCATGGCCTAGTTCATGTAAGAGTTTTATGGGTGGGTAAAGAAGCGAGATTATTAATAGATT
Organism: Gammaproteobacteria bacterium; assembly: GCA_045110495.1. GTDB lineage: Bacteria > Pseudomonadota > Gammaproteobacteria > CAJXQU01 > CAJXQU01 > CAJXQU01. The sequence goes on from JBGCGE010000029.1 coordinate 6,123, forward strand.
ATTTGCGGTTAGAATCTTGTCGCTAACGTTTTCCGTAAGCTCAGTCCAATTTTGTACCATCAGAAATGCCGCTGTAGCGATGGTAAAAAGCCAGAAAAATAAAAATGCTTTTGTAAATATAAATTTGGTTTCAGGTAATAACTTATCAAGAAAATTATTTGGGTTAATGAGCGGTAAACGTAAAGCAAGTGGATTCATAAATGCATTTTTTAATGAGCTTGATTTTTGTTTTTGATGGCGCTCAAATAACTCAGCATTATCGGGAGAAACCTCGCATTGAATAATTTCCTCAGCATGAAGCTGTCCAACAAGTTGTAATATTTCATCTTGCGTCGGAGCTATCTCATCATATTTGTCTTGCATCAGTTCCCATATCTTCAGCAAGCTATTTTGCCCATTCATGAAGCTGATTAACTGGTAGCTTATTTGATTGAAACGATGGTGCTTTCCGCCTGTATCATCTCTAAATATATACCATGTAGTTTGCCTATATTCTTGGCAAAAACTTTGAATATCATGACGAAGTTCTGGTTTCAGATCTGATACGCGATACCAAAGGTTGCTAGTATTTAGATCGCTCATAAAAAGACCTTTATGATTGCCATGACCACCACCAGAGTTTGATCCAATCAGTGAGTTTGTGCGTCCAGATCCAGATCAGTTTACGTTCATCGATGTTTACTTTTGCAACGCCTTGCATACCAGGCCTGAATCGATTTAAAAGTTTTACAGATTGTTGTGTAGTTGGCATTTCCAGACTTGCTTCAACAAGAAAAAAATTACGACCGTCATTAACACTTGAAACGGGTGTTATTTTTTCAATCAAAAAAGGAATCTGTTCTTGAGGCATTGCTGAAAGTTTTAGATGGCCTGTCTGACTTTTATGAATTTCTGTAATGTCCGTTTCATCCACTTCAAGGACTATTTGATAATTATTTTGAGGTGTGATTTCAAATAAGACTTGACCTTTTTCAACGGGCGATCCCAATTTGTGATCCAGGTCACCAGAAATAATGATGCCGTTAAAGGGCGATATCATTTCTGTATTTTTTAATTGTTTATCGACCAGTTCAATCTGGGCATCAGCCTGTTGTATTTGTGCATTAAGAATACCTGCTTTAGTGCGATCACGAATGGCAAGTTGTGATCGATACTCTTTTTGAACCTGACTCTTTTTTGTCTGCCATTTTAGCTTTTCGAGGTTAAGATCTTTATCAGAAAGTTTCGCCAGCAGGTCGCCTTTTTTGATCAAATCTCCGGCAGTGAATTTTGCTGTGTTGAGATATCCATCTATTGGAGAAACAATTGCACGAGTAGAACTACCTTCAAGTCGTGCATCTGCAGAAATACGGTATTCGGTTTGTACTGTCGAAAAGAAACTATACAAAAGAATAAGTAAAATTAAGCCGGATTTTGTTTTAAGGTGGCTACTACCAAAAACGTGATTAAAAAGAGAGTGACCTGATGATAAAGCTCTCTTTAGTAATCCGCGTTCATTTTTGAGTTTTAGATCTAAAATTGGCCCTATAAATTGGCCGAAATGTAGAATCAACTCTTCAGTTTCTGTATTAAATGGTTGTTGATTTGAACGCTCAAACACAATTGCGCCGATATGTTCGCTATCATTTGTCATCGGAATCGTGCAGATTGATTTGTCACCGTGAAGACTCAAAAATTTCTTATGCGCAATTTTTATCTGAAAAGGTTTTTCATCGTTATTGTCAGGTAGTGAGATTAATTGATCTTGATCGCAAGCTTCATCCATTAGTGAAGCAAGATCACGAATGACTTGTGACTTTCTATCAAACCGGGCGGTTTTTGAAATGGCCGTTACACGATTTTTTTGTTTCTTTTTAAAACCAATGCTGACGCGATCACAACGCAATTTTGTGGCCAGTTCTGATGCAATTTTCATCGTCGTGGCGACACTATTATTTTGATCAAGAGTTGTTGAAACCAGTTCAATAACAGAAATGAGGCGATCTTTGTGTGACGCTTTTTCTTTATCGAGAAGAAAGGTAAGCCACAACGCACCTAAACTTAGCATTTGCAGTAAGGCTTGTTGCCCCGCTGTATCTCGACGTCGTGTTTCTAAGGCGACGACACCGAGAACTTTTTTATCAACTATTATCGGACAGGCAATGATATCTTTATCAGTATCATAATTTTGCACTAGCCCTTTGCCGTTAGAAACGGCATTTTGAGCTGTACTTGAAAGACCATGGTTTTTTTTAGCACCGACTGGCCAACTAGCCGTTGGTGATAATGGTGCAGACAATTGATCACCTAGAATTACAATTCCTTGCGATACGTCCGAAATTAATTTGCATTGTAGTGATAACCACGCTTGTGCCAGTGCATGCATCTAAATTTTTAACCATTTTATTAATATAAGCAGTTTAAGCAAAATGTATTCCACCAATTGAAGGATCTATGGTCTATAAATTGCATTGGTTGTGAGAACTGATCATAATTTTTTGAGGAATATACATGTTGGTTTTGGGAAAAATATTCCTGTTTTCATTTTCTTGTTGCCTGTTAACAAGCCTGAATCAACATGCGAAGGCAGAAGATCTTATTTCGATTTTCAAGATCGCTGAGCAGAATGATCCGGAGTTTGCCGCGATTTCAGCATCGGTCATGGCAACGCGTGAACAACGTATACAGGCGAGGGCAGGTTTATTACCCAACATTAGTTTTGACGCCAATACCACCTACAACAACCAAGAAATTGATACTGAGACAGGTATTGGTCAAACGGGTGATTTTAATTTCAACTCTCGAGGTTACAATTTAAAACTTAAACAACCCTTGCTTCGTTATGATCGTTGGTTAACCCTAAAACAGTCTGATCAGCAAATTCTGAGAGCCGAAGCGGAACAAGAATTCGCATTTCAAGATTTGTTATTGCGTGTTTCTGAACGCTATTTCAGAGTGTTAGAATCGCAAGATAACCTCCATTTTGTACTAGCTGAAAAAATAGCATTAGAGAGACAGGCTGAAGAAACAAAGCTACGTTATGAGGCTGGTTTTATTTCGGACACTGATGTTCAAGAAGCAAATGCAGCATATAGAAATTCCTTGGCTGAAGAGCTACTGGCCGAAAATGAATTAGAGAATTCGCGTGAATTATTGCTTGAGATTGTTGGATCTTATGAAACTGATCTAAGCAAGGTCAGGGAAGACATTCCTTTGATCAATCCCAATCCAGAAAGTGTTGATGAATGGGTACAGTTTGCTTTAGAAAATAATCCTGAGCTTATGCTGGCAGAGTCGCAAATGGTCATTACCCATGAAGAGGTGGGAATTCAAAAAGCAGGCCATTTACCGACACTTGATTTCATTGTAACTACTGGCAACGAAGTACAAGGAGGTCGTTTTGGAGATACGGACATTGATAGTACTTCCGCAGGATTACAATTAAATATTCCACTGTATTCGGGTGGATTAGTAAAATCTAAAACTATTCAGGCTCAGTATTTACATCTACAAGCGGAACATAATTACGAGCGACAAAAAAGAGCCGTATTTCGCGAAACCAGAGATGCATATTTAGGTATAAAATCCGGTATAAGTCGTATCGAAGCACTGGCAATTTCTATCGACGCATCGCTTAGCGCACTAAATGCTACAACTGCCGGTTTTGAGGCAGGTACACGAACCGCGGTTGATGTGGTTTCTGCAGAACGTGAGTTGTATAGAGTCAAACGAGACTACGCGAAAGCACGTTATGGATATCTGTTAAATATCTTACGATTACAAAAGTCTGTAGGTTTGTTGGTGCCTGCTGATTTGAAAATGATCAATGGCTGGTTGGAAACTGGAGAAACATAGAGTCGCCTGGATTTTCTACCGGGCAAGCCTTCCTGAGAAGTACTTCTGTTACGAACACAAATTAAAGTTCTGATCTGTATTAACCGATATTTATAAATAGAGAACGAGTCTTTCTAGTTAATAGAGACTCACGATTTCTTATTACCTATACAAGGATGTAAAAGGTGCTTTATTTTAAAGTTGTAAATTATTCGATGATATGGATATTGTGAATATAGAAAAAATTGATTTGCAAGAATTCCATGCACTCATTTCAGAGTGGCAAATTCTTCTTTCGGAATCTAATACCGATAGCTACTTTCTGACCTATGAATGGTTGTCAGTATGGATCAAACATTTGGGCACGAATTCAACACCCTATATTTTGATCGCAAAGGGATCAAAAGCAGATGATTTGTTAGGTGCTGCACCTCTTGTGATTGAACAAACACAAAACCAGATTGGATTGCCGATCAAAAAGCTAGGTTTTATGGGAAATGGGAGTGCAGAAGTTGATCATCTAGATTTCATTATAAAAAAGGGTTTTGAAGACGAAGTGTCAACGGCCTTTGTGGACTATTTGCAAAAACAAAAAGATCTTTGGGATATTCTTTTTTTAGACGGTTTAGTGTCTTCTTCACCAGTTTTGAATGTTCTCTCCAATAGCTATCACCCAGGTCAATTTTTTGTACAAACAGAGCCTTGTCCTTATTTGCCATTACCTGAAAACTGGGAGTCTTTGAGGCAATCGCTTAGTAAAAATATGCGCTACAATCTTGGACGATATAAACGCAAGTTAGAAAAGGCACATTCCGGCTCTATTGAGTTTAAACGTGTTGAAAATAGCCAGGAACTAAATAAGGTACTTCCTGAACTTTATTCTTCTCATCATCTTCTACAGCAAGCTAAGAATGGTGAAAATGGTATTTTTGAGGATTCTGATATCGCCGATTTTCACACTGAACTGAGTAGTAAAGCTCTGATTTCGGGCCAGTTGAGACTTTACTATTTAGCGATTGATGATCAGGTTATTGCCAGTTTGTACTGCTATAAGTACAAGGATTCGGTACTCTTCTACCAAACTGCATATAAACTCGAATGGCAAATGTATAGCCCCGGGAGATTATTAATGGCTCACGCAATAGAAACGTCTATTGCAGAAGGTGCCAGAGAGTTTGACTTTCTCCGTGGTGCTGAAACTTACAAGTCATCCTGGACGCCGTGTTTTCGAACAGAAATTAAACTCCATATTGCCTGCTCAACGAGAGGATATTTAACTTTACTTCCTCAATTCATTAGAAAAAAAATAAAAGGTTTGCTTAATACAGAAAGCGGATTAGCCGTTGTAAGACTTATAAATCCTGGACTGGCACAAAGAATTTCACATTGAGCTGCGAGTTTCTATAAGTAAGTTTGTAGCTCATAAGTCGATAATTAGGGTAGGATCGCATTGAATTATTTTTTGGGGCATCAATGTGAAGTTAAGCGCGCAGGATTTTCGAGATTGGGATAACAAATCCATCACTTTTTTAGGAATGTCGGGTGTCGGCAAAACTCGTCTGTCAAATATTCTACGCCAACGTAACTGGTTTCATTATTCTGGTGATTATCGTATCGGAACTCGTTATTTAGATGAGCCAATTCTCGATAATATAAAAAAACAAGTTATGCAGATCCCCTTTCTGAGAGATTTGCTACGTTCCGATTCGATCCAAATTACAAACAACTTAAGCGTGGATGATCTGAAACCGGTTTCGACATTTCTTGGTAAATTGGGTAATCCGGAAATGGAAGGGCTTGGCCTGACAGAATTTAAACGCCGACAAGCACTACATCACCAGGCAGAACTTGCCACTATGCGAGATGTACCAGAATTCATCGGCAAAGCGCACGATATTTATGGCTACGATCATTTTATCAATGATGCGGGCGGTAGCCTTTGTGAATTAGAGGATGACGAAACGATTGAACTACTCGCAGAACACACGCTAATTATCTATATCCAGGCGACCAAAGCTAACGAAAAAGAATTGATCCAGCGTGCAGAGTTAGATCCTAAACCCCTGTATTATCGTGAAGAATTTCTCGATCAAGAATTGTCACACTATATGAAAGAGCGAGATCTTGAATATGTCGCATTAATTGATCCAGATGATTTTGTTCGATGGGTTTTTCCTCGGCTTTTTTATGCTCGAATTCCACGTTATGAAGTGATTGCAGATCAATATGGTTATACCGTCACCTCAGATGAATTGCTGAAAGTCAGCAATGAAGAACAATTTTTAAAACTGATCGAAGGAAAGCTATAACAATGCCGCTAGTCGCGAATACAGAGTTGCCCGCTTTTGAACGTCTGAAACAAGACGGCGAGACCATTTTGTCTGGAGATTTTGCACTCGAACAGGAAATACGAGAATTACATATTGGTCTTTTAAATATTATGCCTGACAAGGCATTGCAGGCAACTGAGCGTCAGTTTTTTCGCTTGATCGGAGAAAGTAATCAAATTGCCCAGTTTTATGTACATCCTTTTACACTCGATGAACTAGAAAGAAGTCCTGAAGCAAAAGTACATGTAGATTCTTATTATTCGACATTTGATCAACTTAAAGAACAGGGTTTAGATGCTTTGATCATTACTGGTGCAAATGTGGTTAAAGAAGATTTGGCTGATGAGGAATTTTGGGAGCCGTTGGGTGAGGTTGTTAAATGGGCTTATGAAAATGTTACCTCTACACTTTGTTCTTGTCTGGCCACACATGTTGTGATGCAGTATCAGTATGACCAAAAGCGTACGCGTATACCTGATGGTAAACGTTGGGGCGTTTATCCACATTGGGTAACGGATCAAAAACATCCACTTGTGACTGGTGTTAATACTCGTTTTGATGTTCCACATTCTCGGTTTAATCAAATCGATCGGAGTCAGTTTTTCGAGGCTGGTTTAAAAGTGTTAGCTGAAAGCGTTGCAGGCGTCCATCTGGCAGTTAGTCCCGATGGTTTTCGGCAAGTGTTTTTTCAAGGACATCCGGAATATGATGCGATCAGCTTACTCAAAGAATATAAACGAGAAGTGGGATGTTTTGTCCGATCTGAAAGAGAGACTTATCCACCTTTTCCAGAGCATTATTTCCGGTTGCGAGATCAGGCGATATTAGAAGAGCATCAAGAAGCGGTTTTATTTGCAGTCGAACAGGGAACTTATGTACCCGAATTCCCTGAAGAGATCATCATTCCTAACTTGGATAACACCTGGCACGATACTGCTGAAGCGGTGATCAATAATTGGATTGGTAAGGTATATCAAACAACAAATAGCGACCGGCGCTTACCTTTTATGGAGAGTGTTGATCCGAAAAATCCTTTGTCAATTTAATTTTAAGCATACTTTGTAATATATCCTGATCAAAAAGTTTGACAGCGTAGTGCTGCAACGGTAACTTTCCAGAGCTTACTTGCGTGATAAATAGAATAAAAACGGTTACAGCAAATTGAAAACAGATTTTGACAGAATAGAGCGATTACCACCTTACGTATTCAACACTGTAGGCGAACTTAAGATGGCGGCGCGTCATCGTGGTGAGGATATTGTAGATTTCGGAATGGGGAATCCTGATCAGCCGACGCCACAACATATCGTTGATAAACTGGTTGAAGTATCTCAACGTAATGATACGCATCGATATTCGGTTTCCAGGGGAATTCCACGTTTACGTCGTGCGATTTGTAATTGGTATAAAACTCGCTACGACGTTGATCTCGATCCAGAATCAGAAGCCATCGTCACAATCGGCTCTAAAGAGGGGCTCGCACATCTTGCAATGGCGGTGATGGACAAAGGTGACACAGTACTTGTCCCTAACCCGGCTTATCCAATACATCCGTTTGGGTTTGTAATCGCTGGCGCAGATGTTCGACATGTACCTACGGGACCTGACGTTTGCTTTTTTGAAGAACTGGAAAAGGCGATTGTCAATGCCTGGCCCAAGCCTAAAATGTTGCTGCTCAATTTTCCAGGGAATCCGACATCAGAGTGTGTTGAGTTAGAATTTTTCGAGAAAGTGATAGAGATCGCAAGAGAACATCAAATTTGGGTGGTTCAGGATTTGGCTTACGCAGATATTGTGTTTGATGGTTATAAAGCACCTTCTATTTTACAAGTCCCTGGTGCGAAAGACATCGCAGTCGAATTTTTCTCAATGTCGAAGAGCTATAATATGCCCGGTTGGCGCGTCGGTTTTATGGTGGGTAATCCGATCTTAGTGAATGCACTTGCGCGAATGAAGTCTTATCTGGACTATGGGATGTTTACACCGATTCAGGTTGCGGCGATAACTGCATTAGAAGGACCACAACAATGTGTTGCTGATATACGGAATATGTACTGGCGACGTCGCGATGTACTCTGCCATGGCCTCAATGAAGCGGGATGGCAAGTTGAGTCACCAAAAGCGACGATGTTTGTGTGGGCACCAATACCTGAACAATATAAAGCTTTGAAATCACTGGAATTTACTAAACTATTGATCGAAAAGGCTAAAGTGGCCGTTTCGCCTGGTATCGGCTTCGGTTCCTATGGTGATGATCATGTTAGATTCGCATTGATCGAAAATGGACAAAGAACAAGACAAGCCATTCGTGGCATAAAAGAAATGTTGAATACGGGGTAAGGTTTTAATGGAACCAGTTAAAGTTGGATTGTTGGGGTTAGGGACTGTTGGTGGTGGTGTTGTTAACGTTTTACACCGAAATGTCTCAGAAATTGCACGTCGTGCAGGTCGTGAGATCAAAGTTACACATGCGGTAGCAAAAGCATATGACAAGGACAGTATTTCAGGTTTGGATCAAATAGAAATCTCAACTGATCCAGAAGCATTAGTTTCAAACCCAGAAGTTGATATTATTGTTGAGCTTTTCGGAGGCACAGACTATTCGCGAACACTTGCTTTGCAGGCGATCGAAAATGGCAAACATGTTGTTACTGCTAATAAAGCGCTAATTGCAACTCACGGTAATGAAATTTTTTCCGCCGCACAGAAGCAAGGTGTCATGGTTGCATTTGAAGCTGCTGTTGCCGGTGGAATTCCGATCATAAAAACAATGCGCGAAGGTTTAGCTGCAAATCGCATCGATTGGCTGGCGGGGATCATAAACGGAACAGGTAATTTCATCCTTACAGAAATGCGTGATAAAGGTCGTGATTTTGCAGATGTGCTCAAAGAAGCACAGGCATTGGGTTACGCAGAAGCAGATCCGGCTTTTGATATTGATGGTACAGATGCGGCACACAAGTTGACTATATTAGCATCGATCGCTTTCGGTATTCCGCTCCAATATGACAAGGTTTACAAAGAAGGGATAGATAAAATAACTCGTGAAGATGTATTTTACGCCGAGCAATTTGGGTATCGAATTAAACATTTAGGTATATCTAAAGATACGGAATACGGAATTGAATTACGTGTGCACCCAACATTAATCCCTGAGCGACGTTTGATTGCAAATGTTGATGGTGTGATGAATGCGGTGTTAGTGAAAGGTGATGCGGTAGGCCCAACATTACAATATGGTGCTGGTGCAGGATCAGATCCAACGGCATCTGCCGTTGTTGCCGATCTTGTAGATGTAGTTCGTGTTATGTCTTCTGATCCGGAAAACCGTGTACCACACCTTGCTTTCCAGGCAGATGCGTTATCCGAAACGCCGATTGCAGATATGGGCGATATTAAAACTGCATATTACTTACGCATGAATGCGCTTGAACGTCCTGGTGTTTTAGCGGAAGTAACAAACATTCTCGGTGAAAGAGGTATCAGTATCGTTGCGATCAGGCAGCAGGATGCAAAAGAGGGTGCAAGCGGTGTTCCAATAGTGTTCCTGACGCATGTTGTTAAAGAGCAAGCGATGAATGATGCGATCAAAAGTATAGAAGCGCTAGATTCTATTGACGGCGCTGTCACTCGGATCCGTGTAGAACATCTTGGATAAGGTTTTTAAACGAAACTCATGAAATTTATTGAATCAAGAGGGAATGACGGTGTTCATCCTGAAGAAGTCACATTTTCTGAAGCAATCCTTTCACCGATGTGTTCTTTTGGGGGCATCTATGTACCTGACGCCTTACCGGATCTGGGTAGTGCATTTTTAGAAGCACATTTAGATTCTGGTTATAAAGAGCTGGCTCGAGATATTTTGAATGCCTGTAAAATTGATATTGATCAATCAGTTATAGAAGAAGCACTTGATCTTTATGATCAATTTGATAACCCAGCTGAACCTGCGCCAATAGTGAAAGTAGAAGACGATCTCTATGTCAGTGAGCTATATCACGGTCCAACTCGAGCCTTTAAGGATATGGCGTTACAACCTTTTGGTGCGATCTTGTCATCATTAGCTGAAAAACGAGATCAAAAGTATTTAATCCTTGCGGCAACCAGTGGAGATACTGGCCCAGCTGCTTTGAATACGTTCAAGAACCGTAAAAATGTACAAGTTGCTTGCTTATATCCAGTAGGGGGCACTTCGGATGTACAACGGCTACAAATGGTAACTGAAGATGCTTCAAACCTTAAAGTTATTGGTATTCACGGCAATTTTGACGATGCACAAACGGCGCTGAAATTTTTGCTCAGCTCAGAGAGTTTTAATAAAAAATTGCGAGAAAAGAACATTTCCCTGTCTGCCGCAAACTCGGTCAACTTTGGCCGAATCATTTTTCAGATCATTTATCATATTCATAGCTATTTAGAATTGATCCGTCAGAAGGCGATCAATTTGGGCGAGAAAGTTTACTTAAATGTTCCAAGTGGTAATTTTGGAAACGCGCTGGGTGGCTACTATGCGATGAAAATGGGCTTGCCTGTTGAGAAGATAATTATTGCTTCAAATATCAATAACATACTGACATGCTTAATAAATACTGGACAATATGATATGCGAGAGGCATCTGTTGTACCAACGACCTCTCCGGCCATGGATATCCTTAAATCCTCTAATGTTGAACGTGTTTTAATGGATCTTTTTGGTAAAGAGCGAACTAAAGAATTAATGCAACAATTGGATCAGGAAAAGCACTATCAACTTACTGGTACCGAGTTAGATCGACTACAAGAAATATTCAGCGCAGATTTTTGTTCTGATCAGGAAGGTAAAGAATATATTCAAAAAGCCTTCAAAAATAACTACCTTATGGATCCACACACTGCAACCTGTTTCAAAGCCTATGAAACATGTAGTGACAAACCGCTTAAGACGATTGTTTATTCAACTGCTGAATGGACTAAATTTTCACCTACAATTGCCGAAGCGCTTACCGGGGAAAAGGGTACAGAGGATTTGGATGCGCTTCATTTAATATCTAAAGAGGCGAAAATAGATATTCCGCTGGTAGTGAGTGAATTATTTGAGAAGAATATCACTCAAAATACGACGATAAATAAGAGCGATATTGAATCCGAAATTTTAGATTTTCTTCAGTAAATTTTTAAAAAACGTATAAATTTTCAATCTGATCAGGTCTTTATTCTTACTAAGCCTTCACAACAACTATATTGTGAATGTTATTTTCAGTGTCAATAATGTGACGAAGTTGACATTAAATAGCGTGTTCTGTATAAATTGTTGGCGTTATTAGTGGATTTTATCCACATTGAATCACATGGATTGTGAAATGATTAACAAGGAGGAAATGGATTGTGATAGACGTGTCAGTTAGAGATTGTCCACAGGGCTCAATTCTTGTGTTAGCCGGTGAGTTAAATGCAGTTACTTCTCGTGACTTATTTCAAGTGGTTATTCAACAAGCACCTAAAACTCCAAGGCACATATTTTTTGATTTCTCGCAGCTACGATCTATCACTGCTGCGGGTTTGCGTACCTTATACAAGATTTTCCAAATGACACGATCAGACTGTAAGTTAATCTTTTGCGCAACTCGTAATACTGCTGCTGACTTAAGCCTCACCAAGGTTGGTTTTCCAAATATAGTTACGTTTCATGAAAGTTTAGCTAGTGCACAATCTGAAATTGAAGTTCAGGATCAAGTTCATAAAGATTCAGAAATGAAATAACTTATGTAAGGTTGGTGTTAAGAGTATGCCTCAGGGAAGAGGAAAGCGCTTAACAATATATTGTTAGTAAGTAATTGATATTTATCACGGATTGATACATGGGAATAATAAAAAAAATAAGTAATTTATTGGCCTTAAGAAGCGATTTGCTCTTCGCGTTAGTTTTGATCTCGATCGTCCTAATGATGATCTTACCAATACCGACGTATATCGTAGATATCGTTATCGCGATAAACTTGGCGACTGCTGTTGTTTTATTAATGGTTGGTGTTTATATACCAACGCCTATCGCCTTTTCAGCTTTTCCTACGATCCTTCTAATTACCACTTTGTTCAGACTATCTCTATCGGTGACAACAACTCGGCTAATTTTGGTCGATGCGGATGCGGGTGAAATTATTTACGCTTTTGGTGACTTTGTCGTCGCAGGTAGCATGATAGTAGGTTTAGTTGTTTTTCTGATCATCACCATTGTGAGCTTTGTAGTGGTGACAAAAGGTTCAGAGCGAATTGCAGAAGTTAGCGCACGTTTCTCTTTGGATGGAATGCCAGGAAAACAAATGAGTATAGACAGCGATATGCGTGCCGGTCTGATCACTATGGTAAAAGCCAAAAAGCGTCGTTCTGATCTAGAACAAGAAAATCGTTTGTATGGTGCAATGGATGGCGCGATGAAGTTTGTCAAAGGTGACGCCATTGCAGGATTGATCATTATTTTCGTAAATATTATTGGTGGTCTCTCTGTCGGTATTTTTCAGCATGGGATGGAGGCTTCTGAAGCATTGCAGATCTATTCTATTTTGACTATTGGTGATGGATTAGTCTCACAAATTCCAGCTTTAATAATCGCAGTGACTGCGGGTGTTATTGTCACACGAGTTACCTCGGAAGAAGGTAACAGTCTCGGCGAAGATATTGGAGGACAAATTACCGCCTATCCACATGCTTTGCTAATAGGTGCAGCATTGTTATTTTGTTTCGCCTGGATACCAGGATTTCCAACTGTTACGTTTATTTGTTTATCTGCACTACTAGGATTTTTGGGGATAAAATTACAAAGCCGATTCAGCTCAGAGTCTGGGAACACGCTTGATAATGAACAGGTTATGACCTTACAAGGAGGTGGTGTTTCCTCACCTAAAGAGGTAACTCAAGAAAAAGCCTGGGCAAATACATCTATCATTCTGGAAATTTCGCCATCGCTAAAAGGAATGATCAATATTTCAAACCTGGATAGCGAAATTGCAAATATCAGGAAGGACTTGCAAGCAGATATTGGGATTGCATATCCAGGTGTTCATTTGCGTTTTAATTCTGATTTAAGTGATGATCATTACTCAATTTTGCTTTATGACGTTCCTGTTACCACCTCTAGTCTTAGACCAGATGCATTATTAACAACCACTGATCCCGCATTATTGGAACAAGAAGGAATTTCTTATCTACCTGAAACTTACGAAATGCCTAGAACAAAAGGGCATTGGGTTTTGAAAAATGATCTTGAGAATCATACAGAACTCAGTATCAATTTGATCTCGATTGAGCAAGTTATTACAAATCAACTTCGCTACGAATTACAGCGAAATGCTGCGCAATTTGTTGGAATTCAAGAAACATATCATGTTCTTGCACAAGTTGAACCGGTCTACAGTGAGTTAATAAAAGAAGTGTTCAGGCATATGTCGATTAGTAAAATAGCAGAAGTCTTTCGACGCCTGGTTAGTGAGAATGTCTCGATCACAAATCTCAGAACAATTCTGGAATCTCTCGTTGAGTGGGGCCCTCAAATTGAAGATATGGAAGAGCTGACAGAGCAGGTACGAATCAATCTTAAAAGCCAGATCAGCCACCAATATTCAAATAATAAAGTACTACCCGTCTATCTGCTGGATCCGGGTACCGAAGAAAAATTACGCAATAGTATTCGACAGACTCCTCAAGGTGTGAATCTGGCACTTGAGGTTGATGAGTCGAAGACTTTTCTTGGAGCAATTGCGGATTTGATCAATGGTTCAGATCGGAAGGGTAATGTAGCTTTAATTACCACTGTGGACCTGCGTTGCCATATTCGAAAATTGACCGAATTGGAATTTCATGATCTTCCTATTTTGTCATTTCAAGAACTTGCGCCACAAGTGACTGTGCAACCACTTGGCAAAATTAGTTTATAGGTGATGTGATATGAATCAATTTAATTACATTACGAAATCTCTCAATCAAGCATCAAACCAATATCAGCCGTACCGGCCAAAGGGAAGAGTGACCCAGGTTTCTGGAACAGTGATCAAAGCGATCATTCCGCAAACGGGAATGGGGGAGATCTGTTTGTTGCGTAATCCGGGTGACTCAAAAGGACTGCGTGCTGAAGTGGTGGGTTTCGAAAACGAAATTGCTTTATTGATGCCAATGGATGATGTCAATGGAGTTTCTTCGAGCACAGAAGTTATAACAAGTGGTCTTGACGATACCATTGGTGTTGGTATGGAACTGAAAGGCCGTATTCTTGATGCTTATGCAAATCCAATTGATGTGGCAGCAAATGGACCTCTGAATACACGAAAACGTTATCCAATTAACGCGCTTCCACCAAACCCTCTGTCACGAACTTCTATCAATAAACCAATTGAGTTGGGAATAAAATCAATTGATGGTTTTTTAACTTGTGGTGAAGGGCAGCGCATGGGGATTTTTTCTGCGGCTGGTGTAGGTAAAAGTGTACTGCTTGAGATGATGGTTAAAAATGCCAACGTTGATATTGTCGTAGTAGCACTTATTGGCGAGCGAGGACGTGAGGTTAGGGAATTTATCGAAGAGAATATAAAAAATGGGGGTATGCAAAATACAGTAATGGTTGTTGCCACTGCTGATCGGCCTCCGCTGGAGCGAGTTAAAGCTGCTCATTCTGCGACTGCAATAGCAGAATATTTTCGTGATCAGGGACAACGAGTTTTGCTATTAATGGACTCAGTCACCCGCTATGCAAGAGCGCAACGCGAAATTGGATTAGCTGCTGGTGAAACACCTACGAGAAGGGGATATCCACCTTCTGTATTTGGGAAATTACCAAAGCTATTTGAGCGAGCTGGAAATTCGTCTTCAGGTTCCATTACTGCATTTTATACAGTGCTTGTCGAAGCTGATGATATGAATGAACCTGTTGCTGATGAGGTTCGATCATTACTTGATGGGCACATTGTTTTATCTAGAGAATTAGCTGCAAAGCATCATTATCCAGCTGTTGATGTACTAGATAGTTTAAGTCGCAGTATGCAAAGAGTGGTTTCAGATGATCAGCTTCATTCGGCTGGAAAAGTCAGACGTCTATTATCAAAGTTAGATGAAATAAAATTACTTTTAAGGGTTGGCGAATATAAACAAGGAACCGATCCAGAAGCAGATGAAGCAATAAGGAAGAAAGAGTTAATAGAAAGTTTTTTACAACAAGCAAGGAATGAAGATTTCAAATTTGAATCTATTCGGGAACAGTTATTGGAGTTAGCATCATGAGCAACGATCTAAATGAATTAAAAGAAATTCGAGAGTTGAAATTTGAAAATCAGCAACAAGTTGTTAATCAGCTCGAACAAGAACTGCAAGAAAGAGGTACCGCGCTGGATTTGATCGGTAGCACTATTGAGCTTTATAAAGAAAACAAAGCCACAATGGAGGCAGCGCTTTTCACCCAAATTGAGGGACAGGAGGTCGTCGTCGATGAGTTAAATGTTTATGCAGACAAAATGAAAGAACTTTCTTCTTACGGTGATCAATTGGAAGGTCAATATATCGAAATGCAAGAACAACGAGCTGTCTCTGAGAATACATTGGAAAAAGCACGAAAACACTTGGTAGCATGTCGTAATGATGTCGAGAAAATTAAACTTCTGATCGAAGAAGAACAGAAAAAAGATTCAGTAGCTAATTCTAAGAAAGAGGAAAACGAAATTGATGAAGACGCATCCTTACAATGGAACAGGAACAGTTAAATGAAATTTAAAATTCATAAAAAAGGAGGAATAAAATGAGAAAATTAGCAGTATTAATTCTAACTGGACTAATTGTCGTTCCTTCACTTCTTCAAGGGTCATACGCCGCAGACTTAAAGTGGAAGCAAACATATTATTCCCATTATGCTGATGGTGAAACGTTGGAAGAAGTGTTGCAGGATTTAATGTATAGCGAAAAAATTCCCGTGATGGTTAGTAAAAAAATAGATACGAATGTCAACCTGCACCTTGAGGCTATGCCTCCTGCTGAAGCATTTGATCGATTATCAAAAACGTACCAGTTTATCTGGTATTACGATAATCAAGCGTTGTTTGTTTATGATGTAAAAGAATTGATGAGTGCAACCCTGAAACTTGATCATATTTCTAGTGGACAGTTCACCGACATTGTAAAAGAAATGGGTATTTATGATCAGAAATACGGCTGGGAATATGCAAATGACCGCGACGTAATCTATTTTACTGGGCCACCAAGGCTAGTGAATTTAGTCATGGAAATGTCAGAGGTGTACGATATAGAAAAGTCTGTAATTAGCTCGGAAATTGTCTATAGATGGAAAGATGAAAATGGTGTTCCAAATTTCAGTACTAGACCACCTAAAGATCCTTCAATTTCTTATTCAATGCGTGATGCAAATGAGCAATAATATAATGATCGTTTATATACCCAGTTCTGATCAAGGATACAGATAATAATGGTGATGAATAACAATCAAGAAGCGATCAAAATAAAGATCATTACTGGACCAAATGAAGGTGCTGTCTCTGTACTTAAACAAGGACGTTATTCATTAGGTAAAGATGATTCTTGTGACCTTGTTATTTACGACAGCAGTCTTACGGATCACCATATTGATTTGGAAATTTCCGAGTCCAATGACGTTTTATTATTCCCAGTGGGTGGGGACGTGTCCATAAACCATCAATTATGTGAAACGACATCTCCCGTGCTTCAATTTGAAACGGTTGGTCTTGGTAATACGCAATTTGTTCTTGGCCCAGAACATTCTCCCTGGCCTGATTTGATTAATATGCATTTGCATAGGGAAGAGAACGTAAGCGAACTAGACGAAGATAGTGTTTCTTCGATAATAGAAGAAACAACTATTGATTCTACAGGCAATAAGACTCCCGTACTCAATGAATTGCGAGCTGATAGTGCAAAAAATTTATCTACTAACTTAAAATCAGTTGCAGAACCATTCTGGCAAAAATCAAAGTGGTTAATAATTTTGGCAGCAAGCATATTTGTACTGATGATCACAGGATCAAATATTGGAACTGATACGCGTGCATTAGAAAAGCTTGCTTTATCCGCAAGTCAATCAGAAGCGCTTGATTCAATTTTCAAAGACTCAAAATATTCCGAAAATTTAGAAATTGTGAAATCTGCTTCTGGGAAACCTTCTTTAACTGGGTACATTGACGATGATGAAGCTTTTAAAACCTTAAAAGAAAAATTTAATAATCTGTCCTTAGATATTATGTTTGATGTGAAAAATACCAAAGAGCTTGCTGATGATGCACAGGATATTCTCCACGCAATGGACTTTGAAAAAGTGACATTAATGCCAATGGAGAAAGGCAAACTCGTAGCCAAAGGCTATATAAGAAATTCAACGTCATGGTCAAAAACTAAAATGCTTATTCAGCAGGATGTGAAAGGCATTAGTTCCATTGAAGATGTTAATATTAAAAATCAGGATACATTTATTCGATATATACAAATGGTTGCTAAAAAGCTCTCGATTGATAGTCTGATAGGTGTAGGGATAAGCAAGGATTCAGAATCGATCATAGTCACGGGTGATTTGTCAGAAAATGAATATGAAAATTGGAATCGGATTAAGAGTGGTTTTAAACAACGTTACGGTAACTTAATCCAATTAAACGATCAGGTTTCAGTAAAGAAAAAGAATTTACTTAAACTTGCTATCAAAAGTGTGAGTATTGGTGATATTTCATATATAAAACTAAAAGATAACAATAAGTACATGGTTGGTTCAATCATTGAAGGTGGGTATAAAATTGAAGACATCCAACCGAGTAAATTAGTCTTGAGCAAAAATAATAAGAAGTTTGATTATTTGATTGGTGAAGGGAAAAGTTATGAGTGAACTTATTTCAGATGCGAACACAGAATTGGAAGTCAGTTTACTCAATGATTCTTCTGGTGATTTTAAACGATCATTAATTGAAAAACTTAATGCTGAAAACAATATGATAAATCGACATCTTGCAAAAGGTCTTGTACCTGAGCAATACAAAAAATATAGCTCATTATCAGAAGCGATTAATTATTCAATAAAAGTGATCGAAAATATGTGGGTAAGGTTTCATGGAGAGTAGAGTTTCAGAACTGGTTCCAGCAGCTAACGATCAAAATTCGCACAAGGTTATAAACATTGATGCAACGCTTTTAAAAACACTTTCGCAAATCGGTTACATGGCCTGTATGAAGGGTATGCCGAATGAAGGTGAAATGATTATGGAAAGTCTGACTGGCTTAAAACCTCAGACACCACCCATTGTATTAGGATTGGCATTTGCAAAAATCACACTGATGAAATTTACGGATGCGGAAAAGCTAATACGTGAAGTGCTTGCAAACGACGCTAATAATTTAACAGCTAAATGTTTCTTGGGTATTACACTATTTGGTTTGGGCGATAGAGAACAAGCCAATGTTTATTTTGCCGACATTCAAGCAAATGGTAATGAAGATCAAAAAGCCATTGCTGTAGCTTATATGTCAGTAGAAGAATAAATTAAAGTAGAGGTAACTAAAATGATTGAAGGAATTGAAGCAGCTGCAGCACAGAGTCAGGCGCAAGGTGCTAGCCAGCTATCACAGGGGCAAATACCGCAGGCTAGTACGTCTAATCAAAATATCACAACAATCATCCAGCAGGCCGAGATGCTGGATCAAAGTGGTGGAGTAAACCAGTTTTCAAACTCTACCGAAACTGGTTCATCGAAGAGTATTGGTGAAGAACAAAGCTTTGGAGATAAGTTGATCGAGAGCGTTTCAGAGATGGATGGTAGTTACACAAATATTATGGGTCATTTGAAAGACTGGCCAAATTTTGAAAGTTATTTGTCACGACAAGGTGTTACCCCTACACAGGAATTAAATAATGGTGAAGGGATTACTCACATTTCTAATCTTGGTAAAAGTGACGAAATTGGTAACCCTGAATCAACTGCAGAAACAGTCAAGAATTCACATGATCGAATGGAGCAAATGCAGGAAAAGCATGACGCATTTCAAGCGGCAGGTATTCAATATTCGCAAGATTCAATGCGTTGGTCTATGAGTACAGAGTTCTGGTTATCGAAAGTTCGGATTCTGACGTCCGCTGTTTCTCAAGTTAGCACAGGCTTAAGAACGTTATTCAACGCACAGTAAAAAAGATATATTAGTTAGTTAAGCAGGACGATATTTTTTGATGATCCTGCTTATCAAATTCTGGTAGTTTTTTCGCAAGAATACGCAGAAGTTTTACTGGCGTATTTCTCAAATAGCCCAACAAAACTTTAGAGCTAGAATTTCCTATTTGATGTCCATCAGATCGAAGTTGTTGTAGTTTAGAATTGAGTTTTGGCTCAAAGTTTCTAAGACAGCCGATCAAATAATAAGCTGATGTGTAATTTTTAGAATTAATATAATCAGGGGTTATTTTAATATTTAAATTTTTAACAAAATCGAGTGAAAACTCAGTTGCTAGCCCTTCCTCTAATGCATTCCCATTCCCGACTATGGGTGAAAGAGTATGAAATACTTCATGCCCCAGTTGATATAAAGCACGTTTTTTCTCTAGCATAGCCTGTCTTGTTAGCTGTATGACAACATGTTTTCGATTACCTGGAAACCAGATCTGAGGCGCAGGATTATCCGTAAATTCATAACCCAAAATTGTATAGTCTTTATCACGTGGTCCGATGATAGATTCTGCTTGTACTATTGCACGTCCAATGTATGTCGCTAGAGTATATGTATATAAACACTCTTTTTGATCATCACAGGATGTTGTTTTTACGAGAGAAGAGAGGACTGGTTCTTGATCTATAGCAATGCTGGGTAATGAAGTAAGAGAAAATAATAATATCATTAAATTTAAAATAAAGAGTCGCATTCTGGCTACCTAAATTTAAAAAAGTTTTGCTGCTTCTATCGCAGCTTGAGTCCGATTGTTTACACCTAGCTCTCGAAAAATAGCAGCGCAGTGAATTTTTACTGTGGGTAAAGCCATATCCAGTTCGCGAGCAATTTCCTTATTTGATCGTCCTTGATGTATCAGGCGCAAAACTTCGGTCTGACGTTTGGTTAATTTGAGATCGGTAATTTCTTCTGAGCTGCTGTTACTTATTTGCGCGGGCTGTTGATTCTCTTCTGGATCTGCCTCAACTTCAAAATTGATCGGGGGACAGACTATCTCGCCTTTTAGTATTCTGCTTATCACATGACTAACAGTTCGCCATGTAAAACTGGTCGAGACACAACCATTGGCTCCACGGGAAATGGTTGTGCGAATTTGATCGCTTTCCTCAAAATCGCCAACCACTAAAATTGGTACATTTGGGACACCTGCATGAAGTTGTTCAAGAATAGCCCAACCTTCTTTCGTTAGATTCATATAAAGAACGATCAAATCATAGGGCTCAGAATTTTCTTGTTCAGATAATGCTGATTGAAATTGGGTGGCTTCATACACGTGCGCATTTTTGTCATACTCTTTGATCAAGCTACAAAGACTATTACTGAAAAGTGCGTACTGGCAGATAACAATCGATTTCATCTCTGGGGTGTAAATTGCTTCAAGAGGTTTGCGGTTTTTGTAACAGCATGACTTGGAATTGTTTCATCAATAAAACCTTCATCATCAAAAATTAGTGCCAGTTCACTATCATGAATTACTGGAATATTATCGGACTCGGCGACGTCGATCATTCGTTTCATCATGGCTCCTTTACCTTTACTCAAAATGATTGGTAACTCCATTTCAGGCTCGTAAGATAATGCGACTGCAAGATTTGTATAGTCTGTCACAATCATGCGACTTTGTCCCATCCGTTCGATAAAGTCATCGTTAACGACTTCGAAAAACATTGAGCGTCGAGCTCCTTTTAATAATGGATCACCTTCAGAATCTTTGTGGTGACGTTTTGCTTCTTCTTTCGTCATTTTTTGATTTTCCAGGAAGTAATGTTTTTGTAAAAGGAAATCAAACACGGCTAAAAATATTAAAACGGGCAAGAGCGCCATAACTAATCTGGCAACCATTATTTCTAACAAGCCTAAATAACATTCAACATCACAGTACTCGGTTTTAGCAGGGAGACTTTTAATTGTTTGAATAATAATTAACGTTACGATGACAGTAATAAACGTTATTTTTGCAAATGCCAGAATTGTTTCAGCAACACTTTTCATAGAAAAGATTTGTGCGGCTGCATTTGCTGGGTTTATGTGATCAAGATTTGGGGTAATACTAAAGAATGAGAAGATCACGCCAAATTGAGCAATACTCGAAATTATGACTGCAAAGAAAATAACCGCTAACAAAGGTAAGATAATAAATTTCATTGCAATGGTGAACATATAAAGCAGCGCTGCGGGAGCGGCTTTGTCAAAATCCATCGAATAAAACTGTGTTGGGGATTGAACAATATCGACCAAGTGTACGAGGATATTGTCCCAGTTTACGTAAAAATATAAAGTCGCGGCGAGTATTGCTGCAGCAGTAACTATCTCTTTACTCTTTGGGACTTGTCCTTTTTCTCGGGACTCTTTTAAGCTACGCTTTGTAGCCTTTTCAGTTTTTTTATTTTTATCCTGGGCCATTTATAGCGTTCCCTATAGCAGTATCTTCATCAAGATGTCGGGTAAATATTCCTGGGATAAGATTCTACCTTTCAGGAACACCAGAATAGTACCGAGATATAGGCCCAAGACAAAGAATACCAAAACACTTTTAATCGGCATGGCAAGAAGGAATATATTAACTGTTGGTACAAAGCGACCCATTAACCCCAGTGCAAATTCAGCTAAGAAAATGATCACTATAATTGGCGCTGCCATCAGTAATGCAACTGCTAAAATTTGATCAAACTGTTGTAAAAAAATGATAGCGGTTTCTATATTAAATTGAGGGTAATAAGATGTAACTGGCCAGATGACATAGGTTTGATAGATAGCTGCCAGGAGAGCAATAAAACCACCTGTTGAAAATAATATTACAGCGACGGTTTGAGCAAGAAATGATCCTAAAGGTGAAGTTTGACCACCAATGATCGGGGCAAACATTTGTGCGCTCATGGCACCACGTTGCAAATCGATCATTTCACCCATTGATGCTACAGCCCAAAAAATAATCCCAGCTGTGTAGCCGATCAATACTCCTATAACCGCTTCCTTCGCAATCATCAGAATAAATAAGAGACCATCAAATTCGACGACCGATAGTTGTTTTGATACCACTGGTAAAATAACAACGGATAAAATGATCGCGATACCATTTCTGGCTGTGGTAGAAATAAATTCCCTGCGGAAAAAAGGTAACATCATAAAAATTGCAAGAAACCGTGGGAGGGTGACTGTTAATACCAGTAACCAATGATTTCCTACAAAAAGCATGTCCATGACGCTAGACCGTAATGCTGAGGTTAATGAGCCACTGTCGAGATCATAAGAAACATTTGATCTGTGAACAGTAATAACTCATGCCCCATCCAACGTGCAGTGAATAGCATCACGATAATAACTCCAACTAACTTCAAACCGAATGCCAGTGTTTGATCTTGTATTTGAGTTAATGCCTGAAATAAACCAACTAACAGCCCAACAACGGTTGCAACCAACACTACCGGTAGTGAAAGATATAAAATTAATAACAAGCTTTGTGAAGCAAAATGTATAATCTGTTCTTCAGTCATTTCTCATTACCGTCACTAGACATAACTTAATACCAGGCCATGAATTAAACGCGTCCAACCGTCAGCCATAACGAATAATAAAATCTTAAAAGGTAAAGAGATCATTATCGGTGACATCATGATCATGCCCATGGAGAGCAGAATGTTTGAGACTACTAAATCAATGACGATGAATGGTAAATAGACAAGAAAACCAATTTGAAAAGCAGATTTTAATTCACTGAGAACAAATGAAGGCATTAGTACAAGAATATGTTGTTCATCCATATTTACAGCAGTGTCATCTGGCCAGAGGCGCTTTGTTGTTGAGACAAAAAATTCGCGCTCATCTTTATCGGAGTGACGATCAAGAAAATTTTTCACCGGTTCAAGACTACTGCCTATAGCACTATAGAGTTCGGGATTTTGTAAATCATCAAGTTCAATATTATGAGATTTGAATGCGTCAATGGATGCCACTCCAACAGGAGCCATGATAAAAAGTGACAAGATAATCGCTAACCCATTAATTGCTAATGTAGGAGGAGCCTGTTGTAACCCGATAGCATTACGCAGGATAAACATAACGACAACAATTTTGAGATAGGAGCTAACCATTATCGCAAGAAACGGTGCGACTGCGAGAATAGATAACCCACCAAGCAGAAGAAAAGGACTAGGTAATGCGTCCATACTATTTACCTAAAAAGGATTTTAAACGAACCCCTGTTGTGCCTTCAATGTTTACTATTTCTCCGACACCTAATAACTGACCATTACTGAAAATATGAACGGACTTGTCTAGAGGTTTATCTAAAGACAATACATAGCCAGGGCTCAGTTTTTTTACTTGTGAAATTGGTAGTGAAATACTGCCGAGTTCGAATTCTAATTTGACATTAATTTCGTCAATAAAATTTAACTCTTGATCAAGGCCTTCTTGGTAGCGGCGATCAGGCTTATTTTCTTTATACTGGTCTTCTTCATGATTATCATCTGACATAACAGTATCCTTGTTAAAGTGGTTTGGTATTTTATCAACCATCAAAATATCCTCTTTTTGTAATGATTCATCATCCGATTTTTTGAGTTCCAGTTGTACGCGGACATGATCAGAAATTGTAGCAATTATTTTGTTCTCATCTCCAAAAATATCTTGATCGAAAAGAACAACATCACCCATTTCAAGATTGTACATTTCTGAAGCGGTTACCGTTGATGAACCAATATAAAGTTGGGTATTCAACCCAAGTCGTTGAAAATTATTTATTGTTGATGGGGAATGTTTTTCAAGTAATTGTTCTAATTCAGCGGAACTATCGTTATTTACTTTAATTGTTCCAGTTGCTATGTGTCCTGTTTCTGATGTCAACTGGTAGTAGAATACTAAAGGATCAGAAAAAACGTGAGGTTTCGCTAATTGTATTTCTTTCTCGACAGCATCAAACAAGATTGGTTTTTCGCCAACAATATTTTCAACCCAATGCAAAATAGGTGATAGTAGTACCTTACTTGTTAACTTTCTTACAATGCGAGATCGAGAGCGTAATAAAGGAATAACATCGTGATTATTTTTCGAAATAAATTCTGGCCATTCATTTATTGTGATAATGAATGTCGAATTACGTGCTTTAATAATTGTGGCGTATTCTGGTTGATTAACGGTTTGCGTTGTTTTGAACTGCAGGCGCAACTTATAATTTTGTCCGTCAATATTGATATCCACAGGTGAACTATACGTAGAAATTAAATTAGTTATGCCCAGCACAGATTTATTTAGACGTGGAAATTTTGTGGAAGTAGTCATCTTTAGAATAAACTCCCATCAGAACTTTTATGTTCAAGATCTAGATCCGTACGAAAAATATTTTCTAGCTGAGCTATTTTTTGATCAACGTTGACATGGACTACGCCCATTTCGGACTCGATAATACAATCATCTTTTTCTATACGATGATCAGCAACCACATTGACCTTGCCAGATAATGATTCAATATCTCTTAACCTGACTAACGTTTCATGCGAAATGCTTGGTGAAATTCGAAGAGTGATTTCGCGTGCATTGCATAAATCAGACAAACTTTGTTGAACTGACCGAAACAATAGTTCATCAGGTTCGTAGTTCGCAATAATCTTTCTAATATTATTTAGAACAACATCGACGATGTCATTTTCTAAATGTTGAATATAATCGATAGAGTCTGAGACGAGTGATATGGAATCTTCTAGTCCTTGAGATTTTGCATCTTCCTGCCCTTGAGCAAAGCCTTTTTTATAGGCAATTTTGCAGATTGTCTCCGCATAGGCCAGGACATCTTCTGCCTTTTGGTGATTCCATTTCTTAGTTTGAGCAGACTCAAGAATCTCATCTACTTCATTAGATTTAATTATCTTCTTCATTGATCACTCCTTGATCAAGATCCGAGGTATTACCAGCTTCTACATTGTTTAAATTACTATTGAAATGATCCGTTAATAGCTCTATCAATTTCACACAGCTTGATTTTTTATAAGCAGTCAATTGACTTCTATCAGACAAATAAGAAAAGCTGGCTTTTCCGAGCTTTAAAACGAGGCGAGTCACGAGAGCCTTATCTTCGTCATTAATTGCTCGACCTAAAATGATCAATCCATTAGCAAAGACCTGTGCATTTAGAGGCTTGCGCATATCCAGGCTAGATTGGGTCAAAGTCGGAATCTGATGATACATAGACGTCGCCTGTTCAATCGCAAAGTTGTACATATCAACCCCGAGTTGATTTTTAAAATCGACCACATCAACTTTGGTTATCGTTTGTTTTATTTGATCACAAACGGAGACTAAGCCAAGCAACATTACAAACTTTGTTAACTCATATGGAGATAACAAACTGATTTTTTGTTGGGGCGTATCAAATTTTAGAAGAGGAGAATCTTTCAAGTCAAAATGTTCTAGAATGAGCTTTGACACAGAAACTTCAGCTTCTGATTTACGGCTAAGGAGCTGTAGCTCTTTACCATCCTTGATATTTTCCCACCAACTATCGTGTAAATACCGTGCCGGTAAAAAGTTCAGGACGTACGATTTGTCAAAAAGTTGCTCAGTCATCACCATTATCCTATTCAGAGCCATTATCTGTTGGTCTTACTGGTGGAGCATTATTTTTCGAATTCACCGCGGCTTGATTTTTATCACTAATCTTTTTAAGGAGAAGGCCAATAATAACGAGCATGACAAGTAAAAATACTGCAAATAAGCCAATGATAAAACGAAATGCACTTGCAGATTCAGTCGGAACGCGTACGCCTAAAACACTCGTCCAGGCCGCGGACGCTATACTTGAACCCATCGCTTTATTAGCTGGGAGAATGACAACGGATATCTTGTCATAGGTTAAACCTTCGATACTTTTTTCAACAATAAATTTGATTTCGGATTTGAAATCATCGAGATTGCTGTCCGCTAAGGATTTAATGAAAACAGATGCTGAAGACGGTTTTACATCCTCATTAAAAGGGTTGTTTTCTGGTAAAACTATATGAACTCGCGCAGTGACAACGCCGTCAATGCGTGACAAGGTTTCTTGAACTTCTTGTTTTAAAGCGTAGATATATCTGACGCGCTCTTCCACAGGAGAGGAAATTAACCCCTTTTGATCAAAAAGCTCAGTTACTTTTGTGAAACTCTCTCTTGGAAACCCTTGTTGTTTCAACAATGTCAATGCAGTGGGCAATTGCGATTTTTCAATATGTAGTGAAAGCGATTTGTCTTTCTTGTCGGCAACTTTATCGGTGCTAATCCCATTGCTTAGCAGGATCGCCATCATCTCGTTTGCATCCTCTTCGCTCAAGCTTGTGAACAAAGGTTCTTTGCACGAACTTAGGATCATTAAAAATATGAAGGTGGAAAATAGCTTGATCAGAAATGCCTGATCAAACTTGGGGGATGATAGTGGTAAAAAACGATTGCAACATTCCATATTCATAACCGGACTCCGTTCCGATGGGCTGTAACTACGTAAACAGAATAACAGAAAAATTATTGGTAATGACGAATAGACACATAAGAATAATGAAAACAAATGTTTCCAGAAGCTTTGATTTCATGAAAAATACGAGCTTGGACCATTTGATCAATAACCAACAGAAGGCTTAACAGTCAACGGGTTAAGTATAGGTTTAATATCTAAGGGCTTCCTGCTCTAGTAAGTTGAGAAAATATAAACTTAGACCATAAAATGAACTAACATTGTTAAAAGTAACTACTTCTGTGAAAATATGCATTCAGTTATTAACTAATTTCAAAGAAGAGCGATAAAATGACCGACAGCGTAGATATTAGTGATTTAACGTTAAAGCAGTTACTACACTTCTATAAAGAAAAATCTTCAACCGGAAGCACTGAGAATTCTTTACAGCAAAGTCGATCAGCGACGAGTACCAACGATCCTCAAGTAGTACAGAAGTTTTCTGAGATAATGGACGGATCTTTTAGTACTGAACCTGAGGTTGAACAGAATCTTGCTAATATCGTAGATGATCTAATTAAAATGATCGGCGATCAAACGTAGCTCAGGTATTATATTGTAGTTAATAAAATAGCAACCCAACTCCCACGCGCCAACTAAAATACACAATTCCTTATTGGCCAGGTTTGTTAAAGACAACGCCTTAAGCACAAAAACAAACCATATCCAAAGATGCACTAATACCAAAGTATTAGTCCACCAGCACAATGTTTAAAAAACTTTCTTTCTCCTAGAATTACTTCCAGAGGTTGTAAATGGTTTTTACACGATTCCTCTAAATGGAACACATAAACGTAAAACAAACATTAGGAGAAATACAATGGAAACAGGTTCAGGTGGTGATTTAAATGGAATGCTTGCTCAAGCACAAGCACAAATGCAGCAATCTTTAGCTGCACAGACACAAATGCAACAACAGAGTCAAGAATTCAACATGAAATCAACGATTTCAAAAATGCAATTCGACACAATGCAATCCGCGATTGAAAGACTAGCAAGTGTTGGCCAATCGGTTTCAAGACTTACAGATCAACAATCACAACAACTTGCTGGCTAATTAAGCAAATAATAATTTTAAAAAGGTTTGTAAGGTTGTGTTTAAAAAACTAACAAACCAGCTTTTGGTGTTAACAATAAAGTTAACAATAAACATTAAATCCAATTAGGGATTAATTAGGAGAATAAAAATGAGTGGAATATCAGGAATAAGTAGTGGTTCGTACAGCTCAGGTGGGTACGGATCAAGCTCTGTCGGTGGTGGCGGATCTAAAGGCTACGGTGGTGGATTTGGTAGTAATGGTGGTCACGGGGGAGGATCCAAAGGTTCACAAGGACCAGCCGGACCGGCAGGACCTAAAGGCGATACTGGAGCTAAAGGGGCAAAAGGTGACACAGGTCATACAGGCGCAAAAGGTGATACTGGTGCCAAAGGTGACACAGGTCATACAGGCGCAAAGGGTGATACTGGTGCTAAAGGCGATACAGGTGCAACTGGTGCTAAAGGCGATACAGGTGCAACTGGTGCTAAAGGCGATACAGGTGCAACTGGTGCTAAAGGCGATACAGGTGCAACTG
>JBGCGE010000030.1:0-114832 GCA_045110495.1 Gammaproteobacteria bacterium
GCCGAGCAGTCCACCTGGCGGCATTGACCTGAGCCAACCCCATACCATCGCCGATCATCAAAATAATATTTTTGATCGGTTGTTGTGGCGCAGCTATTTCTGCGGCCTGTGACGGGTGTGTGACATTTACTCCAAAACGAGGCAGTACAAACAATAACGTCATTAACAGCGCGATAATAATAAATAACAGGTTTTTTAATGGCATTTTTGTTTTATGTTTTTTAATGATCGGGGGCAAACAGAAGAATCAACTCACACCGACCTTAACCTTCCTTTTTCTTTCATATCAATTTAACCTGACTCCATCAATTACAAGACAATTGCTGCCCCCTTTAGCTATTGACCTTTATCCAATAACCGAAAGAGAAAAAACGTAACAGTAACACTAAAAAAAATTGCAAGCCCTTCTCCCATTTCGCCTTTACTTGGCAGTTGCATCAATATCCAGATAGAAGAGACACCGGAAAATGACAATATGCTGGAAATTGAAAATGCTAAAAGCGACAAAATTAAAATTACAAAATAATTTTTCTGAAATCCAAAATTAGCTGCAAGCACCAAAAGACAAAATTGTATAAATATTTGAAAAGAGATAAATCTCCAGAAAAATTCATACCCTCCTTTTAGAAATGCATCTGAAAGAGCAAACTCCTTTAAAACTAAGGCATGTAAAACATACATAATAAAAAACACCAACAATTCCACAAATGCAAATGAAATCAAATAAGGAATAGAATCTGAAACTTTTTCATATTAATTCGCGAGTTCTGCCTAACCTTTCATTTTTTTTGTGAAAAACAATCGATCATTTTAGCTAAGACTATCAAAAATAAGCCAAACCAAATTACAACTAAAGCAGCATCTTCAGCATATTGTTCATTTGCAATTTCGGGCATCACTCCATACCGAAGAGAATAAATAGGTACACCAAAAAATCGATTGAGTATGAATATAGCTATACCAATAAAAAATGAGAATACCCCTAAGCTTAGTAATTTTTTACCTTTAAGTGCTGGACCGATTGTAAATTCAATTATGAAAGATGTAATTAAGATAACTAATATAAATGTGTGCACTTATGATCTCACTTTACGATTTATTGATTAGGGTTCAATAGACTCGTCGCGAATTGACTATCGTTTTACCCAACATCAACACCTTAATAACAACACCCAAAAACACACCGACCGAATAACAAATAAGATCACTAAATTTAAAACCATGCCCTAGAATTAGCGCTCCAATTTTTGTATTCCTGATCCCATCAATCCAGGGTGCATGATAGAGCTGTAAGAACTCAATTCCGAAAGCAAATGCTACCGCTGTCATGACAATCGTTTTAGTCGGCCAGTCGGGACGTAAAGTACAGACGATCCAAAAGACCATTAATGCCCAAAGCGTATCTCCAGCATATTCCGAAATAAATTCCGGTAATAACTGGGCATAGCTCGACCGGGATAATAATCCGCAAGTCATTGTCACCAGCGTTAAGCCAAAATATAAAACTCGAGCTTTAATAATTTCGCCTTTTATCAAACTCTTTAGACTACTTTTCGATGCTTGGCTTCTGCTTCAACAAAAATACGTTTGACGTTTGGATATTCACTTTTGATCTGTTTACTCAACGCCTCTATCGCGTCTTCTATATCATCGGCTTTTGCGGAATCATTGAATGTCGCGCTGATATTAAGAAGGATAAAGTCTGGGCCCATGTGCATGGTCAGTACTTCATTGACGTGATCAATTTCTGCTTTATCTGTTGCAAGCTTTTTGATCCCGGCGACCACTCCTTGTCCTGCTCTTTCACCGATCAAAAGTCCTTTGGTTTCAATGGCTAACCAAAGAGCTGTTGATCCTAATATTAAGCCGATGACGACAGAAGCAATCCCATCGAATTGCAAAATGCCGGTGGTTTGTGAAAGAAAAATTCCCAGAGCCGCCACTAGCAAACCTAAAGTCGCAGCAAAATCTTCAAACAATACAACAAAAAGTGACGGATCTTTTCCTCTTTTTACGGCTTCAAAATAACCATAATCACCTTTTACTTTATTGAATTCTCGAAGCGCAACTAGAAACACCGCGCCTTCAAATAAAAAGGCCAGTCCAAGAACGATATAATTGATCATGACGTTCGTCATTGGTTCTGGATGAATAATATGATGAATCCCTTCATAGATTGATACGCCAGCACCGACCGCGAAGATCAAAATTGCGACGACAAAACTCCAGAAGTAGATCTCTTTACCATGCCCAAATGGAAATTCTTCATCCGCCGGTTTTTGTGCTTGTTTGAGTCCAAAGAGCAAAAGCCCTTGATTGCCGGTATCAACTACGGAATGAATTCCTTCGGAAAACATCGCCGAACTTCCGGTATACGCAGCGGCGGCAAACTTGGTAATTGCGACTAAAGCATTGCCTGCAAGTGCAGCAATGATGGCGGTTTTTGATCCTGATGCGGACATTTCTCTCTCCCCAATATATTTAAAGGAAGTGTAACAAGTTGCCGCTACAGAGGCCATGTCACAACTAACTAAACATCGATTTCTGGAACTAAAAGCAACTGGCGATCTACCCTCCCCTACGGGCGTCGCCTTAAACGTTTTAGAACATTTACAAAACAGGGAAGTTTCTACTGAAGATATTACCAGTTCGATTCAGGCAGATCCGGCATTAGCTGGGCGTTTGATCAAACTGGCAAATTCACTTAATGAGAATGGAAACAGAACTGGCTCAAGGCCGACTGTGTCACTTTCAGAAACTATTTCACGTGTTGGTCCTGGAGTGACTCGTCATATCACTTTAGGCCTGTCGGTATTATCCACGAATATGCAGGGCCAATGTCTCAGTTTTGATTATGAAAATTTCTGGTCTTATTCACTGGCAATGGGCATTAGTACAGAATTATTAAGTAAACGGGATAACCTGTTTCCAGAAGACGAAGCTTTTACAGTTGGCCTTTTAAGCAATACGGGACGCCTTGGTCTGGCAAATGTGTACCCAGAGCAATACAGTGAAATACTCAAAAAGGTTGGTGAAAAATCAATCGATAAATTATTAGCCGCAGAACAAAAACAGTTTTTTACAAATCATCTCGAAATGGCCTGCGCAATGTTAAAGGATTGGGGTTTGCCTGCAGTTCATTATGATGCGATCTATGGCATATATGAAATGGATCAGCTCATCAGCAAGAACCCTCGCGCCAAAGCACTGGCACAATATTTAAATTATTCAGCACGATTAGCCAGCTTATGCGTAGAAGGTGGATCACAGGATCATCCTTTGTATCGCTTGCTTGAAAAAGAAACGATTAAAAACGGAATTGATCCTGATGAACTGTCTAGTATTTTTGATCAAACTGTCAAGACATGGACTGAATGGAGCCAGTTACTTGATGTCCCGATCGATGAATCCACAGATTATGATCAAATTAGCCGACAAGTTGATACACCACTCGAACTTGTTGATCTGGATAGAACACAGGAAATTGGTTTACAAATATTGATCGTCGATGATGATCCGGATTCATCCGCTTTGTTGGAACGTCAGCTGACTAAAGATGGACATTCCGTCAGTATTGCAAGCAGCGGCAAAGAAGCACTGAAAATAGCCCTGGAAGAAACCCCTCAATTGTTGATCACTGATTTATCTATGCCGGAAATGGATGGCCTTGAATTATGTCGAACGCTACGAAAAACGCGTATCGGCCAAAAAATATACATTATTGTCCTGACTGCAAAAACAGATGAGGAATCTTTAATTAAAGCATTCAAATCAGGTGTGGATGATTTTATCGAAAAACCAGTTCGTCGAAATATAGTCAAAGCCAGAATACGCGGTGGGCAACGTGTATTCCAGTTGCAAGAAGCAATTAAAGAAGAGCAATATCAAAAACAACAAACTCTGGCAGAACTGGCCATTGCAAATAAGCAACTCGAACAAGCCGCGTTAACGGACGCCTTAACAAAAATACCTAATCGACGGTACGCCACTAGTCGTCTTGATCAAGAATGGGCAACTTCGGATCGAGAACAAAATCCATTAAGTTGTATGTTGATCGATATCGATCTGTTTAAGGGTATTAATGATACCTACGGTCATGATGTCGGCGATACCGTTTTGTATGAAGTTGCACAAACTTTAAGAACAGCCGCTCGTGTAGATGATGAAGTTTGTCGTATTGGTGGGGAAGAATTTTTGGTCATATGTGCGAACACGGATCTTGATGAGGTGAAGGTAACCGCTGAACGTTTGCGCGAAGCCATTGAAGCACTATCAATGAAGGTTAATGATCAACATATTTTCGTCACGATTAGCATAGGTATTGCAACGCGTAACGTCTTAGATTCAGAAGTAAATGATCTTCTAAAAGCCGCAGATCAAGGTGTCTACTCAGCAAAATCTAAAGGTCGTAATCAGGTTTGTGTTGTACTTGATCGAGACGGTAAAACGGAAGATCGTCCTGTCATGGTTGCTGCTCAACCTGTTGATGTAACAGCGCTTTCTTGATCTTTCACCAGCGATATTTTTCATAAAGTTCAGGGTTAGCCCAATACCGATTATTCAACCAATCAGGTACTCTTTTATAACTTTCTATCGCAAAATACCACGTTTGATGAAGCTGACCTTTTTGCTCAAATTCTGCAACCTTACCCAGCCCTAAACTGATCAAATCTGAGGCGTGCCTGAAACATGATTCAGAGATAATCAACAACAGTTCTCGCGCATAGACATCTCTCATTTGAGCAATAATACTCTCCGCTTTTTGCTCATCCATTTTCTCGAATAAATCTTTGATCAAAACAAAGTCAAATAATTTCAGTTTGGGAAATTGCCCTTCACTTATCTGGTTTAAGGTAATTAATGTTGTACGTTTTTGATCAAAATTTATTTGATCAGTTTTGTCTGCGATAAAGAGAATTGAATCTGCATTTGAAGAAAACTGGGATATAAGTTGCCCGAGTTGTTTGACTGGATCTGAAATAATTTCAGGACTATTTTCTGACATTAAAACCGTTCTAATTCTGGAAAAGGAAGCTCACCATGATGTACATGCATTGCTCCTAATTCTGCACAACGCTGCAAAGTGGGAACCGCCTTACCCGGATTAAGCAACCCATCAGGATCAAAAGCAGATTTGATCGAATGGAATTGCTGCAATTCCATCGCGCTAAATTGTACACACATCGGTTTTAGTTTTTCCGTGCCAACGCCGTGCTCTCCTGTCACTGTTCCACCCACTTCTACGCAATGCTCAAGAATCTTTGTACCGACCTCTTCTGCATTTTCAAGATCACCTTCTTTATTAGCATCAAATAAAATTAAAGGATGCAGATTTCCATCGCCAGCATGAAATACATTCGCAACCTGCAAACCATGTTCATCGGCAATATCGTTAATCTTTTGTAAAACTGCCGCCAGATGTTTTCGCGGAATGGTGCCATCGACACAATAATAGTCTGGTGCAAGCCTGCCAACCGCCGGAAAAGCCGCTTTGCGCCCCGCCCAAAATATTTGCTGTTCGGCGTGATCTTTTGCGATGCGAGATTCTATTGCATCATTTGCTTCCATAATTTTCGTCACTCGCTCGACTTGCGTATCAACCTCTTCTTTTGTGCCGTCAAGTTCGCAAAGTAAAATCGCCGCCGCTTCTTCTGGATACCCAGCATGAATGAAATCCTCAGCTGCTTTTATCGTCAACGTATCCATCATCTCTAAACCAGCGGGGATAATGCCATCGGCAATGACTGAAGCAACGGCATTACCTGCATTTTCGACATCGTCAAAAGAAGACATAATGACCTGAACATATTCTGGAAGTGGTAGTAATTTCACCGTAACCGAGACTATTACACCCAATAAACCTTCGGATCCCGTTGCGACAGCTAATAAATCATAACCGGGGGAATCGAGAGTATCACCACCCAATTCCAGACATTCACCTTCCATCGTCAACATTGTGATCGATTGAATATTGTGGATCGTTAAACCATATTTTAGACAGTGCACACCACCGGAATTTTCTGCGACATTTCCACCTATGGAGCATGCAATTTGTGACGATGGATCTGGAGCATAAAAAAGTCCATGTTTTTCAACGGTCTGGGAGATCACAATATTCCGAACACCCGGTTCAACTTTTGCGGTTCTATTGATCGGATCAACATCGAGTATTCTGGTAAATTTTGCCAGACTTAATAACACTGCATCTGGGTTCGGTCGCGCACCTCCAGAAAGGCCTGTTCCTGCACCTCTCGCGACAACAGGGATCTTATGCTGATGACAAAGCTTCAAGATCGCTTGCACTTGATCGACTTCATCAGGCATTAAAACGACTTTCGGTAAACTACGATGCGTAGAAAGTCCATCACATTCGTAGGGGCGCATAGACTCTGCTTCTGTAATCACAGAGTCATGCGGTAATATTTTTCGGCATGCTTCAATAAAATCCATAGGCTTTATTCTACCTGATTATTAGACCGGTTCAGGTCTAATTAAGATCAGGGCCACATACTGTCATAGATGAGTAGCAACATCACGCCAATACAGGCAAAATAATCACCTTATGAGCGAAGAAATATTAGTCAATATTACCCCACAGGAAACTCGCGTCGCACTGGTTGAAAATGGCGTCTTGCAAGAAGTCGTTATTGAGCGGTTAGCTAAACGCGGACTGGTGGGTAATATCTAC
Source organism: Gammaproteobacteria bacterium (assembly GCA_045110495.1). Classification (GTDB taxonomy): domain Bacteria; phylum Pseudomonadota; class Gammaproteobacteria; order CAJXQU01; family CAJXQU01; genus CAJXQU01. Next base: position 6,689 of record JBGCGE010000030.1, read on the forward strand.
CTGGGCTCGGTTTCTCGAGTTTTACCAGGAATGCAAGCCGCTTTCATCGACATAGGAATAGATCGCACCGCATTTTTGCATGTATTGGATATCGCTGGGCACAAAAATCAAAACAATAATGCAGAAGTTTCGGAGTCTGAACCAGCAATCGAGCATATTCTTCGAGAAGGCCAGAATGTTCTTGTTCAGGTTACAAAAGATCCTTTAGGCAGCAAAGGTGCTCGCTTAACTACCAATTTAAGTATCCCCTCTCGCTACCTGGTGTTACTCCCAGATGAAGAAACCGTTGGAGTTTCTCAAAGAATTGAAGATATAGAGGAACGTGAACGTCTTAGAGAAGTTATTATCAGTTGCAAAAAAGAAATTGATGAGACTGATCAAAAACAAGGAGTTTCAACAGAATCCTATGGATTGATACTGAGAACAGCTGCCGAGGGAGTTGAGGAAAAACAAGTCTCTGCGGATATAAAATTTCTCAAACGTTTGTGGCATTCAATCAAAAATCAAACGAGTGGATCCGACGCACCAGAAATCATCTATGAAGATCTACCTATGTTATTACGTATGGTTAGAAGTCTTGATGATTCTTCCATCGAAAAAATTCGTATCGATTCAAAAGAAACTTACGACAAAGTTGCTTCTTTCACAAATGAGTTTGTTCCCGATCTAGTTCCGAAAATTGAACACTACGTTGGTGGTCGCCCGATTATGGATCTATATGCGATTGAAGATGAATTGCAAAAAGCACTGGAACGAAAAGTCAATCTGAAATCCGGTGGTCACCTGGTTATTGATCAAACTGAAGCTATGACCACTATTGATGTAAATACGGGCACTTTCGTCGGCAACCGAAATCTGGAAGAAACTATTTTCAAGACCAATCTGGAATCTGCACAGGCGCTTTCGCGACAATTACGCCTAAGAAACTTAGGTGGAATTATTATTGTTGATTTCATCGACATGAAAGATCCCGAGCATCAAAGACAAGTTTTACGAGCACTTGAAAAAAGCCTGTCACACGATCACTCGAAAGTCGCCATTAGCGAAATCACTTCTTTAGGTCTGGTTCAAATCACACGAAAAAGAACACGCGAAAGTTTGGAACATATCCTTTGTGAACCTTGTCCAATCTGTAAAGGAAGCGGTTCGATAAAGACAACTGAGACTATTTGCTATGAGATCTTTCGAGAAATTCTTCGTGAAGCAAGACAGTTTGAAGCCCGTAAATTATTAGTCGTCGCTGCACAGGATGTTGTCGATCGATTACTCGATGAAGAATCAAATGGTGTCGCAGAATTGGAAGAGTTCATTAAAATCCCGATCAAATTTCAAGCTGAGCCTATGTACGCTCAAGAGCAATATGACATCGTATTGCTTTGAATAAAACATTCCTGAAAAGAGCAGATTGCTGAATGTTTAAACGACTTGTTCACTCGCTACTTCACCTGAGCTGGTTCCTGGTGTTTATCACCTTCATGCTTGGAATATTGTCAATTAGCCTTGTCTGGCTAACCAGTTCGAACATTGATGATCTCCGACCGAAAATCCTTGAGTGGGTAAATGAAACAACGGGGCAACCAGTCGAAGTCGATGCGCTGGAAGTTGAATGGCGTGGAATCATTCCTCATTTAAAACTTTCAGGTATTGAAGTATTTGATCGCAATACACATCACAGCCTGACACGTTTTGATCAAGCCAGATTAAGTGTTGATCTATACCACTCACTGGCGGAATGGAAAGTTAAGGTAGGAAATCTTGAGTTTTCCGGCTTAACGATCGAGCTTGTACACGAGAAAGATGGAAAAATTTCATTGCGAGGATTATCTGAAAAAGCGTCAGACAGTGATCAATTTTCTCATTGGCTATTAGAACAACCACATTTAAAACTCACCAATTCAAATATCACCTGGCACGAAAAAAAGTGGCGATCTCAAACACCGCAGAAGATTACTTTAAACGAGGTTGAGCTAGATCTGACCAATAAACGGATAGTTGATCAACATTTTTTACAAGGCTCTGCAAGGTTTGCGGAAAACCAGAGCGGGTTTAAATTTGATCTGAAAATTAAAGGCAACCCACTTGATTCGAACTGGAATGCCGATCTAAATATTGTTACAGAGCAAGTTGGTCTAACTCCTTATTTGCCTAAAGACCTGAACGAAAAATTATATTCTGAACTACAAAATGATCATTTCTTTATAAACAATCCAACAATTGATTCGAATACAACTATCCGTTGGAATAACTCAAAACTTACAGGACTAGATGGATATTTTTCACTGAGAAATTCCGGACTAATTAATTCAATAAGTAGTGGGTTTTCGATCACACAATTAACTCAGGAAAACTGGCACGTTTCTTTACCTCAGTTATTAATTAAAACGCAAGATCATCGCTTGCAACCGTTGTCTGCACATCTACAAGTACCAATGCACTTTTCCTTTGAAAAACCAGAATTAGATGCCAGTTTAAGTAAGATAGACTTAAATGATCTTTTCAAAGTTTTACCCGAATCACTTATTAAAAAAGTAACTGCTTTTCAGCCTGAAGGAAACCTTCAAAATATCAGGTTACATTTAGATCAAAATAACTCACCGTCTTCATTCGTTTTTGAAAGCGAGTTTTCTGATCTAAATACACTTCCGTCTGGAAAAATTCCTGGGTTCAAAAACCTTGCTGGCAAAGTTCAGATCAACAGTGATTTAGCCTCTTTAGTTTTAGACAGCCAACATATACAAATAAACAGGTTACTCAAAACTGGTGGGTTAGAACCTTCTATCGAACTAGACAAACTGAATGGCCAACTAGACTGGCAAAAATCTGATCAAGGCTGGAAACTTACCATTCCACAAATAACATTCGTAAACCCTGACCTTGAATTTCAACTTACCGGTTCGATTGATAAACAAGCGCGCGACTCACACTTAGTTGATCTACAAGGTACTTTTTTTCGAGGCAACGTCGAACCGATCATTAAAATGATCCCATCAAACCTTCTTCATGCTGAGGTAAATAAATGGCTTGACCGTTCAATCATCAGTGGTCGCCTGACTGCCGGCAATGTTATTTTTCGTGGTGCTTTAGAAGAATTTCCATTTACAAAAAATAATGGTTTATTTGAAGTTCGCTTAACTGGTGAAGAAGGTATTTTAGATTATTTTGAAGGCTGGCCGAGAATAGAAGAGATCTCCGCCGAAGTTGTTTTTGATAGTCAAAAGATGGTCATCACGTCACCAAATGCAAAAATTTATAATGCAGATCTTAAAGATACCATTGTGGAAATCCCAAACTTTCAAACAGAAAACTACCGTCTCCTGATTATTGGAAATGCTATTGGGGACATGAAAGATGGTTTGCGATTTATCGATAACAGTCCTCTAAAAACATCCGTCGGAAAACAACTTGAACACATGGAGATTAATGGCAAGTTGAATTTAGATCTTAAATTAGAAATACCACTTGGAGGTCAAAGTACACCCTTAGTTGATGGTGCTATTCATCTAAACAAAAATACTCTGTCGCTTGGAGCTTTAGGAATAAAATTAAAAGCACTCAAAGGTGACTTTTTATTTGACCAAAATCGTTGGTATGGAAAGCGGTTAAAAGCGTTGCTTTTTGATAGCGCGATCAAAATTTTTCTGGACATTGATGACAGAAACTCTAAATCTGACGTCCGGCTTTCTGGTATAGCTGATAAAAATTATATCTTGAATCGTATGGTTCAGATTGGCATGGAGCCAAAACAGCTAAAAGTTCTCGATTCTCTAACTGGCAGTACTGCATGGCAGGCACAACTCTCTTTACCCAAGAGCATAGGTTCTCCGGATGAAGAAACCGGACTATTAATTAGTTCTGATCTGAAAGGCCTTAAAATAGAAGCTCCAGCACCTCTGGGGAAAACAACAGTTGAAATCCGGCCATTAAAAATAAATACAACTTTGTCTGAAAAACAAAAGCATCATGTCGGGTTTGATTACAATAATATGTTGTTTGGGGATATTGATTTTATTACTCAGAACAAAACAACAGACTTACAAAAACTTACCCTTAATTTCGGATCAAAAAACTCGCCTAAGAAAAATTTAAAGCATCTAGTCACTATCGGTGGAAGCATAGATACTTTAGACACAGCAGCTTGGGTAAACTTTTTTGATCAGATTTCTGAACCGAGAACCTCTTATCAGTCTCCTAAAGAAAATTTTCTATCAATTAATCTTAATATTGCACAATTAAATGCCTTCGGACAAAAACTCATAAATAACCACATTGTTGCCAGTACTACAGCAGACTCCTGGCGAGTAGCAGTTAGTAGCAAGAATACAGAAGGAATAGTAACTATCCCTTATCAAGCTGAAAACAATCCAGTAAAAGCTAATTTTGAACGATTTAAGATAGTGTCGTCAAAAAACGACAAGCAGAATTCCACATTAAATCCAGAACTAATTCCAGAGCTACAACTCACAAGTAATTCTTTGCAATACAATGATCTAAATCTTGGATCCCTACAGCTACACATAAAACCCGAAGAAAGAGGAATCAATGTAAATAAACTGGTTTTATCAAGTCCCGCAACAACGATATCTGTAAACGGACATTGGAAAAAACAAAACAAACGACAGATGTCAGAATTCAACATTCAGGCTAAAGGCAAAAAGTTAAGTCCCATGTTAAATCAATTTGGTTTTGGAGAAAGCGATGTAGACGGAGGTAAAACAGAACTGATTATTAATGCAAACTGGCAAGGCTCGCCAACAGAATTTGATCTTAAAAAAGTAAAAGGTCATTTGAAAATCGACGTCGAGCAGGGTCGTTTTACAGAAATAAAAAACAATCTAGGAAAAGTTTTTGGTTTAGTTAGCCTTCAATCGTTAAAACGACGTTTAACCCTTGATTTTAAAGATTTATTTAAAAAAGGATTTACCTTCGATAATATTTCTGGCGATTTTGAAATAGCTCAGGGAAATGCTCGGACTAATAATCTAAATATGATAGGTCCATCCGCTAATATTGAAATTGTTGGAAGAATAGGCCTAGCTACTCAAGATTACGATCAACTTATTACCGTCACTCCATCTGTAACTGACAGTCTACCCGTTGCCGGTGCAGTTTTTGGCCCCGTAGGTGTTGGTGTTGGAGCAGCTATAGTGCTTGCGAAGAAAATAATTCCTGTCCTGCCTAATGTTATCGACAAAGTTCTTGAGCAACAATACACCCTCACGGGCACTTGGGATAAACCTTTAATTGAAACTGCTATTGTTAAGTCACAACGAAATAAGTCCTCCTCGCTCTTAGAATAAAAGCCCGCTTTCTTTACTCTCTAATCAAATTTCATTTGCGCTATATGAATTAAAGAAAGGCATAGAAAAATGATAGGCAAAAAAAAACCCTGTCTAAAAAAACAGGGCTTTTCGAATAATGGAGCTAATATATATATAAATACTTAATAACTCTTTATCATTTAACTTACTTTACGCTTTCTGAACAAAAACACCATTGCAGAACCTAATAACCAGAATGCTGCAGGTACTGGAACTGCCGCAACTGCGACATCATAATCAATTGCTCTCAATGCATAACCTCTAGCTGGACTATTTTGTGCACCAGAGAAGAAAGTAAGTGAAGTGACGTTCATAAGTGCTGGCGCATAGGCTGCTACTGTTGGTGAACCACTAGCAAAATTGTTTACCGCAGCAATGCTAGTTAATGGTCCTGCACCATTTATTTGGTAGCTCGCACCAACATCACCTCGATCCAACCATAAATCATCAACTGTAATTGAATTTATATTTACTGCTTGATCGAACATTACAGTAATAGCTTCAAAACCATTGATTTCATCTGCATCGGCAGTACCAATAACACCTAGGCCATCAACATCTTGGCTGAGTGCTCCAGCAGGTGTTCCTGTTGAAGAAACATCGACGAAACCTGCGTTAAAAGCTGCAGTTGTTCCAATGTTGCCACCGCCGCCAGTAAAATCAACCGTAATAGCTGAAGCTGTGGACGAATAGATAGCCGCACTTGCAAGTACGCTAGCTAGAACCCCAACTTTTTTGATTGTAAAACTCATAATTAAACTCCTTATTCTAATGTAGATAAATTTTCCAGAAAATTAATGTAATCCTTCAATTACATAACTGAAATTGTTAACGCTAACATGTTTCTATGTTGCACCTATCATGCCAACCAGCTATTTAACTTATTTATCAAATAGTTAGCGCGTCCCCAGTGTTTAACAAATCATAAAACCACTAAATTGTGTTACCTGCTAGCGACACTTTTGTAAAAATGCACGCTAGCAATCTATACAACTTTTTGGTTATCCCTTTTAATCTGTTACTACCCCTACAAAATGAGCTTTATTATTGTTTTGATCTTGCTTATTATTTATTAGTACTTTGATCTTTTCCTTGATCTGCCTCGCACTTAATCCACAATCTTCCAACATCTCAGCTTGAGAACCATGGTGGATTAACCGGTCTGGTATTCCAATGTGATGTATCTTAGCCACAATACCTGCCGCTGACAATGCTTCTGCTACGGCCGATCCTGCACCACCTTCGATCACATTTTCTTCGATAGTAATTATTTGTTCATGATCATCAACTATTTTTTTCACCATCTCAATGTCTAATGGCTTAATAAAACGCATATTTACAACCGTCGCCTCAAGTTCTTCTGCGACTTCCAATGCCGGTGTGACCATCGTTCCAAAAGCTAATATTGCCACTTGTTTATTTTCGCTTTGCTTTCTGATTTCTGCTTTTCCAACAGGTAACGCTACCATTTCCTTGTGAACAATAACTCCCGGTCCACCACCTCTTGGATAACGAACCGAAGATGGTTGATCTAATTGCATGCCTGTATACAACATTTGTCGGCATTCGTTTTCATCCGCCGGTGCCATAATGACCATATTTGGTAAACAGCGCATGAAGGAATAATCATAGATTCCATTATGTGTCGGACCATCTGCTCCAACCAGTCCAGCCCGATCAATCGCGAACATAACTGGCAAATTTTGCAAAGCGACATCGTGTAATAATTGATCATATCCACGTTGTAAGAAAGTCGAATAAATAGCGACAACCGGCTTCAAACCATCGCAAGCCATGCCTGCTGCCACATTTACCGCATGTTGTTCTGCTATGGCGACATCAAAATAACGATCGGGATATTCTTTTTCAAAACGAACGAGTCCTGATCCTTCTCGCATTGCCGGTGTAATAGCAACAAGCCGATCATCTTCAGCTGCCATATCACAAACCCAATCACTAAATATACTGGTATATGTCACTGGAGAGGGCTTATCTGAAGGGACGATTCCTTTTTCTGGATCAAAAGGTGACACGCCATGATATTTAACGGGATCTGCTTCTGCTTTCTCATAACCCTTACCCTTTTTAGTATGGATATGTAAAAGCTGCGGTCCTTTCAGCCGCTTTATATTGCGTAAGGTGTTCATCAAAACGGGAAGATCGTGCCCATCGATAGGTCCAATATAGTTAAAACCAAGCTCTTCAAATAAGGTCCCAGGTACGATCAAACCTTTTGCGTGTTCTTCTAAACGATGGGCAAGCTCTTTGACAGAAGGCATATTAGATAGAACTTTTTTGCCACCTTCACGCACAGACGAATAGATCTTTCCAGACAAAACCTGAGCAAAGTGATTTGATAATGCACCGACATTGGGTGAGATCGACATATTATTATCGTTAAGTATCACCAGAAGATTAGATCCAACAGCGCCGGCATGATTCATCGCCTCAAAAGGCAACCCCGCGGTCATTCCACCATCGCCAATAATCGCAACGCACTTTCGATTTGTTCCAGTCTGGTCAGACGCAATCTGCATTCCTAGAGCTGCACTAATCGAGGTGCTCGAATGACCAACACCAAACGTATCGTAGGGACTTTCTTCGCGCTTTGGAAAAGGTGAGACACCGTTCTTTTGTCGAATAGTTGTCATCTGATCACGACGTCCTGTCAATATTTTATGTGGATAGGCCTGGTGGCCAACATCCCAAACTAACCTGTCTTCAGGCGTGTTATACAGGTAATGTAGAGCGATCGTAAGTTCTACCGTTCCCAAACCAGCCGCAAAATGGCCACCGCTTTGGCTAACTACACCAAGTAAAAAAGCGCGTAATTCGGTTGCAAGTGGCAGTAACTGCGTTTCAGTGAGCTTGCGTAAATCCGATGGCGAATCTATTTCGGAAAGTAAGGGAAACTGCGTGTCATCCATTTTCAAAAATCACATTTCATTCTAAGGCTGCAATTATGGGGAGTGACATACAATCATGCAAGGAGGTTAGAACCCAAGAATCTGAACTTTAACACACTACTTTTGAGGTATTGCTTTATATGATTTATAACAACTAAATTGACGATGGTTATTTGTAGGGATCAGATATTTGATTTAGTTAGGTGTAGAAGTTTTCCAATTTCTACACCCTTAGTTTATTGGTCGGATGATCTTTGAAAACGGTTATCTGTCAGATAAGGAAGCTATAAGAATTATAAATTTTTTCAGGAAAACTATTACACTCTGATCAATTCTGGGCAATTAAGAGTGTGCAAAGCTGTAAGACAACATTATCATCGCTAAATCGTACAGTTACGATTAACTACATTTTTCATCAGAAAGTCAATGAATGGCGTATAATCTAGCCATCACAATTGGGGTTTGTGATCTTTCACTCAAAAAAATATGGCTATGCTGTCAGAAAATCTGAAGGTTTTGATGGACTGGTAGGAAAATTGCTTGGTAAAATTGTAAAGATTAGGGATATCAATCGGTGAAAGGCCAGATTGGTAAGGCTAAATTCTTGATAAAACTAAATTTGTAAAGTTACACCAAATACACACACGTTTACTGCTTGAGGCGCCACATGAAATTTGGATTACTAAAAAAACTGATTGTACTCACTTTACTGAGTACAACCCTTCTGCTCAGCGGTTGTCAAACTGGCGCAACCCGAGCCGAAACTGATCCACTCGAGGGAATAAATCGTCCAATTTATGGTTTTAATGACGGACTTGATAGAGGCGTAATGAAACCTGTGGCAAAAGGCTACGTTGCTGTTACCTCTAAGCCTGTTCGGAGTAGTGTGACCAATTTCTTTGATAACCTTGCATCAATCAACGTTATCTTCAACGACGTTTTACAAGGTAAATTTAAACAAGCTGTTGGCGATACTGCACGATTCGTCATCAATACCACAGTCGGGATTCTTGGATTTTTTGACCCTGCTACTTCAGCCGGCTTAGTAAAACATGATGAGGATTTGGGACAGACATTCGGCACCTGGGGTGCTGGTGAAGGGGCTTATCTAAGTCTGCCTCTTTTTGGACCGAGCTCTCTTCGAGATGCTCCGGATCTAGTAACAAGTACGCTATTAAACCCTCTATTCTATATATCGTCCGGGACATCAATCCCACTGTTTGTTCTCATGCTTGTTGATCAGCGTGCGAACCTTCTAGATGCTTCTACATTCCGAGATGAAGCTGCACTTGATCCATACGCATTCACGCGAGAAGCATATCGCCAACACAGAACATCCTTAATCTATGATGGCAATCCACCCGTGGAAGAACTCGATGACTTCTTTAGTGACGATGATTTTAGTGATGAAACAGAAGGTGTACTTATCATCGAATAAGCGACTTCTTTTCGACCTGAAATTCTGAATAACAAATGCTGAACTTGCTCAAAACCTTAATGTCATATTAAGTATTCGTTCAGCCTGTGCGTGCGAATATTTACACAAGTTTTTAAGTTCACTTTCAGATATCGGTGGAGGACACACCAAATGAACAAACTACTCACAATAACGTTACTTTCCAGCTTAGCTTTTTTAACTGGCTGTAATAAACAAACTATTGGATCAACAACTGGCGCGATTGTTGGTGGCTATGTAGGTAGCACTATTGGTGACGGAAGTGGTCGTTTGATCGCAACTGCCGCTGGAACACTAGCTGGAGCAATGTTAGGTGGCTCAGTCGGAGCAAGTATGGATGAGCTCGATCAAAGAAGAACAAACCGTACTTTTGAACATGCTCGAACAGGCTCCACTTCTAGCTGGCAGAATCCGGATTCCGGCGTTCAATATGCAGTCACGCCTACACACACCTACGAAACCGCTTCTGGTCCATGTCGTGAATATCGAAGCAACGCGACGATTGATGGTCGAGTTGAAACCGTTTATGGAACAGCGTGTCGTCAAAATGATGGACGCTGGCAAACCGTGAACTAAGCCGCTAACACTTAGTTCCGGTCACCATAAAAGCCTGCCAGGAAACTGGTGGGCTTTTTTTATTTCTGTGAAAATAAAGTAATTCCCGACTAGTCTTAAAATAGATTGCAAAAATCGCCATTAAGCGCAATGGATCTACTTCTCCAAAATTGACATAATATTTTTATATATCAAGATAATGACAAAAAATTTTCCGTTTATTCCCCTAAAAATCCTTTTACCATTTATTCTAATTTGGTATCTCTATCTGATACAGTCAAATCCAGAAGCTGAAGAATTTTTTCATGGAGATTCTGACAAATATATTAAATCATCTGAAATAAAAGGAGGAAATGACGTTCAAAGATTGATTGATCATCGTCCTCGTAGAAGTCTAGTCGAACTCATAGAAGAAGCTAATCAAGCCACAACAGATGAAGACCTCGCTAAGAAAAACCTGACGTTAGATGATCCTGATGATTCATTTTTTTGCTGGCTCAATTCTAGACTCGAGCCGATTAACGATACTTCTACTTGTGCTTCAGTTAACGAGATACAAAACATCCTACTCAAAAATCAAGAACTTCTAAAACAGTATAAAGCTCTTATTCATTATCCTGGCAAAGTTTCTGATATTGCAAGTAACTCAGTTCTTGACGGGCTTCGATTACTTTTGGCTAACTTACATTTGATGGCTATTCAAGGGAATAGTCGGGATGCATTAGATCTCTGGATAACTAACTTTTCCTATTGGAAGAAAATTTATACTAGCGAGCCTTTAAACTGGTTATACAAAGCAATTTTACATGTCGTTTATAGCCAGAGTATAGAAATACTCCCCGCCATTATTAATAATTTGAAAGAGTTCTCAGAAAGTGAATATCAACATCTAATAGAATTATTACAGCCGATAGAACCTGAAAACTGGAATCTTGAAGAAACTATTCGAGAAGAATATCTCGATACTGAAAATATGATCGTAGAAAATCTAGATAAATACCCTTTCCTAATCAAGTTAAACAATCGATTAATGGTAAAATACTATAAAGAAGCTCAGGATTTCTTAACCCGAGCAAAACTCCCATCAGATCAATATTGTGTGATGGGTTATGACCGAAAGTCACGACCTCCCGAAGCTACAAAATTCCAATCTATAATTAACATACTAAGGTATGGCCCCTATGGCTCTTTAAGTATGTTTTCCTCACCAGCCTCAGTCCGACATTTGATGCTTGTTGGTAGCATGCATACTTTAAATACGAGAATGTCATTAGCCTCTCTTTTTGTAAAAATAAAACATCAAAGTATTCTAAGTTCTGATATTGGAATTTTCATTGAGAAAAATTTAAATATCTATCGAGATCCACGTAATAATAAACCATTCAAATATAACGAAAAAGAAAACAAACTATTTTTTAAAAGTTTCGAAAATTGTAAAGATGCACACGAAATCTATTTGGCTCCACCTACGTTTTCTGCGAAAATTCAGCTATAATTAAGAGTTGACTTTTACAACTATTCATTTCTAAGTGTTAATAAGGAAATTAACACACATACTCTGGAGAAAAATATCGTGCTTGAAGCTTATCGCAAACATGTAGAAGAACGTGCCGCTGAAGGAATTGTTCCTCAACCTTTGTCGCCTGAACAAACTGCAGATCTGGTAGAACTATTAAAAAATCCGCCTGCTGGTGAAGAAGATTTTATTCTTGATCTTTTGATCAATCGTGTCCCGGCCGGTGTTGATCAGGCAGCATATGTTAAAGCTGGTTTTCTGGCTGCGATTACAAAAGGTGAAGCGAGTTCTCCTCTCATCGACAAAGTCAGAGCAACTGAATTACTTGGCTCAATGTTGGGCGGTTATAACATCGTCCCTTTGATAGATGCGCTTGATGATGAAGATATCGCCGCTCCCGCGGTTGATGCACTTTCTCATACATTATTAATGTTCGATGCTTTTTACGATGTCGAAGAAAAAATGAAAGCCGGTAATGCTCATGCTAAAAAAATTATTGAGTCATGGGCTGAAGGTGAGTGGTTTACCAGTAAGCCTGAACTGGCAGAAAAAATTACCGTCACTGTTTTCAAAGTCACTGGCGAAACGAATACAGATGATCTCTCTCCTGCACCAGATGCCTGGTCGCGACCTGATATTCCATTACACGCACAAGCGATGTTGAAAATGGAACGCGAAGGAATTACGCCTGATGAGCAAGGCACGATTGGTCCGATCAAACAAATAACCGCGCTAAAAGAAAAAGGCCATCCTTTGGCTTATGTTGGTGATGTTGTTGGTACAGGTTCTTCGCGTAAATCTGCGGTTAACTCTGTGCTCTGGCATACCGGTGATGATATTCCTTTCATTCCAAACAAACGTGCTGGTGGTTTTTGTCTCGGTGGCAAAATTGCGCCAATTTTCTTTAATACGCTGGAAGATGCCGGTGCATTACCGATTGAATGTGATGTTAGTGATCTAAATATGGGGGATGTTGTTGATATCTACCCTTATGAAGGTTTGGTTAAAAATGCTGGCAGTGGTGACACTATATGTGATTTTGGTCTGAAAACAGAGATCCTTTTGGATGAAGTACGCGCAGGCGGACGTATTCCTTTGATCATCGGCCGTGGCCTTACAACTCGCGCAAGAGAAGCACTTGGCATGGGCACAACCGATCTATTTCGCGTACCGGTTCCTGCGGTTGAATCAAATAAGGGTTATACACTTGCTCAAAAAATGGTCGGCAAAGCGTGTGGCGTTGACGGTATTCGCCCAGGTACTTATTGCGAACCTAAAATGACAACGGTCGGATCACAAGATACAACCGGTCCGATGACACGTGATGAGCTGAAAGATCTGGCTTGTCTTGGTTTTTCAGCTGATCTGACTATGCAATCTTTCTGTCATACCGCGGCTTATCCAAAACCAATTGATGTAAACACACACCACACATTACCTGATTTCATCATGACTCGTGGCGGTGTTTCGTTACGACCTGGTGATGGTGTCATTCACTCCTGGTTGAATCGTATGTTGCTTCCTGACACGGTTGGAACGGGTGGTGATTCACATACACGTTTCCCGATTGGTATTTCTTTTCCGGCAGGTTCTGGGCTGGTTGCTTTTGCAGCCGCAACGGGCGTTATGCCATTGGATATGCCGGAATCTGTGCTCGTTCGATTCTCAGGCGAGATGCAACCGGGGATCACTTTGCGTGATCTTGTTAATGCGATTCCTTTAAAAGCATTGGAAGAAGGTCTTCTGACGGTAGAGAAAAAAGGTAAGAAAAACGTTTTCTCTGGTCGTGTTCTCGAAATCGAAGGCTTACCTTTGCTTAAAGTTGAACAAGCATTTGAATTATCCGATGCTTCAGCGGAACGTTCAGCAGCGGGTTGTACGATCAAATTAGATAAAGAACCGATCATCGAATATTTATCTTCCAATATCACCATGCTTCGTTGGATGATCGCGAATGATTATGGCGATGCTCGAACATTAGAACGTCGTGCACTTGCGATGGAAGAATGGATCAAAAATCCTGAATTGATGGATGCCGATGCTGATGCGGAATATCACACCATCATCGAAATCGATATGAATGAAATACACGAACCTATTCTTGCTTGCCCGAATGATCCGGATGACGTGAAAACATTAGCCGACGTTGCAGGTACTAAGATTGATGAAGTCTTCCTTGGATCTTGTATGACAAATATTGGTCACTTCCGCGCAGCAGGTAAAATGCTTGAGCAGTTTAAAGAAGTCATCCCAACGCGTCTTTGGGTTGCCCCACCAACAAAAATGGATGAGGCACAACTGACTGCGGAAGGTTATTACAGTATTTATGGTAAAGCTGGCGCCAGGACAGAAATGGCTGGTTGTTCGCTCTGCATGGGTAACCAGGCACGAGTTGCGGCAAATTCTACCGTTGTTTCGACATCAACGCGTAACTTCCCAAATCGTCTTGGTGATGGTGCAAATGTATACCTTTCTTCAGCTGAGATAGCGGCAGTTGCTTCAATTCTCGGTAAGATTCCAAATAAAGAGGAGTATATGGAATTTGCTTCAAAAATTGATCCGATGGCGGATGATATTTATCGTTATCTGAATTTTGATGAAATTGCGGAATACACTGAAAAAGCAGCTGAAGCTCCAGCAAAATTGGCCGATATACCGGTTAGAGTTGCTAATTGATAAGTTAATTTATCATTTCAAAAAAAGGCGAACTCAGGTTCGCCTTTTTTTTGGCTTCAATTTTGCTCATATTTAATCAGACATAGAGGTTCTGTAAATGTACAAATTCAATACACGGCTATTACAACTATTATTCATGGCATTCTTAACCATGAACTTTTCGTCAGTTTACGCTGAAGACGAAGAAGAAGCTGTAGAAGAACCTGAAACTATGTATGTTGATTTTGCTCCCGCTTTTGTTGTGAACCTGAGTAATACTAAACCAGCAAGTTACTTAAAAGCAGAAGTACAACTCGTGGCTCTGGGTGAAGATGTTGCAGACAAGCTACGATTTCACAAAGCACCAATCAGACACGAACTTGTTATGCTACTTTCAAGCAAAACCAAGCAAGAACTACAATCGGCTGACGCAAGAACAGAATTACAAGCACAGGCTATGGAAAACATGAACAAGCATCTCAGTGAACTTGAAAACAAGCTTAAAGTAGAAGAAGTACTTTTTACGACTTTTATTATTCAGTAATAATTATTTAAAACCTTTCAGCAATATATAGTTTTGAGTTATTCCTCTAAACTCAAAGCCTATGACAATAAAACATTTTCCTGCCACCTGGATGCGTGGAGGCACAAGCAAAGGTTTATTTATTGATCCTCGGAATTTACCAGAGAATCCAATCTTTCGAGATCAACTTTTACTCGCCGCCATCGGCAGTCCAGATCCTTATGAAAAACAGATCGATGGACTTGGCGGAGCAACCTCAAGTACCAGCAAAATAGTCTTGATCAAACCTTCGGACAAAGAAGGTTTTGATGTCGATTATACTTTTGGCCATGTCGCAATCGCTCAAGCTGTGATCGATTATTCTGGCAATTGTGGAAACCTGTCATCCGCTGTTGGAATTTTTGCGATTGAACAGGGAATGATCAAGACAGGTTCATCTGGTATGACTTCAGTCCGCGTCTGGCAAACAAATCTATCACAAAAAATGATCGTCCATGTCCCAACCTCAACTGATGGAAATGTGATCAATAACGGTAATTATCAAATTGCTGGAGTTGCAAATACAGGCTCACCGATCAAAGTTGAATTTATAAAACCGGGCGCGAAAAACGGCATAGTTTTACCGACAGGGAAAACATCTGAAGCTCTTATTTATGATCAAAATAAAAAAATAAATGTTTCATTAGTGATCGCTGGAAACGCAACCGTTTTTGTAGATGCAAAAGATCTAGGACTTAAAGGAACAGAATTACCTGATCAAATTAATGCCGATCAAAAACTACTCGATCAAGTCGAAAAAGTCCGTTGTGCCGCATCCGTTAAAATGGGCTTGGCTGAAACTGTTGAACAAGCAAGCCAGCAACCCGCGACACCCAAACTCGCATTTGTTTCTAAAGCACAAAATTATCATTCAGCCCAAAGATCATTAATCGAATCTAAAGAAATGGATCTTTGTGCGCGTATTTTTTCTATGGGTAAATTACACCATGCTCTGACCGGAACAGGTGCAATTGCGATTGCCGTTGCCGCGTCAATCCCAGATACACTGATCTATAATTGTGTAACAGAAAAAAAACAACCTTCTAAATTAAGCATAGGACACAGCGCCGGACTGATGGAAGCCAGTGCAGTCACCGAAAATATCAATGGAAACTGGCTGGCGTACAGCGCATCAATTATGCGTACAGCCAGAACCTTGATGCGCGGTGAAGTAATTATTCCTGATCATTATGTCGCCTGAATTTCGTAGATATCATTTACGAGGCTTTACTTTCCTGCACCTTCTCAACTCTTTTACGTAATAACTGTAATTGTAAATCTTTAAACATTTCTTCCACTTCTTCGACCAGTTTAATTGTTACTTCGGCTTTTATTTCATCTGAAAGTACTCGTCGTTTTTGGGATACTCCAAAGGTTGAGGTCATTTCACTTTTATCCAACGCAGCATCAACCGTTCCATAAGGGTAACCTTGAATAACGTCTATCAACATGGCATTTGCATAGCCTTCTGTTGTCACGGCTTTTGATGGCAGTATGTAAGCACCTAAAATAGTCAGATTTGCGATCGACAAATAATTACTATTACTATTTTCCCGGCTATAAACTTCATAGATCAAAACAGCATCCAGGTGCTGGCGTGCGGCACCCAGACGAATGACACTGATAACATCTCTGACATGTTTGTCATAACCATAACTGTCCTGATAGGTTTTGGACGATGCCACCATGTTGGCAGTCATTGGGTTTACGGGAACAAATTCACCAAATTCTTCACCGAGTTGTTTACGGCTCTGCTCCCATGCTTCTATCTCTATGGCTGGAATAGTTGTCAATCGACCATGATCAATTCTCGCCACACCAATTCTTGCTGGGAATACTAGTGTCGGCTCTACTACCGCCGTCTGCCTGACTAGTTGATCGATGCTTCTTGAATGTGAGCTTTTCGTATTTTCATTATTTTTAGCTTTTGGACTTTTAGCATAATCATCCAGAGTTTGATCATATTTTTCTAAATATGACTGTCCTGATGTTGTTTGTACATGCGTACTACATGCCGATATGAAAATTGATGTTGAAACGACTGCTATTATCAAAAATTTATTCATTTTGTTCTCCTTTTTTAAAATTGGGATTTATTTCCCATTTAATACTTTGGGAATAATAACCCATTTTTTTGATAATTCAAGCCCAATCGCTTAAAGTGCATTCATGAATAATTCTTCAGACGTATTAACCAAAGCGATATATCAACTTCTAAAACCACTGGTACGTCTGTTATTACGTAATGGAATCGCATTTAGTGCATTGAGTGAATTACTGAAAAAACTTTATATAGAAGTCGCTGAATCTGACTTTGCTATTGCTGGAAAAAAACAATCCGTCTCAAGGATCTCGACACTGACAGGCCTGACCAGGAAAGAAGTTTCACGTACTAAATCCTTAGAAAAGATCGATCTTTCCGAAATGACCCAGCAATACAATCGTGCTGCTCGGGTGATTTCTGGTTGGATTAATGATCCTCTATTTCAGAATAAAGCTGGCGAGCCTGAAGAATTATTCCTTGATAAAGGAGATCTTAGTTTCAAAGAACTGGTAAAAATTTACAGTGGAGATGTTCCTTCCGGCGCAATTATCGATGAGTTGTTACGCGTCGGCGCTATCAAGCAATCAGCAGATAACAAAATAAAGTTGATCAAAAAAGCTTATATACCAACGAAGAGTGTTGATGAAAAAATTCGTATACTCGGAACTGACGTGCGTGATTTAGTAAGCACTATTGATCACAATATATTTGTTGATCCTCAAGAGCCCTACTTTCAAAGAAAAGTTTCATACAATTCTATCGGAGAAGAAGCGTTGCCTTTCTTACGAAAAAAACTCGATAACCGTTCACAAGCTTGTCTAGAAGAATTAAACCAACTGCTTGCAAACTATGACAGTGACACAAATCCTAAAATAACCAAAAAAGGTACTCGACGAATTGGTATTGGTATTTATTACTTCGAGGATAAAAATAATGAAGACTGATCTCAGGCTAATAATACTCACTCTTCCTATTGTTCTAATATTAGGTGCTTGCAGCTCCACAAATATTTCTCACGAAGAAGGTGGAATTGGAGGTACTGGTAATACCAACCAATGTGAAAGGGCAAAAGAAATTGATTGCAATGAAAACGAGTGAGCACCTCATGTAACCTCGTATATATACTTAAAATTGGCCGAATTTGTGATATGTAGTCGCAATTTATGTCGAATTGACCACAAAAATGACCTGAATAGCATGTAATTAGTGTCACTAAATGTTTGATTTCAGGTTAAATAGGTCTACAATACATACCGTTAGTAGTTTTTATTTCTTGTATTTACAGGAGTACCGACTACTAATAAAAGTTTGATTGCACGTTTTAATAGGTTATAAGTTTCAGAAGTTTCCAGGAAGGCATCTCCTGTGTATTACCTCGCTAAACCGCAATTGATTTATTTTTAGTTTATAAAAGAGGTAATTCTACATGGCTACTGGCAGTGTTAAATGGTTCAACGATTCAAAAGGCTTCGGCTTTATTTCACCCGCTGATGGCAGCACAGATGTATTCGTACATTTTTCTGCAATTCAAGGCGACGGTTTCAAAAGCCTTGGTGAAGGCGACGAAGTTTCTTACGACGTTGAAGACGGTCCTAAAGGTCCACAAGCTAGTAATGTGACGAAAGTTTAAGCTTCCTTCGATTACTTAAAGAAAGCCCGGCATTTATTGCCGGGCTTTTTTTTGCCTACGATTTGTGAAATTATTATTTAGACAGGTTTTTGTTTGAGAGTTTTTACTTTCATAAAGAAGTGACCAATATTGTAAAAGATCAGATAAAAACAAGGTAATGCCACCAATATAACTAAAGTGGTGAAAAGCAGACCAAAGCCGAGACTGACTGCCATCGGTGCTAGAAATTTAGTTTGCCCCGTTGCAAAAAAGATCAGCGGTGAAACCCCTAGAAAAGTAGTAATTGAAGTCAGGATAATCGGACGTGATCGAACTTCGCATGCTTGAAGGATTGCTTCTTCTATAGCAACACCACGAGCACGTAACTTATTAATGAAATCCACAAGGATCAAAGAGTCATTAACCACTATTCCTGACAATGCTAAAAATCCCACCATCGATAGAAACTGCAGGTTATAGTCAAATAAGGCATGGCCGACAACCACACCAATAAATCCAAATGGAATAATAAACATGACGATGAAGGGATCAAAAATCGAATTAAACAAAGCGGCGAGAATAAAAAAGATCACCGCCAGTGCAATGATCATTGCGGACTTCATCCCTTTCATAGACTCATCCGCTTCGCGTTTTTCTCCTAAGAAAAGCAATTCAAAGCCCTGATCAGAAATAGTGCTTGTGAACTTTTCATCAATTTGAGATGAAACTTCTAACGGCGTAGTCACGTTGGAATCGACATCTGCAGTAATAGTAACTAGTCTTTGAGAATCTCGGCGTCGAATGTTGGTGACACCACGCCCTGTTTTAAAATCTGCAACTTCATGAAAATAAACCGTGCGTCCATTATCAAGAACAATCGGTAAGTTAAGCAGGCTTTCTGAACTCTCACGTATATCTTCAGGAAATATAACTCGTACCGGTAAACGCTTTTCATTCCATGTCACATGAACAACTTCCCTACCCAAAAAACCACTGCGCACAACATCCGCTAGCTGACTTTGCGTCAACCCCAGTAATCGACCACGCTCATTTAATTGATATTGATACTCTAGTTTTCCGTCCTCCAGATCTTGTTTAACGTCATGCACTCCAGGTATGCGTTTAATATAAGATCTCACCTCATCGGTTAATGTCGAAAGCTTTTCAATGTCTTTACCCACAATTCCAACTTCAATGTCATTTCCCGCAGGTCCGGCTGACGTCCTGACAATACTCATATGATTTACGCCGGCAACGCTTTCTACGGCTTTACGCACATCTTTAACAATTAGATCCGTCGCTCTTTTACGCTTTCCTTCAGATTCAAACTTGAGACTAATAATCGGAGAAACCCAGGTTTCAATAAATCCTTGTGGTTGAGGTTGTTCCAAATCGATAATTAACTGGATTAAATGATTCCCAAAATTGATCACATTAAAATCAACAAAACTGATCCCAACATTGGTCAACATCGAACGTAGTTCATCTTCTTGCATTACCTCAAGCACCGCTTTTTCGACGCTTTTTGCCAGCTGTTCACTATCTTCCAGAGAGTTAGTGATTGGTGCTTCAACATTGACAAAAAATTGCCCTACCTCAACATCTCCAAATTGTTCATAAGGAAGTCTTGTTTCTGCATATTTCGCACTCACTGCCAGCAAGCCTATGACTAACGCGCTGATCAAATATTTATGTAACAGGCACCATTGCATACGCTTGCGATAGAACAAACGCCACTTCTGCCAACCGCTATTTTGATCAGATTGTTTCTTAACCTTCAAAAATTGCGTGGCATGTGCAGGCAACACCGTAAACGCTTCCCAGAGTGAACCTAATAGAGCTGCGCAAACCACAAAAGGGATGACTTTGATAAATTCTCCCATCACACCTGTGACCGCTAACATCGGTGAAAAGGCAGCAATCGTTGTCGCCGTTGATGCCATCACAGGCCAGAAAACTTCCTTCGCACCAACCTCGGCAGCGGACTCTGCGGATTCACCCAATTCCATATGTCGATAAATATTCTCTGTGACAATAATTGCGTCATCGACAATCATTCCTAATGCGATCAAAAATGCAAACAAAGAGACCATATTGATCGTATGCCCAAAAACCAGCATCAAAATAACCGCGATCAAAAACGAAACCGGAATACCTAGTGCCGTAATCGCCGCAACGCGGAAATTTAAAAATAAATACAACGAAATAAGCACAAGAACCAGCCCAACCAATCCTGAAGATTTGACGGTGTTAAGACGTGTTTTTAAATACACCGAGGTGTCTGTATGTAGATCAATACCCACCGATGTGGGTAATGTTTTTTTCAGTTCTTCGACAAGGTTGTGGATTTGATCTGAAATCCAGATACTCGATGCTTCCGAGGTTTTTGATACCGTCAGATTAAGTGTTGGTTTGCCGTTATATCTTGCTAATGTTTCTGCTTCTTCAAAGCGGCGAGAAATTTTTGCAATATCCCCCAGCTTTAAACTACCACCGGATGAATTTGTATTTAGAATAATATCTTTCATCGATTCCGGATCAGGTTCGACACCTTTGCCTCGAAGCAAAATGTCGCCTTCTCCAGAACGAATAGATCCGCCAGGTTGGTCCACCATATTCTGGCGCAGTGCCTTCATAATCGTATCTAACGAAACACCTAATGCAGCAAGACGATGTGGATCAACTTCAACCCATAATTCCCAATCTCTATCACCCGCAACGCCGACACTGGCAACGCCTGGAATTTGCATTAACTCACGCTTAGTATCATCCGCAAGATCATATAAATACGATCGACTCATTTCCCCATAAAGTGTCATTGTGATGACTGGGAAACGCGTTTTCACTCGCATCATTTCGGGTTGTTCAGCAAGATCGGGAAGATCAGTTATACGATCTAATGTTGTTCTGGCGTCGCGGATGAAATCATCAACATCCGTCCCCGGTTTAAGCTTGATATAAATATTAGAATGACCTTCTCGACTGGTCGACGTCATTATATCGATATCTGCCATTCCATCGAATTCTTCTTCGATCGCTAATGTGATCTGCGCTTCAACTTCCTGCGGAGATGCTCCCTCAAACACGGTGTTTATCTCAATCTGATCAAGATCAAAAACAGGAAACATTTCCTGCGGCAAACCTCGCCAGGCAAGAATCCCCATAATCAAAACGAGTAGCAGACTAAGATTGATGATCAGCGGATTACGGATCGAATACTGGATCAAGCTCATTTTTGTGTAATCACTTGTTGTTTATTTTCCAGTGCAGCGACATCACGAGCAACAATTTGATCGCCCACTTTTACATCGCCAGAAACAAGAAGCTGGTCACCCTGCCGACCCTCCAACTTAACCGGAACACGATTAACTAAGCCGCTCTCTATACGAAATAAATAATTTTCACCATCTTCGCTCAACACTGCTGTAATTGGGACAATAAGCGCTGAAACCATATGCCCCGTTAATTGCAACTCACCCAATTGCCCGGGAAATAACCCTTCTCCATTTAACCGAATTTTTAGACTGTGCGTATGCGTAACTGGATCAGGATCAAATTGCAGCGAATACAACTTTCCCTGATATTGTTTTGCTTGAATAATGACAGTTACATTTTGTCCCAGAGATAAAAAGGGTACGTCCTTACCGGCGATATCGATATGCAGATCTAATTCATCAACTTGTACCAGCTCAAGAACTGCTTGTCCGGGTGAAACATAATCACCCTCAGAAACGTTAACCGAATTAACCGTTGCTGTAACGGGCGCTTTGAGAACAGTCCTCTGAATATTCCGTTGTGCTTTTTTGATCTCAACCTCAACCACTTTCAAGCGATTTTCAGCTGTATTAACACTGTGCCGGAGCTGTGCTTGTTCAGATCGTTCGCGTAGTAATTGACGACGGGTTTCATCGATTTTTGATTGTGATGATAAAGATTGTTTTTTTAGCTTCTCTTGCCGATTCACTTCACGTTGAAATAAGGTGACTTGTCGATTAACGATATCTAATAATTTTTGATCTCTCTCAATGGCCGCTTTTTCTTGATCATATTTGATCTGCATTTCGCTAAGCACATCTTCATAATCACCGACATCAATACGAATCAATTGCTCATTCAACGCTACTTTCTGACCCGGTTCTATATTGCGTTCTAACACCTGTCCAGAAATTTCAAAATGTAATTTTGCACGTTGTGCGGGCACCAGACGACCCGTGATCCTGCTGCTTAGCTGTACATCCTTTTTGATGATGTTAGTCACTGAGACTCGTGTTGGAGACACTTGCTGTAATTCAACCTCTTTCTCTGGCTGGTTTTTATCCAACCACCACCATGCACCAGCTAATAGAGAAACGAGAGTTATAAAAATGATAAAAGCTAACAATGACTTCAAAATTTTGTTCCTTAATATTATCTCACTTATTAACAGAGTGAGCTTTATAGTCGACAGCTCACAAGGTAGAATATACAACATAACTACTAATAAGTGGCGACACAGCCTACAAACGTCTTGAAAATATTAATTACATTCCACTTCATCCTTTTTGCATTATTTTCGAATACTTTGCATGCAGCTGATGATGTTCCTGATAGCGAACTATGGAAACTCTGCGGCGAAGCTCCGGTTGACTCAGAATGGATTTTAGAACGCTCCGATGAGCTCTTCGAAAAAGACAGCACGGCAATTGATGCCAACCAAATGGAAGTTGAGGAAGGAATAACAACCCTGTCTGGTAGCGTTGAAATTAGACACAACGAAAATACTATCCATGCACAACGCGCAATCTTTGATGATTCAAAAACTAAATTAGATGCACAAGGCAATGTTAAATTCTGGACCGATGGCATTTACTGGCACGGCGAAGAGGCAACTATTGATCGTGAACAAAACATATCTCGTTTTAAAAAGGGTGATTATCGGCTGCTTGAAAAACGTGGTCACGGCAAGGCAGAAAAAATAACTGATAGATCTGAGCAACAAGTTACGCGACTGGAAAATGTCGAGTACACAACCTGTCCTGGTGGGCCGGATGACGAGGCTCCGTGGCGGCTCAAAGCAAAAAATCTAAAGCTTGATCACACTGCAAACACTGGACGTGCTCTGCATACTATCTTGAAGATAAAAGATATACCGGTTTTATATATCCCCTATATAAGTTTTGCTCTGACTGAAGAACGTAAGTCAGGTTTTCTACCCATGACGATTGGTTCAACAAAAGATTCAGGATTTGATATTCGAACACCATATTACTGGAACATAGCTCCGGACAGAGACGCCACAATTACCCCAAGAGTCCTGGGTGATCGAGGATTTATGTTGGGAGCACAATATCGATATGTAAAAACTACAGGCCAAGGTCAATTTGATCTGGAATATCTTCCATCTGATAACCTCTTTCAAGATGACGATCGTTACCTCTTTAATACTCATGTTGAGCAATTATTTGCCAATAATCGAGGTCACTTATTGATCGACTTTAATCAGGTTTCTGATAAAGAATATTTCGAAGATTTAAGCACAAGTATTGATATCACCAGTCAGCGATTACTCGATCGTCGTGCTGACTTTCGATGGAATGGTGGATGGTGGAGCATGCTGAGCAGAGTTCAAAGTTATCAATCTGTCGACCAAAGCTTGCTTTCAACACAACAACCTTATGATCGATTGCCACAGTTTCAATTCCAGACCCATTTTCCTCAAGGTAATAAAAAGTTGAATTATCAGATATTCGGCGAAGCTGTATATTTTGATCGAGATGACAGTACCACCGGCGGCAGGATCGATTTCACACCTGAAGTTAGCTACCCAATTCGTAATATCAGTTCATTTATTGTCCCTAAATTAAAATTACGTCACACACAATATTTCCTAGATCGTAACGATGGGATTAGCGAGGAATCTCCAGACCGAACATTACCTATTTTAAGTTTGGATGCAGGTTTATTTTTCGAAGGTGATCTAAATTTAGGCTCATCACAATTTTTACACACGATAGAGCCAAGGATCTTCTACCTTTATATTCCGAAATCGGGCCAAGATGATATTCCTATATTTGATACCGGTGCGTACGACACTTCTTACGCCCAACTTTTCAGAGAGGATCGATTTAATGCAGCCGATCGCGTTGGTGATGCGAACCAACTAACGCTTGCTGTGACTACACGACTCATTGATAAAAAATCTGGCAGAGAACGAATGAGCCTTAGTCTTGGTCAAATACAGTACTTCAGGGATCGTGATGTTACTTTGCCAGGCGCTTTGGTTGAGACAGAAGACTCTTCAGATATTGTGGCTCAAGCCAGTTTACAGTTAACTGATCATTGGACAACCCGTTACGATTTGCAGTTTGACCCACACAATAACCGGACAGAACTCGCTTCGCTTAATTTACGTTATCGTCCTGATAATAATACAGTTTACAATGCTGCTTACAGAATGCGTCGAGATCTAGTTGATATAGAACAAGTTGATTTCTCTATGCGTACTCCAATCAATGCAAACTGGAGTATTGTTGGACGTTGGAACTATTCGCTACAAAACAATCAAACAATAGATAGCTTATTTGGTGTCGAATACAATAGTTGTTGCTGGGCAACAAGACTGGTCGGTAGACATTATCTAAGAAATACCGAAGGCGAATTCGACAATGCTATTTTCTTGCAATTTGATATGAAAGGTCTAGCAGGATTTGGCCGCAATACGAGAGACTTTTTACAGCGTAATATTCCTGGCTATCACTACGAATTCTAAAACTTTTTATGACTAAATATTCAAATCTTAAAACTTTCCTTTCTACAGTAGTACTTATAGGGGCAGCCTTTTTATTTAAGACTGCCAATTCTGAAACACTGGATACTATCATTGCAATTGTTGATGATGACGTGATTATGGCAAGTGAGCTAGAACGTCGAAAGGTACGTGCTCGTCAAGAAGCGGGACAACGTGGGACACCACTACCTCCTCCTGCTGATCTGGAGAAACAAATACTAGAAAGGTTAATTATGAATAGCATACAACTGCAATCTGCTAAGCGTGCGGGCATTAAAGTAGATGACAGTATGCTCAACCGTGCGATCAGTAATATGGCAAATCAAAACAGAATGTCACTCGACGATTTTCGTAACGCAATTGAGAGTGAAGGATTTAGTTTTAACCAGTTCCGTGAAGATATTCGAGAGGAGATAACTTTAACGCGCATACGTCAACGCCAAGTCGATAACCGTGTGTTTGTTTCTGAACGAGAAGTAAAAAACTTTCTTGCAACACAGACTCAGCAAGGTAACAATGCTGAAGAGTACGATATACAACATATATTAATTTCAGTACCTGAAGATGCAGATGAAGATCAAAAAGAAGAAATAGAAGCTAAAGCAGAAGGCGTACTTCAACAGTTAAATTCTGGCTCGGATTTTTCTGAAATAGCGACTGAAATTTCAGACTCTGGAAATGCAACAGAAGGTGGTAATTTAGGCTGGATGGAAGCAGATAAAGTTCCTTCTTTATTTAGTGCTCAATTAGCAACAATGAGTAAAGGCGACCTTAGTAGTTTGATCAAAAATGACAGTGGTTTTCATATCTTCAAATTAGTCGATAAGCGTTCCTCTGATATACAGATGATTCCTCAAACGCTTGCGCGTCATATTCTTATTCGCACCAATGAACTTACTACTGATGAAGATGCCCAAGTCCGGCTAGAGTCATTAAAAGAGCGTATTGAAGGCGGTGCTGACTTTGCGGAATTAGCGCGATCAAATTCCGATGATAATGCCTCTGCCGTTGAAGGCGGTAGTTTAGGATGGGTAAGCCCTGGAACAACGGTTCCTTTATTTGAAAAAGAAATGGACACTCTCTCTGATGGCGAGATCAGTGCTCCATTTAAAAGCCAATTTGGCTGGCATATCATTCAAGTTCAGGAACATCGTCAATACGATGGAACTGAAGAACTCACGGTTGCAAGGGCAAGAGCGGCAGTTAAAAAGCGTAAGGTCGAGGAAGAACGCCAATCCTGGCTTATTCGTCTAAGAGACGAAGCCTACGTTGAATATCGACTTTGAAACTAAACCAAACTTACTCAATTTTTTCTCAGTTTTTGCTTAGATGTCACACCTGATTTGAGTAAATCTACCAATCCAGTTCGCATTGCAATCACTTCCGGTGAGCCTGCCGGTATTGGCCCAGATCTTTGTGCTTTGATCGCCCAAAAATCGTTCGATGCAGAACTCGTTGTCATTGGTGATCCTAACGTCATTAAACAGCGAGCAGCACAAATAGAGCAGCCCATAAATATCGATCTACTTGATCCATCTGAAAGTAATACTCACCAGAAGGGAAGTTTGAAAGTTTTACCTTTACCCGTTTTTAGCCCCGTCGTAACGGGTCAGCTAGATAAAAAAAATGCGAAATATGTAATGAGTACACTCGACAGTGCTTGCCATGGCTGTATGAACGGTTTATTTGACGCAATGGTCACAGCACCATTACATAAAGGTGTTATCAATGATTCAGGATTACTATTCACTGGCCATACAGAATATTTAGCAGAAAAGTCTGGCGGCGATCATCCGGTAATGATGTTAGCAACGCCCAAGCTACGAGTAGCGTTAGTAACGACACATGCGCCATTGTCTGCAATCCCTGGCATGATAAATGAGCAACTAATCTTGCAAGTAACAAGAATAATTGATCATGATTTAAGATCAAAATTTAAACTTAAAAATCCTCAAATCTCCGTTTGCGGTCTTAACCCGCATGCTGGTGAAGGTGGCCATCTAGGCATGGAAGAAATAGAAACGATCATTCCGGCGTTAAAGAAATTATCATCAGAAGGGATTAATATTCGTGGTCCCCTGCCGGCAGATACTGCATTTACTCCACAACAACTTGAACAAACGGATCTCGTATTAGCCATGTATCATGACCAGGGACTACCGGTGCTCAAACACCAGGGTTTTGGAGACGCTGTGAACGTCACTCTAGGACTTCCAATAATCAGAACTTCTGTGGATCATGGCACTGCTTTGGATCTCGCCGGAACGGGTAATATAGATGAAGGTAGCTTATGCGCAGCGATCGAAATGGCCATCGATATGGCCTCCATTGCGAAAAGAAAAGAAAGACTGTAGGCATCTTCAATGGAAGAGAGAGAAAAACACCGTCCTCGTAAAAGATTTGGTCAGCATTTCCTGACCGATCAATTTATTATCGACCAGATAATTTCTGTTATTGCCCCCCAAAAGAATGATCACCTGGTCGAAATTGGTCCTGGGACAGGTGTTTTAACTCAACCACTACTTTCCCAGCTGGATCAACTTGATGTTGTAGAACTTGATCGTGATCTCGCAGAAAACCTTCGACGCAATTATGATCAAAATAAAATACACGTTCATGAAATCGATGTACTTAATTTTTCCTTTCGCTCTTTACTACGTAATGACAAAAAGATTCGTCTGGTCGGAAATCTTCCCTACAATATCTCAACACCACTGATATTCCACGTGCTCGAAGAAGCCGATGTGATATCTGATATGACGTTTATGCTACAAAAAGAAGTTGCTGTTCGAATGACTGCCGAGCCAGGTTCGCGTCAATTTGGGCGACTTTCAGTCATGCTGCAGTATCATTGTGAAACAGAATACTTGTTTGATGTGCCACCTGAAGCCTTTGATCCACCACCCAAAGTAATGTCTTCAATTATAAGATTAACTCCTAAAGAATTCCCTTTAGCCTTAAAAGATAAAGCGTTCTTTGGAAAACTCGTCAAACAAGCTTTTAGCCAGCGAAGAAAGACCTTGCGTAATGTTTTAAAAGATTTTGCTGATGACGATGATTTCGAAAATTCAGGCCTTTCAGGCAGCGTCAGATCAGAAACAGTTTCGGTGAAATCATTCGTGGATCTGTCAAATTATTTACATGCAAAACAAGTTCAACCAGGTTCTATTTAGCACTGAAATGTGTGAAGATAAGCAGCTTATTTAGCTAACTTATTGACTTAAAACAGATAAATTTCTTACTCACAGATCTTGTGGATAACTCTGTTAATAAAGTCTGATTAAGGTCTAAGAAGCCTTATAATCGTTACATTTCTATTAAATCGAACAAAAAACAAACATTTAACATTAATTATTATATATCAATAACTTAAGTGACATACTTTATTTACACTAATCAAATTCTTCAGCAAGTAAGACCTTTGTACGTAACAATTGTAGTTTGTGAATAAGTCAATAATAATTTTATAAAAATAGACAAATAAATCACTTGACAAATATATTTTCACAAATGATAAAAAAAATCGATTTGCTTAGTGAGACGGCTGGAAAGCTCACTGCTTGGCTGATTTTATTCATGGTTATTTTGATCAGCTATGACGTCACCATGCGGTACCTCTTTCAAAGTGGTTCTGTGGCACTTCAAGAGCTTGAATGGCACTTATTTTCAATTGTATTTTTGTTAGGCGCAGCTTATGCCCTCAAACATGACGAGCATGTTCGGGTCGATTTAATCTATAAAAGTAAACGTTTAAATGATCGTCATAGAGCCATGATCAATATTTTCGGTGGATTATTTTTCCTCATCCCATTTTGTTTATTAATCATCTTAAATTCCTGGTCCTTTATTGAGAATTCATTTTCACTGAATGAAACCTCCCCAGATCCAGGTGGCCTGCCCTACCGATGGTTATTAAAAGCGATGATAAATATCGGATTCACTTTATTGCTGCTTCAAGGCCTTGCTGAGACTCTAAGAAATATTAGCTTTCTAATGAAGGATAAATCCTGATGATCGGCATTGAAGTTTGGGCACTCATCATGTTCGCCATCGCCATGTTAGTGTTGATGCTCGGTTATCCAGTCGCGTTTACCCTCGGTGCGATCGCAACATTATTTGGAACAGTTTTTCTCGGCTTTGATTATTTCGAACTACTCCCGTTACGCATTTGGGGCGTAATGAAAAATTTCACCTTGTTAGCCGTCCCCTTATTTATCTTCATGGGCATTGTGCTGGAAAAATCAGGCTTGGCCGAAGATCTCCTCGAAACAATGGGGCTACTATTTGGAAGAATGCGAGGCGGATTAGCACTATCAGTTGTTATCGTCGGCGCACTGCTCGCCGCAACAACCGGTGTAGTCGGAGCAACCGTTGTGACTATGGGTGTGATCGCGTTACCGGCAATGCTCAAACATAATTATTCTCCACAACTGGCTAGCGGAACCATTGCAGCTTCAGGAACATTAGGACAAATAATCCCACCCAGTATAGTTTTAATTTTACTCGGTGACGTCATCGGTGTTCCACCAGGAAGATTGTTTATCGGTGCGGTTGTCCCTGGTTTGCTGCTTATCTTTCTGTTCATTCTCTATATCGGATATGTAGGTTTTCGATATCCTGCGATGGCACCGAGTATCAAATCAAATTCGGTTGAAAACCTTACAGGAAAAGTTTTAAAAAGCTTATTACCTCCACTACTTTTGATCATTGCAGTCTTAGGTTCAATCTTCTTTGGAATTGCTTCACCCACCGAATCCGCTGCAATCGGTTCACTTGGCGCAATAATTCTCGCTGCACTACATAAACGGCTTTCATTGAGCAATTTACTGCAGTCTGCACAACATACTTCACGGTTGACGAGCATGGTGTTTATGATCCTGATAGGTGCAACCGCTTTTGGTCTGGTTTTCAGGGGGATGGGTGGTGATCAATTAGTTGAAAATTTATTCACCAATCTACCAGGTGGAACTTGGGGATTTGTTGCTGTCAGTATGATATTAATTTTCCTGCTTGGTTTCTTTTTAGATTTCCTCGAGATCTGCTTCTTAGTGGTTCCTATTCTCGCGCCTATTGCGCAATTAATGGGAATCGATCTTCTCTGGTTTGCTATTTTGATCGCTGTCAATTTGCAAACTTCATTTTTAACTCCTCCATTTGGATTCTCGTTGTTTTACTTGAAAGCAGTCGCACCAAAAGAAATAACCATACAGCATATTTATCGTGGGATTATTCCTTTTGTTTTGATCCAGGTTGCCGCACTCTCATTGATCGCCTTTTTTCCAAAACTTATTACCTGGCTACCAGATTATATGGAAAGCCTACAACGCTAACTTAGTCGTACTTTATGTGAATCAGTTCACATAAAAGTGCTAAGTTATTGTCTTTGAAAGTGAATTTTCTTTACTCACAAAAACTGTGGATAACTTTGTGGGTAAAGAGTGTCAAAAGCTTGTCTACCACAGTATTTGCTACATTCCTATTAAACCGGTTAATTATTAACCACTTACGATAATTATTTAATATCAATGACTTACGGCTGTTTTTACGATATTTACAAGAGGTGAATGCAGTAAACCTGTAAAGTTCACTTTTTATAGGTCAATGTGAATAAGTCAAGTCCTGAATAAAGATATTACCGATTTAGTCTCAGGCCTTATACCGCGCCACATGTAGAACGATTCCGCCGCTTGCTCTATCAACATTCCTAACCCATCTACAGATAGTGCCGCGTTTTGCTCAAGGCCCCATGAAACAAAGGCTGTCGGTTTTTTTGAGTACATCATGTCGTAGCACATCGCTCCATTGTGAAGAAGAGAGTTCTTTAATGGCGGTAGCTTTCCATCAAGGCTTGCTGATGTTCCATTGATGATCAGATCAAATTTTGATCCGCCCAAATGTGAATATTCACTAGCGCGGAGACTCTCTGATTCAGTAAGATCAGAAAAAAGATCGACTAATTCGACGGCTTTAGAAAGAGTACGATTTGCGATTACACAAGATCCAGGTTTCTCTTTTAGTAGTGGCTCTAAAACACCTCGTACAGCACCACCAGCCCCAAGGATCAAAATACGCTTATCAGCGATTGTTTGACCATAATTATGAATAATATCTCTGACCAAACCAAGGCCATCGGTATTATGTCCATGGATTTCAAGCTGGTCTAAATTATTCTTAAACAAGAGTGTGTTTACTGCGCCAGCTCGCTCTGCAATCTCACCTCGGTGAGTAGCTAACTCCCAGGCCTGTTGCTTAAAAGGTACGGTTACATTTAAACCAAGTCCACCCGCATCTCGAAACTGCCGGATCATATTGGTAAATTGATCCAACGGAGATTCGATAGCCTGATAGATCAGATTCTGATCGGTCTGTTCAGCAAACAGTTGATGAATTTGTGGAGAGCGACTGTGGGAAATCGGATTTCCAATCACGGCGTAGTGATCAAATCCAGATTTCAGTTTTATCACTGGAAGAAGTGATGACATAAGATCCTATCTTAGTAAACTAAAACAGGGATTATAACGGATTGACTCAGCTATGCTTCAATTCATTAATGCGCTGATAAGCAAATGAGGTTAGCGCAGGTGAAAGTGTATTATCTTGCAACGACATTTCGAATGCCTCGCGTGCTTCTACTTTCCTGGTTTCTGCCAACAGTGAAATCCCCAAACTTAGCCACCACTGTCTATTTTCAGGACGAACTTGAAGAATGTTTTGATAGATCTCAATCACATTTTTATGCTGACCAATCTTTTGTTGCAGAGTGGCAATCAAAGCATAGTATTCTGGATCAGACTTGTTCGAAGGTGCGGCGTGTAGCAGCACTTTTATTGCTAAATCAATTTTACCTTCTTCCTCCAGTAATTTTGCTAAAGGTTGAGCAAGGTGAGGTTCTTTCGGTGCATCTCTAAACCCTTCGGTATAGATCTTAATTGCGTCACGTTTTTGATCTTGTTCAAGTAAAGAAGACGCTAACAACAGACGTGCTTGAAGGTGTTCTTTATTCAAAATCAGGATCTGTTGAAGAATGTCTTGTGCCGCCATAAACTGACCTTGTCGATAATATTTTTGAGCTGTGCCCATTTGAAAATTTATCGACTTTTCGGTTCCTGGATTTATCGAAACACTTACCTGATTAAATTCTTGTTTGTCAGCAGAATTAGTAACTCTTGAAGAAGTATTTATAGACGCTAGCTGTTCGAAAATCCAGAACGCAATCACTATTAAAATCAAAACGAAAAATGCATTCTTTTTGTTAGTAAATCTTACTGCTTTTTTTCCACACTTTGAAAGATCAGATTCGTTCGACTTAAGCTGAGCCTCATAAAAGTGCAGACTTTTTCTATCTGCAGTTTCAGCCATTACATCGTTTACAAAGCTCACTTGATCAACGCCATTACATCTACTGAATTTACACCAAGGAACAATAGTCCAGCCAGAACAAAACTACCGAATGTCCCATAAGCCCAGCGCATGATCTTTTCTCTTTTTCTGGCAGATTTTTTCTGCCATCGACGTGCATCATCAGTATCTTCAATTGATACACGCATATGCTTTCGCATCACGATCAAATCACCCGTTCCATAGGCCACAATCATTGCCTTATGCGCAAGAATATTGACTAATCTGGGTATACCACGACTGGCAACAAAAAGCAGTTCCAGTGCATCTTCATCAAATAAGTTACCATCCATGTATCCGGCGATGCTAAGACGATGATCAAGATAGCGTTTCATCGCCTCTCGATTTAGTGGTGCCAGATCATATGAGAAAGTGATCCGTTGACGAAGTTGTCTTACCGAAGCTTCTGATAACACATCATCCAACTCGGGCTGTCCAAATAAAATCACCTGTATTAATTTACGTTTTTCTGTCTCAAGATTTGTCAAAAGACGAAGTGTTTCAAGCGTTTGAATCGGCATTGCCTGTGCTTCATCGAGACAAAGAACAACGCGCTTACCTTCCTTATGCATTCTCAATAAAGTCCAGGTAATACGTTTTAACAACGCGTGCTGCTTTATGTTAGGCATGTAACGGATACCCAGTTCATCAGCAATCGTCAGAAATAATGCTTCCGGTGTCAGGTATGGATTCGGAACATAAGCAGTCACATATTCATCACCCAGATTATTGATCAAGGCACGACATAGAAGCGTTTTCCCAGTCCCGACTTCTCCAGTAACCTTAAGAAACCCTTCGCCCATATCTAATGCAATTTTCATCACATTAAGTGCGTCGCGATAACCAGAACGATTCATAAAAAATGACGTGTCTGGTGTGATTCCAAAGGGCTGTTCTTTTAGAGAAAAATGTTCAAGATACATAGCGACCCCTCCTATACATATAAAATGTTTTGAGTCGCTTTAAACAATGCATTACTCGTGCCTGAAAGTGATCTAAAATGAGATCAGAAAGAAAAAAATACTACTGATTTATAAAAGTGAGAACGATGAAAAAAAACTATAGATCAAGAGGATTGAATTTTTTACCTATCGGTTTATGATTTTTGAAAACATTATTAATATCTTGTCCTTCATTCTTTAATGTTGCATCAATTTCGCCGATTTTTATTTTATTTTCCATCTCACTGGAATATTGAATATCTTGATGTGCTTTTACAATTCTGGGTGTGATCATGACGACGGTTTCTGTATTAGCGACGGTATCACTTTGACTTCTAAATGCATAACCAACAACAGGAATATCACTCAAGACAGGGATGCCATCTCTTTCGTTAACGGTGTTATTTTTGATCAGACCGCCAATAAAAATTGTTTCTCCATCGGCTGCAAGTAATTGTGTGGTCACTTCAGTTGTTTGTAGTGAAGGCACACCACCATTAAGACTCGCACTGCTGACCTCCGGATGAATTTCCATCATAATTTTGCCACTTCTATCAACAAAAGGTGTCACTCGTAAGATCACACCTGAATCAAGAAATTCAACGTTTTGTATCTGGTTCCCACCTTCTGTAAGTGTAACTTCGGTGTAACCAATTCGATCACCAATAATAACCTCGGCTTCTTGATGTTCTAACGCCATTAGCTTTGGAGTTGATAAAGTTCGAATACGTCCTTTACTGCTCAATGCTCCGAGTGCTGCTTCTATTTTAGAATTGACAATTTCAAAAAATAAGCCAGTGCCAGGAACCGCTAGTGCGGAAGTACCAATACTACCCACCCCATCACTTGAAGAAAATATATTTCTCCAGTTAATGCCAAAAGCATCGGTTCGATCTAATCTTACTTCAAGAATTTGCGCCTCGATCAAAATTTGGACGGGTGGACTGTCTAGTTCTTCGAGCAAGCTTTCCATACGTTCCATAAATTCCGGCAGATCTTCTACCACAACCAGACGACGTTCTGGAAGTGCGGTAATTTTTCCATACCGTGATAAATGATCGCTGAGAATAGTTGCGACAACATTTGAATCGCTGTATTGAACTTTAAATGATTTAACCACCGTTAACCCATCAACAATTTCTTTTCCGGCATCATCACGCGTGACGACAAAATAAGTATTGCCTGATTTCTCAACCGCAAACCCGGCAGCGATAGCAACTGCTTTGATAGCTTCATGCAGATCAATTTCATAAAGGTTAATCGAAACTTCACCCTGCACACCATTAGCCAGTAGAATATTGACGCGACCATGCTTGGACATCATTTCGAATACTTCAGCCAAATCAGCATGTCGAACAGAAATACTCACTGTACTGTTTGATTTTTTATAACTTGGGGTTTCTATCTTGCTTAATTTTTTTCTTAAATCAGTCGCTTGCTTTTTGTCTGTGGTGCTTGATCCGGTTGAGGGTTGATCTTTAGTATCAAGAAGCTGAGCCTGCTCTTGACTACTTTGAGTTTGATTATTTAGAGCGGCAGTCTTGTTCTCAGCTCCCGATTGAAAAACGGGCTGAGGTGTTAAATTTGTCTGTGACGCTCCTTCTTCCGCAGCATTAATTTGTTGAGGGATTAGAAAGCATACGATAGCGAAAAGCTTGTATAGAATCGGACTATAAAGTGCTTTCTTGCTCTTCTGTACCGTCGATCGACACAGGATATTTTTTTCCATCTTTTTCAAAAACAACTGATTGTTCCCTTACCTTTATCAGGCGATATCCTTCAAATTCCATACCCAGTTCGATCAATTCTCCAGCCATATTTGCAATAGCAACATCTTCTGATCGAATAATGCCGCGTAATTCTGGCTGCCACAGAAATGTCTCTCTGGCCTGTACTGTTTCCATCGGTTTGCCTTGATCATCCACACTTAAAGAATCGAGTGGTGGTTGCAAAACCATGGGATTTACAAAGGGATCAATATGCAATTCAGGTGCCACATTATCTGTCGCAGTAACCACCTGGATCTCTACTGAAACTAAATACGTCACTAAAAGTATTTTTAAAAATGGCAAGTTAAGTAATTTCATATCTTACTTTTCCTCTATGGGCTGGATTAAACCAACAGCCAACTGCAACGTTCGAGTCGTCTTATCAGAACCTGAAGACAGGGTGAAGTTTTTAATAAATAAAGGATTGTTTGAATTCTCAAGTGTATAAACCCATTTGTACAAATCTTCATAACTACCCAGCAAACTGACATTAAATGGAATTTCCGTATACAGCTCTCCCTTCACTTCAGCTTCTGGTTTTATATTAACCATTTGTACTTGATGTTGTTTCGCATAACGACCAAGGTCGGCTATGACAGACAACGGTTTTCCTTTTAAAACCTCTCGACCAACGGTACTCAATTGCTCATCAAGTTCAGAAATTTCTTTACGTAAATTTTTTGCAATTAATTCAGCGGAATCTAAATCAGCAGGATGATTTTTTATCGTATTATAACTTTCGCTCAACTGCCGATAGTCTTTGATCTGTTTTTTAAACCACACTGCATTTGCCGCAGATAATAACAACACAACGCCCGCAACCAGAAGTAAAAACATCAATCTTGGAGTCAGACTTTTTGTAAGCTCATCCAACATTTACATCATCTCCAAAACAAAGGTGACGGTCGTTACATCCTCGCCTACCATTGTTGTATTGATCACATTTACATCGCTAATCTCTGACTGACGGATTAAATTCTCTACAAAGATAGACAGTGCTTCATGATCTCGAGCTAAGCCGTTAACCATGATCTTCATATGCTGCTCAAGGCTTTTTTCATTTCCAGAATCAAGATTTGCAGCGGTATAAGTCCAGGAATTCATCCAGATATTCCTGGTGCCACTGGTTTTTATATCTAAGTCTAAAACACGATCAAAAACCTGAAAAATTTGATCACCTCCCCCACCTTGCTGAAGCATTTTGACAAAAGCATATTGACCTTCAATAAGTGATTTTCTGTTTCTTAGATCGGTATTTAATTTTTGTTGTTCAATTAAAATTTTATTTTGTTTTTCATAAGCGCCCACTTGAGATTCTAATGTAGACACTTTCATCTCAAGAATAATTTTACCTACTAATAAAGAGGAAAAAATTAAAGCATAGAACGCTGCAAAACCGATCAATAATTTCCGCATGGTTTGAGTGCGGCGATAATCTGCCGGGATCAGATCCATCTCATGCATCGTCACTCGCTCCTTTTTTGTTTTCAAGGCCCAGCAAAGCAAGCCCTGTCGCAACAGCAATCCCTCGTAACTCCGTAACATCTACTATCTTTGCGGCGTGTTTAGAAGTCGCAAACCCGTAAAAAGGTTGAGTTGTTTTAAACGTTATGCCAGTCATGTCTGAAAGGATTCTATCAACACCAGGCCAATCGAGAACACTACCGAACATATATGACTCATTAACCGTGCGACCACGCGTTCTTGATGCCACATAGAGCATCAGACGTTTGATTTCATTGGCAAAATTTTGAAGTACGGGCTTTAAAATATCGGCTACAGTTTCCTCTATACTCACTTCATCATAATCCATGCCTGCAACGACTTTTGATGCTACTTTAATGCCATGGCGGGCCAATAATTCTTTTGCTTCTTGCTTTGAAATTTCTAACGCCTCTGATAAAACCTTCGCGCCCGTTTCACAACCAAAAGATAATTCGCGATCAAGTAATAAACGTCTACCCCATAAAACCGTTGCATAGGATTTATAAAGTCCAAAGTTGATCACCAGATTAATCTGGTCACGCTCATTAGGATTAATCGCTCCCATCAATCTGTTAATCGCAACGGGGCCAATCTCAAGTCGGTCAACATCTAAGCCACTTTTACGTATAAGTTCGAGGAATGAAACGACAGAGCTTTTTTGTGCGACCGCGGCTAAAGCAGTGCGATCTATTTGTTCTTTATGTTCAGGACGAATATGCAAAAAATCGATCACTGAACTTTTTATCTGATCACCAAAACGTTCTTTTATTGCTTCGATCACCGCTTCATCCGGATCTTTAGACGGCATACATTTATATTCAAGGGAAACAAACTGTAGCTTTTCAGGCGGCATAGTCACGACCGCACGGTTCCCATGAAAACCACCTTTACTGCGTGCTTCACGGATCATTTTTTTCAGATCAGCTGGAGATTCATACAGATCTTTTTTGTTCGTAGGGTAAGGCATAACGATAGCCGAACGGATCACAGGATTTCCTTTCACGAAATCTGCTTGTACCATTTTTAAATGATCTGATCCGAAATCCAGTCCAATTGGACCTTTGCGGGTAATACCTAACATCTTTATCCCAAACATTATTATCCAAAAACTTTATCGGCCAGAATGCCAATTTCTTTATTAGATCTAAATTTGAGTAACGCTAGAGATTAAACAGAATGCAGAAGCTCACTAGCAACCTGAAGTTCCACATTCACAAAGATGGGTGATAACTAATTTTGGATGTTTAGTGCTATCTGAAGACTCTTGGCTATAAAACTCAACGTTATTACCAGAACCAAAAAAACTAGAGTCAGAACTTGATAATGCCAGACCATAGTCGGTAAACGTGCCATCTAACCAGCCTGTTACCAGTGACGTCACATCCCAGATCTTCCAGTCAACATAAAGTTCATCAACCGTAATCGAATCTACGGCGGGTTGTGCAAACTCCTGGATCACTCCAAAATCTTTTTTCCATTTTTTCTTTTTCTCACGATTGTTATGGGTAACCTCTTTTTCCTTCCATTTTTCCGTAACTCGATAAAGGCTGATATTAAGTGTTTTCGATTCTGCCGAGCCCTTTTGAAAAAGCCTGAGATCTGCCCCAGTGATAACCGCGGGATCTATATTTATTTTGCCCATATCGAATTTTAAGAATGTTCTACGCTCAAGGCCCGCTTTCACATGGAGCTCTTTTTCTTTTTCATAGTTTTTATTGGCATCACTTGCATTTGAATAACTGTCCTCTTTCAAATCGGCTTCCGTCTCACCATTTTTAGTCATCACAACATCTCGACTAACCGAATGTGAACTACCTGATCCAGAATCCATGACAACATTCACCGTCACAGGAGAACCTGAAGTCGCTGATAAACTTGCCGTGTATGGGTAACCTTCAAAAGTCCCGGTCGAGGTAATCGCATAGCCGGTACAATCCAGATCTTTTGATAGCTCATCAGCTGCATAGATCAAACCCGCTTCAGCCGCATAACGTGCTTTTTGAGAATCAATTTTCGACACGGTTTGTGATGAATTAAAAATACTGCTGGTATTAGCTAAATAGGCGACTGATGCAATCAGGCTAATCATAAGTAGTACTGTGACTAAAATAAATCCTTGCTGATTTTTTTCAGGAATTGATCCATAAATTGATCTTTTAAGTATCTTCATAATTGCCCACCAACACGTACAGAAGTATTGATATTCAAAGTCTGGCCGTCCGTATCGGTGAACGTCATATCAAGATGGAGTAAATCGTAACGCCCATCAACAGGTTTTGATTCGCTAATCGTAAAGGCACTGATATTTGATGTGAGAATATATTTAAATTTATCATGGCCATCTATTTTGCCATCACCAGTCGCATCAAAAGATAATGCTTGCATTCTGATTTCTAACATTGAAGGATCCCAATGAAATTCTATTTTATCGACCGGATCAAAAGTCCCATCCTTATTCATGTCCTGTTGCGGATCTGTTTCTAAATCAACATGTACATGATCTGCATCATTATTCTTTAAATTGAATGAACTACTTCGTGCGATCATATTAACAAGACGTTCCGTCACAAAAGCGGCTTCCTGATTTATTCCGCTATCACTTTCAACGCGTTCTTGCGTATTAAACATTTCACCAACGATAGTGCTTAGCGAGGCAAATATCATCCCTGCGATACCAACAACTACGATCATTTCTATCAAGCTAAAACCTTGCTGCTTTGATTGATTTATTAACTTGTTATTCATGGCAGTACCAGCGTCACAAATTCATGATTACTATTGGCTATTATTGTTTTAACCCAAATCACTTCATCTTTGCCGGTAGAAGGATCATTATCCGAATCTGCATTATCTATATCGTATTTTGATAAATAGACAATCCGCCGATCACTTGATCCAGATGGATCTGAAAATATGGGTGGGCCTCCGCTTTCTGAACTGATTATGGCGG
This sequence comes from Gammaproteobacteria bacterium, assembly GCA_045110495.1. Taxonomy (GTDB): domain Bacteria; phylum Pseudomonadota; class Gammaproteobacteria; order CAJXQU01; family CAJXQU01; genus CAJXQU01. Next base: position 46,619 of record JBGCGE010000030.1, read on the forward strand.
CTTCAAGCGAGGTGTACGATTCTGCTAAAACTTCTTCCATTTTTGCCATCAAATGATAATGGGATGAAACATATTCACGCTGAACTTCTGATGCTTTTACACTGACTTGTAAAGAATCCATGATCGGTAATATCGAGATGACTACAACGGCTACGGTGATCATTATTTCAAAGTAGCTGAAACCTGATTGCTGCTGTTTTTTGATCATAGCGAAACCACCCGACCCGACATGGTTTTAAGTGAAATTGTTTGTGATTCAACGCCAGAATTAAGTGTAATGTCGCTGTCTATTAATAAACGAAAAATACCGTTAGATCCTTTCCAATAAGGTAAGCCAGTTTCGTCGAATAATACGTAGTCAAGTTCAGTACCGTCAGCATAAACAAATACAGAACGGCTATTAGAAATATTTACCCCTTCGGTATGTTTTTGAGCAGAAATGACAACATCTGTACTAAGTTTTGAAATGGGATGGTATAAAACGGTTAGCCCGTTTAATGGATCAGTACCGCTACCTGATTTAAAGCCATAAACGCGATTTGAGGTGTAATCGATATTTACACCGTGCGGTTGGGTCGTTTGTATGGCCTTGTCGCGTGCATAACGTAATAATGTCGAAACTTCATTCGTTGCGGTTTGTAGTTTTATTCGATCCTGCCCGCTGAAATTTACCGGAATGGCCGTTCCGGCCACAAGACTGATAATAAAAATGACGATTAATAATTCGAGCAGGCTAAAACCGCCGTTACAATTAAATTTATGATCAGATTTTTTCATACATTTTCTACCATCCTGATCAAAACAGGCGTCACTAAGACACCTGTTTATTTATTATTCATCTGATGGGTAATTATCTATCGTCATATGCCGAATGGTCAGCAATGATTTTTCCAACAATATTATCAAACTTCCAACCACCCGTTGTTACAGATGAAGTCAAAGCAAGACTGCCCGTCGTTGAAACTGCAACGGTGTTCGCATCTGTTACGGGGTTTTTGGGAATACCTGCTACACCCGTCGTTGCTGTTCGCAGATAAGGACCATATTTAAAAGTAGCATCAGTGGTGGTACATGTCTGACCTGCGGCGTTACTGTACATGGTCAATTGTGAAGCAAATGCCGCGGTTGTATCTGCCGCACCTGAGCCTGCGGTACCTGAATTCGGACAAGACGCTCCCGTCGCAAGTGCCTCACTTGGATACGACCCATGATCTTGACGATACAAATCAATCGCTGATCGCATTCTTGCCAGATTTGCATCCAACGCAGCCACTTTTGCAGAGTCTGTCGTTCCGCTCAATTGCGGGACAACGACCGCTGCTAATACGCCTAAGATAACCACGACCACCAATAATTCGATAAGCGTGAAACCATTTTTCTTAGCTATATTTTTGAATTCTTTCATAAAATAAACCTTCTCTTCTTCTAAATTTTCTGTGTTTATTGACTTGCTTCATAAGTGTTTTCGGCAACTTTCGGGAAAGCTTTACACTTTCTGGTAACAAATGATCAAACCCATGTTCAAACTAAAATAGTTGGTTATTAGTGTTGTTTTGGAACTTGTTCACATTATTTATCAGTCGATTAAACATAGAAGTCACCAATCGGTTATATTGCCACGGATATATTTCTTTAAACGGGAGGGGTCCCAAATGAGAAGTTATTCTACGGCTATAAAAAGCATTCTTTTTTCGATTCTATTATTTGCTTCAGCGCCGTCTGCGGCTACACTTATTTTAGATCATGGTTTTAGCGACACAACAACCGCAAGTGGCAGCAGTGATCTTGGATCCGGCAATATAAAAGCGGAAGACTTTAGTCTCGCAAGCAGTGCATCTCTGGGTTCAATTAGCTGGTTAGGTATTTATCATGGCACCAACACGCCAGGAAACGATAATTTCAATATAGGCATTTTCACCGATATCGGCGGACTACCAGACTCATCTAACCGGATCTTGAACCTTAATCCTGGAAATGCGGTAAACAGAGCTTCAACAAATTCTCAAACTGGAACTGCGTCTATATTTAGTTATCGAGCAGACCTGGCAACTGAACTCCCTCTCCTCGCGAATACGACTTACTGGCTATCTATCGTTAATACTTTTGGTACTACGACTTCAAATGACTGGGCATGGGCGGCATCAACAACGGGTGGTACAGCCGCTTTTATTACTCTCGGAGATTCCACACCTACATGGGCTGCCACAAACGGGACTTTTCAATTTCAATTAAATACGACTCCTGTACCGATACCTGCCGCATTGTGGCTTTTTGCCAGTGGCTTGTTAGGTCTAGTTGGTTTTAGAAAGAAGAAAACTATTTCTTAAATAGATATTCTTATTGCATCGTACTCGACAGTTTGAAAATCGGCAGGATTAAGGCGCTTACAATAAAGGCAACAAATATCCCCATTGCTAATAACATAACGGGTTCGATAATTTTTGAAAGCATATTGAGCTTTTTACCCATTTCACGCTGATAGTAATCGGCAACGCGTCCTGTAACGAGTGCGAGTTTGCCGGATTCTTCACCCGTCTGGATCATTTGTTTGATCAATTGAGGAATAAATTCTGCTTCTTTAAAACCGACACCTAACCCTTTACCTTCACTGACATTATCGACTAATTTTTGTACAAAATTCTGGAATGCGGTATTACTGCTCGCGTCTTTACAAATCGTTAACGCATCCGTCAATGTCACACCATTACCTAATGACAGGTTAAGCAAACGCATCATATGTGTCAGGTACAACCTCGACATCAAACCTCCAATAACAGGCATGACTAAGATTTTCTCATCAAGTTTTGCACGTATTAACGGCTGTTTTATCATCATGTTGAGATACAGACCGGTACCGACAATTCCCGCTAGCATCAGCCACCAATACGCCATCAAAAAATCGCTCGCAACCATTAATATTTGAGTGATTGCGGGTAATGAAGCACCAGAAGATTCAAACATCACAGTAAACTTCGGAAAGATCGAGGTCAAAACAAAGACGACGATTATTAGCGAAAATATGATCAAAATTACTGGATACGTGAAAGCCGAGACCACCATTGATCGTAACTCTTCACGCTTTTCTTCCATCTCCAGAAGGTGGCTAAGAACTGTCGGTAAATAACCGCCATCTTCACCTGCCGCTACGAGCGTCACATAGGTGGATGAAAATAATTTTGGGTGTGCTTTAAGTGCCTTGGAGAATGGCTGGCCCTTAGTCACTTTTTCATACAGATCTTCGAGCAACTTTTTCATCAATGGATGATCTGTCTGCTTGGCTAATACTTCCAGACTACCGTGCAAGGTATTTCCTGTTTCCAGAAGTAACGCTAATTGTTCAGTAAAAAACTTGCGATGTGTTGCTGTTAACTTAGAGGGTGAACCCAGTTTGATCGACGAGAAAGATGACGATTTCTTAGTCGTTGTTGTAGTTGCTGAGTCAGAAAAATCAATAGCCATTTTAGTCTTCTGAGATAATTCGTTGGACTTCTTCTATCGTCGTCAGGCCTTCTTTCACTCTTCCTATTCCATCATCAAATAAGGTATCGATACCGGCCTTTTCTATAAATTCATTCAATGCATCTCGACTTGGATTCTTCATCATTAATCCCTGCAATTCTGTATCTACTGAGATAATTTCATGTACCGCCATTCGTCCTTTATAGCCGGAATCGTAGCAGGTGGAGCAACCACGACCTTTAGAGAGATGAATATGATCATCATCTACCCAACCATATCTCGCCATCATTTCTGGCGGAGCTACAAACGTCGTTTTGCAATCTGGACAAACTTTTCTGACTAACCTTTGCGCCATCGAACCCACCAATGCAGATGATAGGAGATAGGGCTCGACGCCCATATCAAGTAGTCGGGTAACTGCGCCGATTGCATCAGTCGTGTGTAATGTTGATAAAACCAGGTGGCCTGTCAGAGCAGCTTGAATAGCAATTTCAGCCGTTTCATGATCACGAATTTCACCAACCATAATAATATCGGGATCTTGTCGAAGAACATGCTTTAAAATTTTCGCGAACGATAAACCGACTTTATCTTTTACCTGATTCTGATTAATTATATCGAGTTGATATTCGACAGGATCTTCGATCGTGACGATACTTTTTTCCGAGCTATTTAAATATTCGATAGCAGAATAAAGTGTCGATGTTTTACCACTCCCTGTTGGACCAGTAACCAACATCAAACCATGGGATCTGCCTAATAGATCCATAAACGTATTTTTATTACTATCGCTCATTCCTAAACGATCAATATCTAAAACACTGCGACTTTTATCTAATACACGTAGTACGATCTTTTCTCCGTGAACGCCGGGCAAAGAGCTAAATCGCAAGTCCACTACATTACCGCGAGTACTCACTTGAATTCGTCCATCTTGCGGTAAACGACGTTCTGATATATCCAGATTGGCCATTACTTTTAATCGCGAAACCAGTGCTGGATGCATCTCAAGTTTAGCCGTCATGATTTCATACAAAACACCATCAACACGTAATCTGACTCGCGTTTGAGTACGCGATGGTTCAATGTGAATATCACTGGCGCCATCTCGAATCGCACGTTGGATAACTGCATTGATCAAATTTATAACTGGGCTACCGTTCGCTATCTCATCAATACTTGCCTGATCGCTTCCCAGTTCTTGATCAATTAATTCAAAATCTTCTTCGAGATCTCCAACATAGGCATCAATCTCAACCGCTCCTTCAAAAGCTTCATTGATGCAATGTTCAATTTCCTGACTCCTCGCCAAAACAGGCTGAACGGTTAACCCGGTGTGTCGTTCAATTTCGTCAAAACTCGGAATACTTTGAGGATCAGAAGTTGCAAGTGTCAACACGCCTCTGATGCTAAATAAAGGCAATACTTTAAGACGAGTGGCCAGTGCATGATCTATAAGATTTGTTGTCCTCAGATCATAAACGCCCGCGCGTAAATAGGTATAAGGGACTTCCAATTGTTGACTAAGAACTTTGAGCATTTCTATTTCAGAGATCCACTCACGCTCAACAATAATTTCACCCATTTTTTTGCCAGTTTCTGACTGCAAACGGATTGCTTCTTCTATATGCTCTTCTGAAATAAGGCCTGCTTCAACCAGCAAATCCCCAAGCCTTAAGTTTTGTAGATCTATTCCTGACACATTAGCAAGAATTAATTCACTATGAGCTGCGTTTAGCACATCAACATAGTCATTAACGCCAGTAATTCTTAATACATCCTGGTTAATACTATTTACATTCGTTAGTGTTAAACCTCCACCACGGCGTGCAAGCTCATCTTGCGAATCAAGCAGTAATTCTAGTACTGGACTATTGAGAGTGGGTACGTTGGTAAGATCAACAATAAGAAGATTTTCACGTTCTGATAAACAGGCAGAAACAGCTTCTTTAACTGCATCTAAAGAAACTTGATCAGTGATCCCTTCACTTGGAAGTAACCTTGTAGCGACACCGACTCTATCCGTGAGTACTTTTTGCATTATGGTTTATACCGTTAGAGCTAACTTTTTCATTTCATTTAATTTTTCATAAAATGGACTCGGTTTGTCAATTCCGTAGCCTTGCGCATAATCTATCTTCAACTCTTGCAAAACATCAACAATATTTTCATTTTCAACATACTCTGCAATAGTTTTTAGACCCATCTCTTGCGCCAGATAATTAATCGATTTAACCATTACTCTATCAACAGAATCTTCGACAATATTTTTTATAAAAATACCATCCAGCTTTAGATAATCCACTGGTAAATGTTTTAAATATCCAAATGAACTCATACCACTACCAAAATCATCCAGTGCAAATAAACAACCAAGATCACTCATTGTCTCAATGAATTTCAAAGCACTGTTCAAATCACCAACCGCTGAAGTTTCAGTTATCTCAAGACAAATCCGCTCAGGGTTAATTTCACTCTTGATAATCAGAGAGTATGCATATTTTAGAAAATCATTATCACATAATGACTGCCCTGAAATATTTACAGAAACTGAAACCGTGCTATTTATATCCTTTTCTTCAGCTTCTTTTAGTGTTCTTAGTGTTTCTTTTAGCACCCAACGATCAAGCAGTGGCATTAAATTATATTGTTCTGCGGCTGGAATAAATCTTCCGGGCGCTACCATTTCACCATTCTCTTCTCTTAATCTAACAAGAATTTCATAATGACTGGGTTCTCCATATGGATCAGAAAGTGGCACAATCGCTTGACCAAATATTTCAAAAAGATCTTCTTCCAGCGAAGTTTTTATACGGCTCGCCCAATACATTTGATCATGATGTTGAACCATTTCAGAGTTACTTGGTTGATATACGCGAACCCCGTTCTTGCCTGTTTGTTTAACAAGATCACAAGCAACATCTGCCGCACCTAAAACATCAAACATTTCACCCATATCAGGATTTATTTCAGCGATACCGAAGCTACTTGAAATATCAAATGTTTGTCCGTTTGAAATGAAAGAAAGTTCTTCAATCGCACGTCGCAAACCTTCCGCGATACCTTCTGCTACGTCGGCAGAAGTGTCTTCAAGCAAGATACCAAATTCATCACCTCCTAGCCGTGACATAATAATATTCTTGCCTAGTTTTGATCGAATTAGCGCAGCAATCTGTCGCAATAACCGATCACCTTCTGAATGACCCCAAGTGTCATTTACGACCTGAAAACGATCAATATCAAAGTAGACAAGGGAATGGTAAGAATTGTCCTGGCTTTCTACTAATTTTTTAAGTTTATTTTCAAAACTTTTCCGATTGAAAAGGCCAGTAATTGGATCACGTTTTGATTGAAATATTTTTGTTATCTCTCTGGCTAATAGTTCACACAAACGTCTATCCGTGTTTGTGTAATGTTCTTTCTCCATGCTATTAGCAAAAACAACAATACCAGAAATAGTATGATCAATATTCGTCACACTAGAAACAATCAATTTATAGGGAATTGTTGGCTCATAATAGGTGTCTTCCGAATAGGCGTCTCGATTAACAACCAGAGATTTTTCAGCTGAATCAAAGAATACCGCATGATTATTCTTTAACTTTGCCAGCGTTTCTTCTATTTCTGTTAGCCCTTGATCATTCTCGTAGTATATTGAAATATTTTCGTTCGGAATAAGTAACGCAATCGTATCGACAGATAAATAATTCAAGCTCATCTGTAACAGCTCTTTGTACGAAATTATTTCGTCATACTTATGGCTATTTTTCCAGACTTCATCGAGTCCATAGACCATGTTTATTTCTTCATACCGAGAAGCTAGCTCAGCTGAGAATCCAGCAATAGCCGCCTGGTTCATATAGTCATCCGTCAGAAAATGTGCAGTATCTACAAGAATTAGTTTTAAACTTTTTTCAGTTTCTTCACTAATATCTTTTTCTACACTTTCAACGTTTAGCTTTAACCAGTAAGGGCGATATTCAGATGAAAGAAATAACGCGGTAGACCAGGTAGTTTTACCTTCCGTAGAAGTTAATTTTCTTGCTTTGTAACATAAACTATCCCAATCAATATTTTGATCTGTTACGGCTTCTTGAAACAGTCCTTCACCAAAAGAGTTACCTCTTTGGTCAAGTAATTCGAGCTTACACTCAACATCTGTCAAGTGTTTGAACAGCAACTCATACCTTTCAAGATCAAGCTGAATCATACTATCCATGTCAGTCAACAGTTTCCATTTCTTCGAAATATTCTTTTAACCTTGCAACTATTTTTCGTGGAGACAAGGGTTTTTCAAAAAACTCCACATTCTCTAAACTACCTGCTTTTTCTCGAAAATCACGTTCCGTTCTTGACGTCATAATAATGATCAGAGACTCACTTTCAGAAAAGTCTGTGCGAAATCGTTCGCAAAACCCCAACCCAGTAAGTTTAGGCATTTGTATATCTGAAATAATGACGTCTGGCATTCTTTTACTTACTTTATCCAATGCTACCAGTCCGTTATTAGCCGTCTCAACGTCATACCCAGAACGGATCAAAAAATGGCTAATTACTGATGTCACATGAGGCTCGTCATCAATTAATAATATTTTTTTCTTATCCATTTTTTATACAGCTTCCTTAAGTAATGTTGATGTTTTTCCTAATTCCAAAATAAACGTGGTGCCTTTACCTTTTACACTTTCCAAGCTTAAATTACCGTTATGTAAAACAATAATCTCATGTGCTAATGACAGACCGAGACCATGCCCATTTCTACTTGTGACTTCGTCATCATCAGAGCGATAAAATTTATCAAATATTTTTTTGTGATCTTCGGGTGATATCCCGATACCAGTATCACTTATCCGCAAAATGATAGACTCATCATTTTCCTCAGCCTCTATTGTTACAAGGCCTCCTGGTTTGTTGTATTTAATTGCATTAGACAAAATATTATTTAATGCAATTCGAAATAAATCCTTATCAATTGATACATGACTTAATGATCTCGGCAGATCCAATTTAAACTGGATATTATTTTCTTCACCGCTGCGCTGCATTTTCTCGAAAACTTCCGTCACAAAATCCCGGAAACGAATTCGTTTGCGATTAATACTGACATTGCCCACTTCCAGGCGAGTAATGTTTAAAAGATCTGTAATCATCTCCGATACGCGATCTACTTCATCATTAATTACATTGATACTCATAATTCTTGACTGTGCATCGTCACCAACATCGAGTAGCAATTCACTATGCATTTTGATCACGTTCAATGGAGATTTAAGCTCATGCGAAACATGAGCAACAAAATCATCACGTGACTGTTTTGCCATCGACTCCGCTGAAACATCTCTAAAGGTAATTAAAATACCAATCGTTAATTCAGGTTTTGAATGCATTGATATCGGTGTCACCGTCGCCGCTAACGTTTTGTCTTCTTTACCTTGTGGTGAAAACTGGACAGTCTCTGAGCGTCTAAGGCGAGCCACATTTCCTTCATACCGCACTAGCATGCTTAGTATTTTTTTGTCAGCGCACCATGCATCCGGTTGTTTTCCTATAACATCTTCTCGTGTAACACCTAACAGCGTATTAAGTTTTTGATTAGCAAAAGTTGCTTTGCCAGTCTGATCAAGAATAACCACACCTTCGGTAAAAACTTCAAGCGTCGACTGCATTTTTTTATGTTGGTACGCAACCGCTTTATTTTCCGTAACTACATCTTGTCGAAGATCTTTTGCCGTCTTAATTCTTTTTCTGACTTGTAAAACTAATAGGTTTAATAACTCAGAAATATTACCCGTAGGCTTCTTCTCATCTTCTGGATTCACCAGCAGCAATTTTGTAATAGTCTTTTTCGTAATCAACAGTTGCCGTGCTAACCAAAAGCATAGGCCAAGGCTCACCAATACCGTGACGCACAACAGTAAAACTAGTGGGTTTGTAAGTTGTTCTTCGAACATCATATTCCAGATCGCCTTTTATCCATCAAACCATCTTCTGATCTAATTTCATTGGTATTTGATTCCATAACACAAAGGATAGCGGCAGGACTGGCTTATTACTTGAAGCTTTTAAACAGAAAAGTATTGTTGATAATCCTTATAATCATATTGCTTAATCAGCTGTAACTGATCTTTTTCATCTTTAAGGTAAATATCCGGTAAATTAATGCCATTAAATCGACTCGCTTTGACTAATGTATACGCTCCAACATCTTGCATTGTTAGCTTTGAGCCAATAGCTAAAGGTTCTGAAAAATGGTGTTCACCGAACAAATCACCACTTTTACAACTTGCGCCAGCCAAAAGGTAGGCATGTTTTGTACCTGGGCTAGACTCTTTTATTTGAGCGGATATTTGATACTCAAAAATCTCGGGATGATGACAGACTGAAGTATCTAAAACCGCGATCATTTTTCCATCACTTTCAAACAAATCGATCACCTCAGTGATTAGCTCTGCTGCATCTCCAACAATGCCTTTTCCTGGTTCAAAAAAGACGGTGAGATCATACTTGTTGATCAGTTCATGAACTATTTTTTCGAACAAGGAAAATGACACCTGATCGTTAAAAACATAACCACCTCCCAGATTTATCCATTTCAGTTTATGTAAAAAATCACCTAACTTACTTTCGATCTTTTTAATGGTTTTTTCTAATGGCTTAACACTTTCTGATCCAAACATCGTATGAAAGTGTAAGCCGGACATTCCCTCAATAACTTCATTTTGATTCTGTAATTGATCAATACCTATTCCAAGTTTAGAAAATGTTCGGCAAGGATCGAAACGGTCATCATGCAAAAAAGATAGTTGTGGATTAATCCTCATCCCAATACTTGTTTGATCCCCAAAATGATCTGAAAAACGCTGCCACTGACTCAGTGAATTGATATTTATGTAATCACTCACTTTTAGCAACTCATCTATTTCATCAGGCCGAAAACCGGGTGTGGTGATATGAATACTGCCTTGCTCTTTTATCACCTCTCTTGCCAGCTTTGCTTCAAATAATGAACTGGCTGAAAAGCCATCAACATAAGGTAGCATTTTTTCTAAAACACAAGCTAAAGGTAATGCCTTAATCGAGTAGAGCAATTTAAAACGTGTTGACTGACGTAGATCAGAAAACTGTTTTAGTCTTTCGGTAAATTTAACTTCATCAAAAATATAAGCAGGTGTTTTCATGACCGATATTGTATTCCGATTTCGTTTTATATCCTCCACAGTCTTGATAATTTAATAATTGACCTCATTATTAGTACTAAATACGAATTATGACGGAGAGTTACAATGCGACCTGACAAAATGACGACAAAGTTCCAACTTGCACTTGCCGATGCACAGAGCATGGCACTGGGTCGTGATCACCAATTTATAGAGCCTGCTCATTTAATGACGGCTCTACTCGATCAAGAAGGCGGTACAGTGCGTCACTTGCTTTCACAATCCGGTGTAAATGTAAATTCACTGCGCTCTCAATTAGGTGAAGTGCTTGATCATACTGCAAGCGTTGAAGGTGCAGGCGGAGATGTACATCTCTCACGCGATCTGGAACGACTTTTGAACCTGACCGACAAAATCGCACAGAAACGAAAAGATCAATATATCTCTAGCGAGCTTTTTGTCGTTGCCGCATTGGAAGATACTAAAAATTCTCTGTCACAAATCCTGACAGAGGCTGGTGCGAATCAAGCTGCTATCGAAAACTCTATCGACAACCTTCGTGGTGGCGAAGCGGTAAATGATCCTAATGCGGAAGAAAATCGTCAATCCCTGGAAAAATTTACTGTCGATGTCACGGAACGCGCGGAGCAAGGTAAACTCGATCCTGTGATTGGTCGCGATGATGAAATTCGTCGCACCATTCAAGTATTACAACGACGCACTAAAAATAATCCGGTTTTGATCGGGGAACCAGGCGTTGGTAAAACCGCAATTGTAGAAGGACTTGCTCAACGTATCGTCAATGGTGAAGTACCGGAAGGTCTTAAAAGTAAGCGCCTACTGTCGCTTGATATGGGAGCATTAATTGCCGGTGCGAAGTTCCGTGGTGAATTTGAAGAACGCTTAAAATCCGTTCTGAATGATCTGGCCAAACAAGAAGGGCAGATCATTTTATTTATCGACGAACTTCACACCATGGTCGGCGCCGGCAAAGCCGAAGGCGCAATGGACGCTGGTAATATGCTCAAGCCTGCCCTGGCACGTGGAGAATTACATTGTGTCGGCGCGACTACGTTGGATGAATATCGTCAGTACATTGAAAAAGATGCTGCCCTCGAACGTCGCTTCCAGAAAGTACAAGTCGATGAACCTTCGGTCGAAGATACCATCGCGATTTTACGTGGACTCAAAGAACGTTATGAAGTCCATCACGGTGTAGATATAACCGATCCGGCAATTGTCGCCGCAGCCACCTTATCTTATCGCTATATTTCTGATCGACAATTGCCAGACAAAGCGATCGATTTAATCGACGAAGCTGGTAGTCGGATCCGGATGGAAATCGATTCAAAACCGGAAGTGATGGACAAACTTGAGCGACGTTTAATTCAGCTCAAGATCGAGTCTGAAGCGTTGAGAAAAGAAGAAGACGAAGCTTCACTAAAACGACTTTCTACTCTGGAAGAGGAGATAAGCGCACTTGATCGTGAATATTCCGATCTAGATGAAATCTGGAAATCCGAAAAAGCGGCTTTGCAAGGTTCTCAGCATATTAAAGAAGAGCTAGAACGCGCTCGGCTTGAATATGAAAATGCCAACCGGGCCAGCGATCTAAATCGTATGTCAGAATTGCAATACGGCAAAATTCCAGAACTGGAAAAACAACTGGATATGGCTTCACAAGCTGAAATGCAAGACATGCAGTTGCTAAGAAATAAAGTCGGCGAAGAAGAAATTGCAGAAGTGGTTTCTAAATGGACCGGCATTCCTGTGTCGAAAATGATCGAAGGCGAACGCGATAAACTATTGCGGATGGAAGAAGCGTTGCACAACCGCGTCGTTGGACAAGATCAAGCCGTCTCTGCGGTAGCTGATGCAATCCGTCGATCACGTGCAGGACTTTCTGATCCGGATCGGCCGAATGGATCATTTTTATTCCTGGGTCCAACCGGTGTCGGTAAAACTGAACTGTGTAAGTCATTAGCCGAATTTTTATTCGATACGGAAGATGCCATGGTTCGCATCGACATGTCAGAATTTATGGAAAAACATTCCGTCGCACGTTTAATCGGTGCGCCTCCAGGCTACGTAGGTTATGAAGAAGGTGGCTACTTAACAGAAGCAGTTCGCCGCAAACCCTACTCCGTTATTTTGATGGACGAAGTGGAAAAAGCACATCCAGATGTATTTAATATTTTACTCCAAGTGCTGGATGATGGCCGACTGACTGATGGACAAGGTCGTACGGTGGATTTCAAAAATACCGTTATTGTTATGACCTCCAATTTAGGATCAGAAAAGATCCAGGAAATGGCCGGCGATGATAATTACGACGAAATGGTGAAAGCAGTAATGGAAACCGTATCGCATCACTTTCGACCAGAATTTATTAATCGAATTGATGAAACCGTGGTCTTTCATTCTCTGCAAAAAGGACAGATCCGATCAATTGCGGAAGTACAAATTGAGTTGCTTCGTAAGCGACTACAAGAACAGGATCTTGAGCTTGAAATCAGTGCTGCGGCGTTGGATAAACTTGGTGAAGCGGGATTTGATCCAGTCTATGGTGCGCGGCCTTTAAAACGTGCGATCCAGCAATATCTGGAAACGCCGTTATCAAAAGATCTATTGGCTGGGAATTTCAAACCGGGGCAAGCTATTAAGGTAGATTTAAAAGATGGTGAACTAATATTCAGCAACTAACACAGTTATTAATACATTAGCGAACAGTAATTGGCAGGTTATCGATGCTTTCGTTAATCTGCCTTCTTCTGATAGCATAGTGAGCTGATCGTGTAAGTACCGCCGCATCTAACTCATCTTTATAAACAAGATCCAAAACTCCTTGACCTAATAAGGTTGCGTCTAATGAATCTATTTTATCTCCGGTTACTACAACTAAAGGCGTTTTTATACCACCCTCTTTCATTTTATTAAATAAATCTATCGCGGTATCAGGAGATAAATTATAGTCACAGAAACACACATCGATATTTTTCTTTGCAAAATGCTGATACGCATCATCAACATTATTTGCTTTAATAATCCTCCAGGTATGCCTGTTAGAACGACTTAATTCTTCTGAAATAATTTCTAGTTCTGTATTATCGTCATCAACAATAAGCGCCGTTATTATCTCGTCAAATGGTTTTGTATCTAATATATCAATCGTGTTATGAATACTTGATCTCAACTCTGAATAAACGGTATTCATTGCTTTTTCCATTAGACGTACTTCAGAAATATCTGAGAATGTAATGGCAACTCCTGGGTAGTTATTTGCATCACTATACTGGTAAGGATTAATGCTAATATTTACTAATCCTCCATTACTTCTGATTTCCTTTTCGATTGCTTTATTATTTGATATGACCGATGAAATGTCATTTAACATTTCGTCATATTCAAGACTTGATGAAATATGATGAATAGGCCTTTTTAGGTCTGTACTTTGAAGGTTAATAAATCGGGCGGCTACAGGTGTAAATCGCCTGATAAGTAAATCTTCATCCAAGAAAATAATTCCTATATTTGATAACTTCAGCACTTCATCAAGATCACTATTTGATTCTGATATTTCTAAGATCTTTTCCTGATATTCAGAGTTGACGGTATAAAGTTCTTCGTTTACCGATTGTAATTCTTCATTGGTACTTTGTAATTCTTCATTTGCAGACATTAACTCTTCATTTGCAGACTGAAGTTCTTCATTCGTCGTTTCCAGCTCTTCAACTGTCACCTGTAAACTTTCTTTGTTTCGTTTCAGTTCAGCTTCAAGCTCATAAATATGTTGAGTAGATTGAGCGACTGAATCGAAACTAATTTTGTTAGCGTCTGCAACCTCTATATTCTTTTTGCCTTTATCTTCAAAAATGATCCAATAATAGCCCTGTGAATTTTCATTGCTATTTTCTTTTAAGTAGAAAACCAGGATATCTAAATTAAATATAACGTCGTCTACGACTGTTGGAACATCCGTATAATGAACAATCTCATCAGGGTTTTGCTTAGCACGAAACAAAGCCGACGAAATTCCAATACTCAAATCTTCATTCACAAGATCTTTTATATCTTTACTAATCCTTCCTGGTGGCAATCTTCTAATATAATTTGAAACATCCCCGTACACGTGAAGAGCTTCAAAATCCTCACTAGCGAGTATACAAGGTGGTGCATAATGCTTAATGAGCCTCTCATTTGCATAATTGATCGCTGACCCAAAATTATAACCAGTATAGTTTTTCAGCAAGGTTGATATCGAGGAGATGTCTTGAGGGTTTTTTACTTGTTCTCGTGCGACAGGTGGTTTACTGCCAATTGGAATTCTTACATTACTTTGTTTTTTATAAATTCTGTTGCGTTCATTAATCACTTCAAAGTGAGGTGAAATATCTCCTAGACTTTCCGATGAGCCTAAAAATAAATACCCGTTTTGTCTTAGTGCAAAATGTAGTGCGGCAAGTACGCCTTTTTGAATGCTGTGTTGAAAGTAGATCAATACATTTCTACATGTCACTAAATTCATATTTGAGAATGGAGGATCTGTAATAATATTATGTGTTGCAAATACAACTTTCTCACGAAGTGATTTACTTATTTTCAGCTTTCCATCTTCCAGAATTTTAAAATACTTTTGTGCTATTTCAGGCGAGACATCGTGCAAAATTTCATCAGAATAAATTCCATTACTTGCATCCGCTATGGAATCAGAGTTTACATCTGTAGCAAAAATTTTAACCTTACGATTGATTTTTTGATTAACGATTTCTTCGGTAAATAATATCGCAAGTGAATATGCCTCCTCTCCCGTCGAACATGCTGTAATCCAGACCCGAATATCTTCTTCTTCGATAGAATCCCTGACTATTTGAGGAATAACATCATCCTTCAAAATGCTGAATGCCTCTTCATCACGAAAAAAACGTGTCACGCCAATCAATAACTCTCTGTTTAATATTCTTATTTCTTCAGGGTCTTTGAAAAGTAACGTGAGATATTCTCTGAGTTTGGTGATCTGATTGACGGTCATTCGCCGTTCAATTCTTCTTGCAACTGTTGATGGTTTGTATTTTGCGAAATCTATCTCACTTTTGATTTTTAACAAGTTAAAAATCTCTGCCATCGTTTCTTCGCTTCCGGTTAATTCATCACGAATGTTTTCAGGTTTGCCGCTAACAAGAGGATGTTGAATATGATCCTCTAACTTTTTGCCTATTTCTTCAGTGGTTAATATTAAATCAACGAGCCCAGTCATAATTGCACTATTAGGCATTCCATCAAACTTTGCATTGTCAGGTTGCTGAGCAATTATTAATGCTCCGGCTTCTTTTAACGCTTTAATTCCACGACTGCCATCCGAACCTGTACCAGATAAAATAATCCCAATAGCGCGATGTTGTTGATCTTCCGAAAGTGATCTAAAAAAGATATCTATAGGAAGGTTTAAACCTGTGTCAGGCATTTTGTCAGAAAGCAAAAGCTTGCCTTCTGCAATGATCATGTTCTTTTTTGGCGGGATAAGATAAATATTATTAGCTTCGACTGTCACTCCATCAACAACATTATGAATATCCATAATGGTGTGCTTCGTCAATAATTCAGACATCATGCTTTCAAAATCAGGAGAAAGATGTTGGACGACGATATAACATGCCCCCATATCTACAGGCAGGTTTTGCAGTAATATCTGCAGTGCTTCAAGGCCACCTGCAGAAGCGCCAATCCCGATAAAGTGTGATGGATAATTTGGTTCTTTTGACATTAATTTACTTCATTTATTGTTGTGCAAAAGTTAAATTCTCAGAAGGTTAGGTAAACCTTTCACACTATATAGCATTTTTATTGGAATTGTTCTAACTTCATTTGTATAAATATCGGTATGTTTCTTGCCTTGCTTTTTGTTATTAACCAATTTCACAATCCAACGAACCTGCAAACAGACAGTTCTAGACTGATTTAATACATAGCAAAACAAATTATGATCACTGACAAACAGGATAGTAATAGAGCTCATCTCAATAACAGACGAAATGATGTTGAATTAAGGACTGCTATCGACTCTGTACAGCAATACCTTTTTGATCCAGATGCTACTGATCAACTCACTAATGTATTATTAACTCGCGTTATGAAATTGACCAACAGCAGTCATGGTACAGCCATCATGGTCAATAACGGCACTGCTCATCCAGCTACGAAAGATCCTGAATCAGTTCCAATACCTGAACTAAAACTATCATTACGTAGAACATATAATAATGAGCTGGTTCCCAACATTTCAAACAGCCACATTCAATTTAGACAAATTATTCAACAAATTAAGAATAAAGTTATTAACCCTCTGCCTATATACTACAATTCTCCAATACCTCCCGAACACCAACGGTTATTAGCCGATCCAGATCACACGTCGGCTATTTTGATCATACCCGTCATCAGTCAAAACAACCTGAAGAATGTGATTGTTTTGACAAAAGAAAAAGGCAGTTATAGTGCTAATGAAGTAACCCGTATAATACCTCTTCTAGGTGCAGCTTCTTGTGCAATTAGAACCGCAGAAAGTGTAAAACAAGATTTCCCCCAGCTAGAAACTACCATCAGGAATAATCATTATCTATCCAGCTTCATTGCAGCATCGCCACTCGCTACTTTTGTTGTTCGTGAAGATGGAACCATTATCGCCAACAACAAGGCAGCAGAAACAACATTTCAAGATGATCAAAATAATTTAAAAACACGTAAAATTAAAGAATTCCTGCCCAATTATGACAGCTTGTTTCAATGGTCTAATCAAGAAAGTGACCTCGATTTTAAAGAGCATCTTTTCGCGCCCAAACTTTGGGAAGATCAAGTTGCTATTCGTGGTTCCGGAAAAGAATTTTTAGCCAATATTTCTGTATTTCGTTACTCAGAGGGTGTGGAGAATTACACCACATTACAGATCCAGGATATCACCAGCATGCGAGCAAGTGCTGAAGAATATAGAACAACAGCTCAACATTTTTCTGCTCTGAAACACCTTGTTCCTGTTGGTATTTTACATGTCAATAGTAACTGGTCGTGCGTTTATGCAAATGACATGTGGCATGAATTATCGGGTCTGCAAGCCGATGAAACTCTTGACAATAACTGGATCAACGCTGTTCATGAAAAAGATATAAAACGGCTGCTTGAAGATTTACAAGAATCGATGCGTAATGGTACAGACTATAATACAGAAATTCGTTTAGTTACTCCGCTGGGCAAAAAACGTTGGATAGAATTTAATGCTCGAACCTTATTTGACTCATCAGGATTTACTCAAGGTTTTCTCGCAACTTTTGCAGATATTACTGAGCGGCTTGAAACTCAAGAACACCTTAAGCATGTCGCCGAATATGACGCCTTAACAGGTTTAGCAAATAAGAACTTATTATATGATCGGTTACAACAAGAGTTCTATGCATCGGAACGTTCCAATTGCGATGTAAGCATCATGTTTATTGATCTCGATGGATTCAAGGATATTAACGACACCCTTGGTCATGATGTTGGTGATGCATTATTAGTCAAAGTGGGTGAAAGGTTACAAAATTCACTTCGTAAAAATGATACGGTAGCAAGATTTGGAGGGGATGAATTTGTCATCCTTTTAGGTATAAATGAAAGTGAAAATAATGCTGAAGCTGCCGCTGCTAAAATCGTTAATGAAGTTGCAAAACCTTATTTGATCAATAACGAAGAAATATTTGTCACTGTCAGCATAGGCATAGCCCATGGTAGACATGTAAATAGTTCTCCTCAACAAATCCTTAAGGAAGCTGATACCGCTTTGTACTTAGCCAAGCGCGAAGGCAAAAACAACTATCAAACTTTTAACCAAAAGCTTAGCAACGAAACAAAATTACGTAGAGAGATGATCAATAACCTGCGTAGAGCCGTGGAAAGAAAAGCATTTTTTATTGAATATCAACCTCAAGCTTCAATTTCAAATTCAGAAACGGTTGGTGTTGAAGCGCTTATCAGGTACAAACATCCAACAAAAGGTGTTTACCAACCGATCAATTTTATAACATTACTTGAAGAAACTGGCCTGATTATAGATGTTGGTAATTGGGTAATAGAGAGCGCATGCAAACAATTAAAATACTGGCAGGAAACGAATACTTTTGACAAGAATATTTTTATATCAATAAATGTTTCGCCCAAACAAATAAGCAATAACTCAATCGTTGATACGATAAGAAAAGCATGTGAAAAATATAATGTCTCACCAAGTAATTTGGTGATTGAAATTACAGAATCCGTTTTAATTAAAAAAGAAACGATCGTTGAAGAAATACTGAATGAGCTAAAAGACTTGGGCGTACAATTAGCACTGGATGATTTTGGAACAGGCTATTCTTCATTAAGTTATTTACAGAACTATCCTTTTGATCATATAAAAATTGATAAATCTTTTGTATTAGATATTTTGACTGATAGTAATGATGAGAAAATTATAAAAGGCATCATTGCGTTAGCTCATTCATTGGGTCTTAAAGTGACAGCAGAGGGTGTTGAAAGCGAGGGTGCATTAAAAGTATTGAAAAAATATGAATGTGACTTCTTCCAGGGCTTCCACCTGTCAAAACCAACGCATCCATCTAATGTTGTTTTTGGTGACTTTGGAAAAAAAGAATTACCCTTGAATAAGGCCGTTTAAGCTAGTTCTAATTTTGGTTATATATCCGTAATTGATCCTACATCCTTTGACCATTTTATTTGAAATGTTGCACCTCTGCCCGAACTTTCCAAAAGTTTAATTCTGCCTCCATGTTGCAGCAAAATCTTTCTCACAAATGCTAAACCCATTCCACCTGATCCTGATTCTCCTCGTGGTTTACTTGTTGTAAACATCCGAAAAGCCTTGTCCGAAATATTTGCCGGAACCCCTGGACCATCGTCAGAAAAAATAAAGTAATATGATGCACTGTCTTCACTTACCTCGATAGTGATCTTTCCAGTATCTTTATCGTGATGTTTTATTGAATTCATCATTAAATTATACAAAATAATATCCAGCGGCTGTTTCGGTAACACAACTGAGTCACAATTCAGAATCAGTTCATACGTGAAATCAGCCGGTAATATATGGAGCTGAGCAAGGTTATCTATGAAAGAATTTAAATCTATTTCCTCGCTTTCAATTTCAGAATCTTCAATACGTGCATATCTCACTAACTCATCTAAAAGCCTTTTCAAATTTTTAGTGCTATTTTGGATCAGCACCAAATATTCTAACGACTTTTCAGGCAGAAGATCTATGCAATCCTCTTTTAGCCATTCAGTTAATTTTACTATGCCTCGTAGTGGTGAGTTCACATCATGTGATGCGATATGAGCGAGCTGAGCCATATCATCATTGTAAGCGTTAAGTTTTTCTAACAACTCTTGTTGCTTCCGATCATTCTCTTGTTGCTTTTGAATATATTCTTCTTGATGTTGCTGGCTCGCTTTCATTAAAGCAGTAACTAAGAAAAAAATTAAGCTGCTCACCAATAATCCTGAAACTAAAATTATTAATGACTGCGAAAAAAACCAGGCGACAATCGCAAATAGAAACGAGCTTAGGATAGTTAAATAATGCAATGCTTTAAAACGATCAAAACGAGTCATAGAACCTCTGCCCAATATAAAATGATTATTCTAAAACCTGCCGTATAATTTTCTCTGGGAAAGAAAATACAATGACTACGATAACATAATTATAACTTTTTAATTTTAAGAGACTTATAGGAGTCTCTATAATGTCTGAACTCCTTTACAGATTAAAATTTAATTTAGTTATTGGCTATCGTGCGATTTTAAATTAATCTTGTTAAGATCAAATCCTTGTATAAAAACCTCATCTCACTCACTTAAGATTTAAACCAAGAATCAAACTGGATTATTACTTTATGAAAATTACTAAAAACGCAGTCGCAACTATCGATTACACACTTAAAGACGATGATGGCAATATTATTGATCAATCTACTGATGGAAATTTCGCTTATCTCCACAATGGTCTCAATATCATTCCTGGCCTTGAAAAAGCGTTGTTAGATAAAGAAGCCGGCGATCAAGTAACAGCTGTGATTAACCCTGAAGAAGGCTATGGCGAACGCGATTTAGCGCAAATCCAGCGTATTCCACGTGAGATGTTTCCCCCAGAAGCTGATATTCAAGTGGGCATGCAATTTCAAGGGCAGTCTCCTGAAGGACAGCAGTCAGTTGTTAGCGTAACTGATATTGATGGAGATACGATCGTTGTTGATGGTAATCACCCACTAGCGGGAATTACTTTGAATTTCGATGTGACTATTATTGAAGTTCGCGAAGCCTCTGCAGAAGAACTGGAACATGGACACGTTCATGGCCCGGGTGGTCATGATCATTAGATCAAATACGACGAAGACGGGTTAAACTTTAAAACAATAGGTCTTCAGGGTAATAGCACAGGTTGCCCACTTTGGAATACCGCACATTCAAGGTTCCGCCAGATTTGCCCGTCTGGTCTAACACTGAGTGTGCCGGTTTCTCCGAGAATTCCTTTGCCTGGTGAGAGAGTAAGTTCGTGCAGATGGTTGACCAATAAATACGCATCAGTCCCTAAAGAAGCAAGTCGATTTTTATTAAGAGCTTCTCCCGATAAGCGATTCGGCATGTCACAAAAAACTAGTCCATTTAGATCTCTATCCATCGTTGGATCGGGCTGATTATATACGCGTGCGCTGGTATAAACCGGCAGATCAAAAGCACGATGTAATTGGATGATTGGCCTGACGAGCCGTGAGTCTCTTGGTGATGCCGTAAAAAAGATCATATCGATATGCTGCTGATCATCTGAGACACGTTCTGTACCTTTTCGAATATCTTCCCACAGCGGATTTGAACTCTCTGCACGTAGCAATCTTTTCATCACTGAGCTAATAGTATTCGACTTTGGCTCAAAGGTATCGTAAGCAACTACACGTCCGCCACCTTGCTCATATGCACGCATAAATGCATTTGCAATCCGTTCTCCAAGTAAGTCTTGAGAGGCTAAAACGACAGTACGATATTTTCCATCTCGTAAGGCTCTACTAGCTACCTCTGCAGCTTCGTTTTCTGGGCTCAACCCAAACTGAAAAAGTCCTTCATAACTTGCAGCATTATCTTGCAGTGTGTTCAAAGCCAGAACAGGGACACCAACATCACCGATAGATAAAAGTTCCAATAATACTGATTTTTGCAACGGGCCAACAATCATCTCAGCCCCTTCACGAACAACATGGTTTGCAACTGCTTCCATTGAATACGATGGGTCAGCAGAATCATAAACTTTGTAGTTCACATTACCAGCAAACGAATTATCAGCAGCATTTCTGAAACCATTAAGAATGGCTTGTCCAGCACCTGCATAATTTCCCGACAGGGGTAGTAGGAGCGCAATATTTCTCGGTGTACCTTCCAGGGTTGTACCTTGATATGACTCACCTGATAACTCAGCCATTCTAGTGCTGTTCGGTGCGGTTGGATCACCTTCTATAAAAAATAAAATATCCTCAGTTGCCGGATGACCGGGATAAGTTTGCTTCCAGATCTCTAATTCACTTTGACTCCCCAGGTTATTTTGTGAGCCGCCTTTTTTAACAATTGCAGCTAAAGACCACCAACCAGCATCATCTTTTGTCATCCCTTTCGGTGGAGAAAAAACATCTTCACTCGGCATTTTTTGCAGCTGATTCCAGATCCATTGGTGATTTAAACTTCTCTCTTGAGGAATGGTAATCAATGGATCAATTTCAATTCGCTCAAGTATCGCATCAGAAAACCTTCTCAATCCTAACCAGGCATCCGCTCGAACGGCACCAAGTCGTATTTGAGAGTCGGTACTTAATTTTGATGCATCTCGAGGAAGTATATTAAATGCATCTCGCGATCGGGCTTCATTAACCGCTAATTGTGCCTTAACAATTTTATATAAAAGCTGTTGATCTTCATCAAATAATGATGGGGTAGTTTTTTTCAGTTCGTTACGAGCAGACTCATTTTGTTGATCTCTGGCAAAAGCATCAGCCGCTCTTAAACGGAAATCTTGCTGAAGAAAATCACCTTCGATTTTTGACGTAGCTTTGTCGGCCAACTCACGATATAAATTTGCGGCTTTTTTATACTGTCCGCGGGAATATTGATCGTCAGCCAATAATGATCCTGGGCCTCGATTATTTAAGTTCGCATTTTGATCATCCGTCCGATCTTCTATACGGGTTCGTTCAGTTGGTTGAGAACCACATGCAGTTATTGCAGAAAGTAAAACAACCAGAATAACGGTATAAATTTTTCTATTCATATCTATTTATTTTTATAAACCAAATTTTGGTAGAGCATACACCAAAGCCAGCGGAATTGTGATCAAAGCAAAAGCATTTGAGATCAAAACAATTGCCGCAACACGATCTGGTTCTTGATCATAATGTTCAGCAAACATAAAGTTTAATACTGCTGGTGGCAAAGCTCCAAACATAAATAAAACGCCTTGTTGTGTTTTTGTCATTTCAAAAAATGGCAGCAGTATCAAAACTAAAAGTGTTCCAACTAGCGGACATAAAATTGTCGCAAGAATACCCAAACGCCAATCTGAAAAGTTGACATCAGCTAAGCGTACACCTAGAGAAAACAGCATAAGTGGTACACAAATCTGACCCAATAATTCGATTGGTTTCATTACTGTAGCAGGAAGAGTTATCCCCAACACGCTGACCAAAATCGCCAGCATGACCGCGATCATCATCGGTGAAGTAATGACATCTAAGATATGCGAACGATGATCTAATATGTAGCTCCCTAAAGAAATGTGTAGAAAATTCCCGATCAAAAAAACCACGACCGCAGCGGGAAATGCTTGCTCCCCAAACGCCATCACCATTAATGGTAAACCCATATTCCCCGCGTTCACAAACATCATTGGTGGACAAAGCGTTTTCGGATCAATTTTAAGTAATTTTGTGATTGGCCATGTGATTAAACCCGAACCGATAACCACCAGAATAGCGGCTAGCGCCAGATCTAAATAAAATCCCGCTTGCGCTGCATGCCTGGTTAGCACCGCAAACAATAAAGCGGGAATAAACACATCTATATTGAGTCGATTCGGCAAGCTCATGTCAGGCGAGAATCGCTTACCGTAAACCAAACCGATAAAAACAATGGCAAAGATCGGAAAGATGATCTCCAGAATTTGTAAAGTCATAGACAGCTATTGTCACGTCTGAATCGTACAACGACAAGCATTAAACTGCTGTTTTCGCTATCATATCCACATGTTGACACCTTTCACTAAAATGCATGGCCTGGGTAATGACTTTGTTGTCTTCGATGCGATGTCCAATCCGATTAGTTTAACAACGGATAAAATTTGTTTGATTGCTGATCGGCATTTTGGAATTGGTTGCGATCAAATATTGTTACTCGAACCCGCCAACAATGATGAGTCAGATGTGAATTATCGGATCTTTAATGCAGATGGTGGCGAAGTCGAACAATGCGGAAATGGCGCACGTTGTGCTGCACTTTATTTACATCAAAGTGGCCGAGTTGAAAAAGATGAGATCATTGCTGAAACTTCAAATGGCATCATTAAATTGTATTGTCTCCCTGACGGACAAGTAACCGTCAACATGGGCACGCCTCGCTTTGCACCAGAACAAATTCCCCTTATTGCAGCAAATAGATTGCTCAGTTATAAATTGACTGTAGAAAATAAAGAGTTTAAGTTTTCTGCGCTTTCCATGGGTAATCCTCACGCAGTAATTGAGGTTGAAAATGTAAAAAACGCCGCCGTGGAATCACTGGGTCCTCTGATTGAATCACATGAGCTTTTCCCTGAACGAGTCAATGTTGGGTTTATGCAATTACTGGGTCGCGATCACATTCGTTTACGCGTTTTTGAACGCGGCGTTGGCGAAACTCTGGCTTGTGGAACTGGAGCTTGTGCCGCAGCGGTTGCAGGTATAATACTAAATGAGTTGAATGAAACAGTGTTCGTCGATTTACCTGGAGGTCAGTTGAAAATCTCATGGGCAGGAGAAGGTCAACCTGTGATGATGACAGGCCCGGCGACCAAAGTATTTGAAGGTACAATTGATTTAAACGATTGCTTGAAACCCTTGGGCTTGCATTCTTGTTCTTAAAGTATGGAATAAAAAAATGGCTGATAAAATAGAAAAAACAGAAAACAATCCTGAAGGTGCAGAGGCGGTGCTTACCTTTTTACGTGAGCATCCAAATTTATTGGTAGACAACCCTTCCCTACTGTCCGAAATAAATATTCCACACAACAGCGGAGCTGCGACTTCATTAGTCGAACGCCAGGTTTCTGTATTACGCGAACAACTCAGGCAGCAGAAAAAACAATTAAAAGAATTGATCGAAATTGCGACTGAAAATGGTCAACTTGCAGAACGGCTACATATCTTGGCAGAAAAACTGATCCATACTTCTGATATCGACTCATTAATTTCCACGATCAAAAAATCACTCGTATCAGATTTTAAAGCCGACAAAATTGTTCTAAGAATCTTGAGTGATGAAAATATTGACCTGCCAGAGTTTGTAGAAAAAAACTGGCCAGAAAAATCACTATTTGAAGAAATGTTTAAAAATAAAAAACCAATTTGCGGTCGTCTAAATGAAGAACAACATCGGACCATGTTTGCAGATGAATTACCCGAATATGGCTCATCCGTTTTAGTTCCTCTTTTTGCAAAAAACTGGACTGGATTATTAGCTATCGGTAGCCAAAGCCCCGATCGTTATCAACAAGGAATGGGTACAGAAATACTTTCACAAATGGCCGACATTGTGACGCTTTCATTAATGCCTTATTTACCCAATGAATTCAGTGAATAAGTAATCACCGTGGATCTCAATTCTGAGCTAAAAACTTTTTTACTCCATCTTTCTGATCTGTCTGAAAATACACGCCTTGCTTACGAGCGTGATCTGGTTATTTTGATCTCATATCTAAAAAAACATAATTTAACCACTTGGAAAGATGTTGATGTAAAACAGATCAGAAATTTCATTTCCTCTCGTCATCGTCAAGGAATTGGTGGTCGAAGCTTACAACGATCATTATCTTCCATGCGCCGCTTTTTTGATTTTTTAATTGATGAAGGTTTATGCACAACAAATCCAGCTGAAGTGATCAAAGCCCCAAAGTCGCCGAAAAAGCTCCCCAAAGTCTTAAACACGGATGAAGCAAATACCTTACTTGAAATAAAGTCAGATGATCCCATTTCATTGCGTGACCATGCCATGATGGAGTTAATGTATTCCTCCGGGTTACGCGTTTCAGAACTTGCCGAGCTTAATATTAGCGACATGGATCTGAGTTCCGCACAAATTCATGTAACTGGTAAAGGCAATAAACAAAGGCTATTACCCGTTGGTGGAAAAGCCATTAGGGCGATCCAAAACTGGTTAGCATGCAGAAAAGAATTTTTGAAAGATGAAGCTTTCGCAGTATTTATAAACCGTAATGGCAAAAGAATTTCTGTCAGATCGATTCAACAACGAATGCGTCACTGGGGTGTGAAACAAGCGTTACCAGGCACGCTAAACCCGCATATGCTTCGCCATTCTTTTGCCAGTCATATGTTAGAAAACTCTGGTGATTTGCGTGCCGTACAGGAATTACTTGGCCATTCGGACATCAGCACAACCCAAATATACACCCACCTTGATTTCCAACGATTAGCGCAGGTTTATGATCAAGCTCACCCTCGCGCGCGAAAAAAGAAAGAGTAGTTAACATAAAATTTCGTTAGTTAAATGCTCTACATGATAATATAGTCATTCGACTAAGTGGTGCCAGCCTGATTTTTCACAAGCCACTTTCTAAACAGGATCATTCTAAAAGGAATTTAGAATCGTTATGGATAACAGTAATATCAATCACTCGTCTGCTAATAAAAACGGCAGTGGTCACAATTCAAAAAGAACATTCTTATCATCACCTGCTTCCATCGCGTTCATTGATGCACTGATTATCATTGGTTCGGGTATATTAACTTCTGCTTTTTTTCTTTCAGAAATTTTTTCTATTTATTCTTTTCTTTTAATTCTTAGTAACGCAGCGTTAACAAGTATCAGCTTTAACAAACTCGGACTTTATCAATTCCAATCAATAATAAAGCCACAGAAGAGCTTAACTAAATTATTTGCTACCCAATTTATCTTACTCAGTTCTTTATTAACTTTTGCATTTATTTTTAATATGGCAAATCAGATCTCTCGTACCTGGGTGATAATATGGTTTATCAGTCTTGTTTTTATGGTTATTACGATAAGATTTTTTTATGTTTTTATATTTGAAAAATGGGCTAAAGTTGGAAAGTTTAAGCGTAATATTGTAATCATCGGCGCAGAAAAACACGCTTGTGATTTAATCGAAACAATTGAAAGCAGGAAAAAGACTTGGATGCATATTCTTGGCGTTTACGAAGACAGACTTTCTCGCGTCCCTACAAAAATCGGCAATAATCGAGTACTTGGATCAATAGATGATTTAATTAGTTATGCTGAAGAAAATCAAGTCGATGATATTATCGTTGCACTGCCCTGGCTTGCAGAAAAACGAGTTAAAGAGATATTGAAAAAATTAAAACAACTGAATGCAGATATTCACCTGTCACCAGACATGGTAAGCATTAATTTTTCCGAGCAAAACTATTCAGAGTATTGTGGTTTACCGACTCTGAAATTTTCTGAAAGCTCGTTTTGATTGATAGTAATTTGAGCTGCAAAACTTAATTTTTTCGTTTAGCTTTTGCTCGTTTAATTGCAGCAGATATTTCATCCTGAATATTTTCTTTTTTCAAACTCGATGAAACTTTTTTCTTTTCATCTTTTGCTTCTTTTATTCGATCAATACGCTCATTTCGTTGCTGATACCTAAGTCTGCTTTTCTTTGCTCGTTTATTTTCTTCCTCATTATTATTGATGGCCGCTTTCGCTTTCTGGTAATTTTCTACTAGCGGAATATGACTCGGACAAACCAGATCACAACAACCACATTCAATACAATCAAACAAGCGATTTTCTTTAAGTGCATCCAGATCAGAATTTTTTGATAAAGAAAATAACATTTGTGGTTGCAGTTGTTCAGGACAAACATCAATACAATCACCACAACGAATGCAAGCTGTTTCCTGTTCTTTTATTTGTTCAGTTTGAACCAACACACAGCTAGTTTTTTTCAGAATGGGGGCTTGATCTGATGTGATTAATTTCCCCATCATTGAACCACCGAATATTACTTCTTGATTCTTTTTTATCTCATCCTGAAAGCTTTCTAATAATTCATATACTGGAGTTCCGTTCAGTACTTCACAATTCTGTGATCGGACTTCTGATCCTGCCACCGTCACAACTCTTGAAATAAGGGGTTCTCCTTTTACAACCGCACGATGGATTGCTGCAACCGTTGCGACATTTTGAACTAAAACGCCCGTATGAATTGGCAGGCCATGTGAGGGAACACGCTTACCAGTTAGCGTCAGGATCAATTGTTTCTCACCACCGGCAGGATAAATCGCTGGAACCTTGACTATATTTTGATCATCTTCTGCTGCTTCAAGTAAAGCTTCATAAGCCTCGGGCATATCTTCTTCAACTGCAATAAAACAAGTTTTTGTGCCGGTTATTTTTTGCAGAATTTTTGTACCAGAAATTATTTCCTGGGTACGTTCTCTCATAAGCCGATCATCACACGTAATATAAGGCTCGCACTCCACGCCATTAATGATCAAAGTCTTGACACTTTTATCACTACCTTCAATAACTTTTACATGCGATGGAAATCCAGCTCCACCCATACCGATTATTCCTGCGTCGGTTATTCGTAATTCCAGATCCTCAGCTGTCGATGTTATGTAATCCATTGGCTGCATCTTTTCTTGCCAACGGTCTTGACCATCAGTTTTGATCACGATGGATTGAACAGTTTCGTTTGCAGAAAACCGTGGGCCAATATCAACAACCGTTCCTGAGCTTGAAGCATGAATAGGACAACTGACGTAGGACGTTGGTTTTGCAATCAACTGACCTTTTAAAACCTGATCACCAATTTGAATAACAGGTTCTGCTGCCGTGCCTACGTGTTGTATTAAAGGGAAAATTAGTCGATCTGGAATAATCGCTGGCAAGATTTCAAGGTCACAGCTTGGTTGTTTATTTCCCGCGAGAATTAATCCACCGGGGAATTTATGCAGCACGTTCATGATCCAATTTGTGTGCATCGCCAGGGACAGGTTTAGAAACATCACTCGTATTATTACGCGGCAACTTCATTTCGATACAATCAACCGGACATGGAGGGATACATAACTCGCAACCCGTGCAGTGATCTGCAATAACGGTGTGCATTTGTTTTGCTGCACCGAAAATCGCATCCACCGGACAAGCCTGAATACACTTTGTACAGCCGATACATTCATCTTCTATCACAACAGCAATTCGGAAAGGTCGGTGATGTCCATGTTCTGGATTGAGAGGAATAACATCTCGACCTAACAACTTTGCTAAGCGATCTATTGTTGCACCACCACCTGGAGGACACAGGTTAATATTTGCCTCACCGCTGCTAATGGCCTCCGCGTATGGACGGCAACCGTCATAGCTGCATTCACCACATTGCGTCTGCGGTAATATTTGATCAATGTTATCTACTAAACTTGACGAACTTTTATCTGAGCATATTTTATCTGCAAGAATTTCTTTTTTCTTGTCAGATTGAGAAATATTTGTTCTTAAAACGAAACCTGCAACAATCGCAATAACAGATCCAGCAAGTATAAAATTCAACATTAGAAACCGTAAAAAGCCATCGAAAAAATACCCAAGGTGATCAAAATAATCGGCGCACCCTTAAACGCTTCTGGAAAAGTTTGTTCAGTTTCGATCTGTTCAATTCTCTCTCTTAATCCTGCAAACATGATCAAAACTAATCCAAAACCCACCGAACAACCTAGACTAAAAATAAATGCCATACCAATGCTATCGGCCGATTTCAATGTTAATAAAATAACGGCTAACACTGAGCAATTAAAAAGTAGCAACGGTAGAAAAACACCGTACTTTTTATTCATACCAGGATATTTATTTTCGACTAACGATTGAATCGCTTGCATCAAAACAACCAGCATTAAAACATTAATTATTAATGACAGATATGTCAGCTCATATGGTTTTAACACGTACTGGTGAATAGCAAAACTGATCAGTGACATAACTACCATAACCACAATGCTAACGGTAGCCATTCCGGTTGCGACATCGATGCGACGAGATGCCGCGAATAATGGGCAAAGTGCCAGTTGCGACTCAAGCACCAAGTTATTAGCAAGAACAGTGCTGAGGAAAACAATCCCAGCACTTTGCTCTATTTCAGCGATCATTTCACACGCATTCCTGGCTGTGCGCCGTCGTCTGGATTAAGAATAAAAAGTTCTTTCCCGCCCGGCCCGGCAGCTAAAACCATGCCTTCTGAAAGTCCAAAACGCATTTTTCGTGGTGCTAAATTAGCAACCATTACTGTCAGCTTTCCTTCCAAATCTTCTGGATTGTAGGCCGATTTTATTCCGGCAAAAACGTTACGTTTTTCACCAATATCCAGAGTTAGTTGTAGCAACTTATCAGCACCATCCACATGATCAGCTTTGACAATTTTTGCGATACGTAAATCGACTTTCGCAAAATCATCAAAACTAATTTCATTCGAAATTGGATCGTTGGCCAAAGCTTCAGACTGGGTATTTTGCGGCTGTGCTGATTGCTTAACTTCTGCCATCATTTGTTTACTATCTTCAATCATTGCACTCACTGCTTTGTCTTCGACGCGTGTCATTAGTGGTTTAAATTTATTGATTTTATGATCAAGCAAAATTAGATCAGTACTCGCCCACATCATCGGTTCAATATTAAGAAATGCTTCTGTTTTTTCAGCCATTAAGGGCAAGACGGGTTTTAAATAATTTATGAGTAAACGAAAACAATTTATTCCAGTAGTGCAAATTGCTTGTAGCTCTTTATCAGCATCCTCTTGTTTTGCAACCACCCACGGTTTTCGATCATCAATATACTGGTTGACTTGATCGGCCAGGCTCATAATTTCTCGCATTGCTCGCGAATATTCTCGGCCTTCATAAGCTTGTCCTATGCTGCTAGAGGCATCTGTGATCTTTTTGATCAGTTCTGGATTTTCGATTTCCGAACCTAGTTTTCCATCAAAT
This sequence comes from Gammaproteobacteria bacterium, assembly GCA_045110495.1. Taxonomy (GTDB): domain Bacteria; phylum Pseudomonadota; class Gammaproteobacteria; order CAJXQU01; family CAJXQU01; genus CAJXQU01. The sequence continues at coordinate 77,511 of JBGCGE010000030.1, forward strand.
CGTTTCGTAATAAATCCGGCGCATCGGCTAGCAATGTTTACGACCTTACCAACCAGATCTGAATTTACCCTAAGCTGAAAATCCTCCATATTCAGATCTAGATCATCAATACCGCTGCTTAGTTTGCCGGCAAAATAATAACGTAAATATTCTGGATTAAGATGATCAAGATAGGTGCGTGCCATGATAAACGTGCCACGCGATTTAGACATTTTTTGTCCGTTAACCGTTAAAAAACCATGTGCAAAAATCGCGGTTGGTGTTCGGTATCCTGCGCCTGATAAAACCGCTGGCCAGAAAAGTCCGTGAAAACGTATGATGTCTTTACCAATGAAATGATAAAGCTCAGCATCGCTGTCTTTGCCTAAATATTCATCAAAATCAATATCTGATTTATCGCAGAGATTTTTGAAGCTGGCAAAATAACCCATCGGTGCGTCTAACCAAACGTAGAAATATTTACCCGGCGCATCGGGGATCTCAAAACCAAAATACGGTTTATCGCGTGAGATGTCCCAATCATTCAGGCCGATCTCAAACCATTCCTCGAGCTTGTTAGCGACTTCAGCTTGTAAATGCCCAGCTTTCATCCAGTCTTTTAACATGGCTTCGAAATCGGTCAATTTAAAAAAGAAATGTTCGGAATCTTTTTCGATCGGCGTTGTGCCACTGACAACGGAAAGCGGATTTTTTAGTTCGGTCGGATCATAAGTTGAACCACAGACTTCACAATTATCGCCATATTGATCTGCTGCATTACATTTTGGACATTCACCACGAATGAATCGATCAGGTAAAAACATTTCCTTGACAGAATCATATGCCTGGCTGATAACACGGCGATCAATATGGCCAGCTTCACGCAATTTCAAATAAATCGCTTCAGCAAATTCTTTGTTTTCCTCAGAATGGGTGCTGTAATAATTATCAAAACCGACAGAGAAATCAGCAAAGTCACTTTGATGTTGTTCACTTATTTTTTCGATCAATTCTTCTGGTGTAATACCTTCCAGTTGCGCACGGAGCATAATCGGCGTTCCGTGTGCATCGTCGGCACAAACATAGTAACAAGCGTGTCCACACATTTTCTGGTAACGCGCCCAAATATCCGTCTGAATATATTCAACTAAATGACCAAGGTGTATCGGTCCATTTGCATAAGGTAGCGCGCTGGTTACCAGAATTTTTCGTTGTTGTTTTGTCATTATTTTCTTTAGCCAATAAATTTGTGCCTAAGGTACCATGGCATGGCGTTTCCTTGAAGGTTGTGGTGTAGAATACTGTGCTTTATTTATTGGGTGAGCTAATAAAATGTCGGAAATTTCGGAAGAACTGGTTAGATCGGTACTGGCTGACTATATCCTGCCTTATTTTGAAACGGACCCCGTTTCGGCTGGGATGGTAAAAGATATTACGATCAATGAAAGTTTGATCAAAGTTGATCTGGAACTTGGCATCCCGATTGAAGGCTTGAAACACGCGATCTCAGAAGAAATATATTCAAAAATAAAATATCAAACGCCTGCAGTCGATGTTCTCGTCAACGTCAACTCAAATATCCGTTCTCATGCTGTTCAGAAGAATGTTGAAGCAATAAAAGGCGTTAAAAATGTGATTGCCGTTGGTTCAGGCAAAGGTGGTGTTGGCAAATCGACCATGGCTGTGAACCTTGCTCTTGCACTCAAAGCCGAAGGCGCTCGCGTAGGTATGATGGATGCGGATATTTATGGCCCGAGTATACCGACCATGTTAGGCGCGAGTGGCAAAGTTACCTCCACAGATGGAAAAACCATGGAGCCTATGGAAGCCCACGGTATTCAATCTGTTTCTATGGGCAACATGACAGAAGGTGATGATACTCCAGTTATCTGGCGTGGGCCGATGGCCACCTCTGCATTGCAACAATTGCTAAAAGAAACCAATTGGGACGATCTGGATTATTTGATCATTGATCTACCTCCGGGCACCGGTGATATTCAACTGACCTTATGCCAGAATATTCCTGTCACAGGCGCAGTTATAGTGACAACACCACAGGATATTTCGCTGATTGATGCAAATAAAGCATTAAAGATGTTTGAAAAAGTGTCTGTTAATATCCTCGGAGTGATCGAAAACATGAGCACACATATTTGCTCAAGTTGCGGTCATGAAGAGGCGATATTCGGCAGTGGTGGTGGCGAAACCATGGCTGATCGATACGGTGTTCAGTTGCTGGGACAGATTCCACTCGCAATTGAAATTCGAGAAGGTGTCGATAATGCTAAGCCGACAGTTACCTCTGATCCTGAATCTCCAGTCACGGCAACCTTCATTGAAATAGCAAGGCAGGTCGCAGTGACTATCTCGAAAAAACCTCGGGATTTCACGGCAAAAATGCCTAAAATTGTCATTGAGTCCTGATCATTAAATTACAAATAATTAAAAGAGTTAATAATAATGAGTATTAAATCCGACAAATGGATCCGCCGTATGGTTAAAGATCAAAATATGATCGAGCCATTCGAAACAGATCAGATCCGTGAAGGTGCACATGGTCGTGCAATTTCTTACGGTACATCAAGTTATGGTTATGACATCCGTTGTTCAGATGAATTTAAAATTTTCACCAATATCAATTCAGCGGTTGTTGATCCAAAAGCATTTGATCCCAACAGCTTTGTTGATATCAAATCCGATGTTTGCATTATTCCACCGAATTCGTTTGCCTTGGCTCGCACTGTTGAATATTTCCGTATTCCGAGAGATGTCTTGACTATCTGTTTAGGGAAATCAACTTATGCTCGTTGTGGTATCATCGTCAATGTTACGCCGCTCGAACCTGAATGGGAGGGACATGTGACGTTGGAATTTTCTAATACAACCCCTCTCCCAGCGAAAATTTATGCCAACGAAGGCGTTGCGCAGGTTTTGTTCCTTGGAGCAGATGAAATTTGCGAAACATCTTATAAGGATAGAAATGGAAAGTATCAGGGGCAAACGGGCGTAACCGTTCCGAAATTGTAATCTCAGGTCGGTAAATTAATTACCAACTTTTCTTTAGTAAAATCTCTTAAGGGGGAGAATCATGAAAAAATTATTAGTTTTATTATCGTTTGCTTCAGCATTAATGATCACAGGTTGTGAAAAGGCCAAAGAAGCTGCGGATAATGCTGCAGATAGTACGAAGGAAATGGCAGCAGATGCTATGGATGCAACGAAGGAAATGGCTTCTGACGCAGTTGATGCCACTAAAGACATGGCTGCGGATGCTGCTGATGCAACAAAAGAAGCTGCATCTGATATGGCTGATGGTGCTGAAAAAATGGTCGATGATGTGAAAGAAGCTGCCAAGTCTGATGGTGAAGGCTAATTTTACATAAGCTTTCCAGGTGTGAACGCTCGTTCGCACCTGGAAAAGTATTTCTTATTACTTCTGCATTACCTGAATCTAGTAAAAACTAACCATGTTCTTCAAGGCTTGGTACTTCAACTTTCTCTAATGCTCTTTGTTCCTTTAATTCTTCGCCTTGTCGGCGTAATACGTGAGAAACAATGAACTCTTGATCTTTTTCATTGAGATAGATGAAATCTACTGCAACTTCAAATTTTTTCTCTTGTTCTAAGCTGCCTGATTCACGACTACTCACAACTCGCCCAATTGCCTTGATATCATAGTATTCAGGAAGCAATATGAATTGGATCTCCATCGTTTCTTCTCGTGAAAAACCTGCGGGAGAATAAAATGCGAGACCACTTCCACTCAAATTTACTTCTTGAGTTTCTACAGAAAGCTTGTTTGGTTGCAATCCTAACGCGGACTCAGTATTTTCATTGTCTAAATGGCTGAGTATACTTATTTTTCGATTAATAATTTTAAGCGCTTCAGCAATTTCAGGTAGTGGTTCTGAGATTTCTTCGAGTAAGAAATCTAGTCTTAATTCAAGTCCACCCAATGACGTTTGTAACGATTGATGCTGCGAGCCCAATAATTTTAATCGTGAAATTTCCTCGTCAATCCGATTTTCTGGAAATGCGCGATAGTTTAGAACGACACTGTCGTCAATCCGGTAAAACCTTCTTCTTTCTTCCATAATTTATTAGTCCTTAACCTACCGTTAGCTCATCTAATGGATCGGGGTCTGTTGGTTCTGAAGTTTCTGCACCTGGCTGTTCTATTTCTTGATCCGAGCCACCTTCTGATCCGGAAATCACATCCATCTGTTGTTCTACATTCGCGTCATTATCCTGAACAATTGTAAGTTCAACACGCCGATTTTTTGCCCGACTTTCGCTTGAATCATTGTCAACGATTGGGTGAGCATCTCCATGACCTTCAACAATAAAGCGTTCTCGAGGAATTATCTTCTCAGCAAGCAATTCATGTACCACTGACACAGCTCTTGATGCAGACAACTCCCAGTTTGATCTAAACCTTGCAGTCTTAATTGGTCGATTATCAGTATGACCCGCAACGACGACTTTACCGTTAACTTCGGAAAGCGCCTGACGTAACTTTTCTAAAACGGGAATAAAACCATTCCTGATCTTTGCCGCACCGGAAGGGAACGAGGCTTTTTCACTGATCCGGATAATAATCGCTCCTTGTTGTGTCTCAATTTCTACAAGGCCTTTATCAATCTCTTCAGAAAGTGCAGCTTGAAGCTTCAAACTATCTTTTGCCGTCTCTTCACTCACTTCGCCCTGATTCTGTTGACTGTTCTCACCTTCGCCCGAGGATTTCTCCAAAGCATCAGTAAATTCTAATGTTTGTTTTTTATCATCGGTGGTTACTTGGCGAACTTCGTTAACCAAAGTACGATCTGGTGCTGCTGAACTAAACTCATCTGCGATCAAACTGGTACCCTTAGGTATCTCGCTCGCTGACACCTCTCTTTGTACCCCAAACGCTTCTGTCAATGATCCTTTGACTTGCTTAAATTTCTGTATATCCATTTCAGCAAAAGACAATAAAAGTACAAAAAAGCACATCAATAGTGACATCAAGTCGGCAAAAGTCATTACCCATGCGGGTATACCTGCAGGACAATCACATTTGACTTCGTCTTCTTCTTCCACTTATTTATTCCTAATCTGCCTAAACGGTATTACTTTTATTAGCCTTCATCGGCTGGACGCTTTGAACCATGTTGATAGGTTCTAAGTAGTTCTTCTATTACACGCGGATTACGTCCTTCCTGAATTCCTGACACAGCATCGATAATCATTGATTGAATCATTACTTCTTCTGCCTTGCGTAACGATAATTTTCCAGCTGTTGGAATGGCGAACACATTCGCTATCAAAGCCCCATAAAGAGTTGTTAGTAATGCAACCGCCATAGAAGGTCCTATTGACGCAGGATCACTCATGTTACCCAACATCAATACAAGCCCTACTAGCGTTCCAATCATCCCCATCGCCGGTGCCATATCACCAACGGTAGTGAAAATGAGTATGCCTGATTCATGCCTTGCTTCAGCTTGGCTCATTTCTGCTTTCAATGTCTCTTTAACGACAGCTGGTTCATGGCCATCAACCATAAGTTGAATCCCTTTTGATAAAAAAGCGTTCTCCGTTTCTTTACCTTCTAATGCAAGTAAACCACCTGTTCGAGCCTCATTCGCCATTTCTACCACGGTGTCGATCAGATCTTCAGGTGTGTCAATTTTGAACATCAGCGCTTTAAGCGCAACCTTGACCGCACCCAAAAATTGTCCGAGTGTAAAATTCATCATTACCGCACCAATGGTTCCCCCAACGACTACCAGTAATGAAGGTATGTCTATAAATGGTCCTATACCGCCACCCATTATCATCGCTGCCATGATGATACCTACTGCAACAATGAAACCAACAAGTGTTCCTAAATCCACTGTAACTTCCTCTTTATTTATGTATTACATTTTGAGATTAATTACATAATATATCGGTTTGTCTGAGTGAAACTTTAGAAAGATAGCAACTCATTTATAAACATCAAAACAGTTATAATGCGGAAATGTTTACACCAAATTTAGCCGTTTTTCTAAAATTAAAAGATCAAACCTGCGTAGTTGTCGGTGGAGGTGAAATTGCGCTCAGGAAAATACGGGCTTTATTAAAAACTGAGACAACGGTTATTGTTATCGCTCCAGATTTATGTAATGACGTATTAACGCTGGTAAAAACAGGCCAGATACTGCATGAGAGTTCATCATTTTCTGAGGCAAGCCTGGAGAAATGTAATCTCGTTATTGCTGCCACCAACAACAAAGGCTTGAATAGAAAAATTTCAAACTTGGCTCAAAAAAATAATGTTCTGGTTAATGTCGTTGACGACCCCGCGCTATGTACGTTTATCATGCCTTCCGTTATCGAGCGATTACCCGTGCAGATCGCTATCTCTACGGGTGGTAATTCACCCGTGCTCGCACGTTTGCTGCGATCAAAGTTAGAGACGTTGATTCCTTCTTCTTATGGGAAATTAGCATCTTTGATGGGGCAATTTCGTGAACAGGCAAAACAAAAGATTCCTGATCTCAAACAACGTCGAAATTTCTGGGAACACGTATTACAAAGTTCCGTCGCTGAATTATTGTTTTCGGGCCAGGAAAAAACAGCTCGTTTACAGCTAGAAAAATTCATTGAAAAACCCGATCAAATTTTAATCAAAACCGGCACTGTGGCCCTGATCGGCTGCGGACCTGGAGATCCTGATCTGCTTACTTTCAGAGCGTTAAGGCTGATGCAACAAGCAGATGTCATACTTTTCGATCGACTGGTTTCTGATCAAATTGTCGATCTATCGCGAAAGGATGCTGAACGTATTTATGTGGGTAAAAAACGTGACAATCACACATTACCTCAAGAAAGTATTAATGAGCTTCTTGTCCGACTAGCGAAAGAAGGCAAGCACGTTGTTCGATTAAAAGGAGGTGATCCCTTTATCTTTGGCCGGGGAGGAGAGGAAATTGAAACGCTTTCCGATGAAGGTATTTCATTCCAGGTAGTTCCCGGAATTACGGCGGCTTCCGGTTGCGCCAGTTACGCGGGTATTCCATTAACACACCGTGATTACGCACAATCCTGCATATTCGTAACTGGACATCTTAAAGATGGAACTGTTGATCTTAACTGGGACTCTCTTGCCCATGAGAATCAAACCATTGTTATTTATATGGGTTTGATCGGTTTACGAACAATTTGCGTAGAACTGATTGCACATGGAATGGATCAAAAAATGCCTGTAGCACTAATCGAACAAGGAACAACGTCGGAGCAAAAGAACTTGATTGGAACTCTGGAAACCATGCCAGATCTTGTTGAAAGTAAAACAGTAAAACCACCAACATTGATCATTATTGGTGAAGTCGTAAAACTAAATGAAAAATTGAATTGGTTTAGTTCATCGAGATAACAAATAGATTATGCATAATAATTAGACATTGCTGTGCACGACAGTCGAACTTTGGAAAGCGGTCGGTTCTTCGGCAAGATCACTAACAACTGCAGAAACCATATCCACATCAAGTATATGATTTTCTTCCAAACTTCCTAACAACATTACTCGATCACATAACACATTGATCTTACGAGGAATTCCATTAGTATGCTTGTGAATTTCCAGACAGGCATCTTTAGTAAATATTTCGTAGCCAGTAAAACCAGCATGCTTCAAACGGTGGTATACGTATTCGTAAACCTCCTCTTCTGCGAGAGGCTTTAAATGATAAGACGCAATCACTCTTTGTCTTAATTGTTCCATGCCCGGACCAGAAACCGTATCTCTAAATTCTGCTTGTCCAAGCAAGAATGTCTGCAACAATGGTGCATTATCGACCATGAAATTAGACAACATCCTTAATTCTTCGATGGTTTTGATCGGCAAATTTTGAGCTTCATCTACAATTAGCAAGACTCTACGATTGTTATCATGGCAGGCGAGTAGAAACTTCTGGATCATTTTTAGTAACATCGGTTTTGATGTTTTTTCACTGTAAGGCAGACCAAAAACATTGCAAACCAAACCTAAAATACCGGCTGGCCCAACACTGGTTGATACCAGTTGACCGGCTACAATTTCATCTGGATTGAGTTCAGAAAGTAGAGCCCCAGCTAGAGTTGTTTTACCAACACCAACACCTCCGGTAATAATTATAAAGCCTTCTTCTCTGCTTACACCAAAGCGTAAATATGAGAGTGCACGCTTATGACCCGAGCTATCGTAGAAAAACTCAGGGTTTGGGCTCAGCTTAAAAGGGCTGCTATGTAAATTAAAAAAATGCTCGTACATTTATCTTATTGCTTCCGAGGTTTATTGTGTTCTGCTATGAACAAACATAGCGGCTAAAAAGTCTCAGCCTTTAATCTCAGATCATCCAACGGGCACTTTATTGAAAAAACAACCAGGCAAACAGGTTTACATTTTAAATGATTGAACTCATCAGCAAGTATTAAGGATCATTTTTTTTCAGATTAAGTGCTACAGAATTTATGCAGTAGCGCAAATTAGTAGGAGCCGGCCCATCTTCAAAAACATGGCCAAGGTGAGAGTCGCAAGCTGAACAAAGTACTTCTGTTCTAATCATTCCATGGCTAGTATCTCTTTTCTCCGTCACTCCACCTTCTGTCTTAGCTATTGAAAAACTCGGCCATCCACAGCCTGAATCGAATTTGGAATTAGATTCAAATAAAGGCTCACCGCAAGCAACACAACAATAGGTTCCGTCGTCGTGGCAATCAGTGTATTCACCCGTAAATGCCCTTTCCGTACCATGATTTCGGCATACTTCATATTGCTCTTCAGTTAATATTTCTCGCCACTCATTATCAGTTTTTATCAACTTTTCAGGATCTTCTTGTCCCATGCTTTCCTCCTTATAAAATCTTTAGAACAGAATAGTAAAACTACCTTAATCTGAATTCACTGTCATCCTCCTCATTTAGGCTAGAAATACCAGTCAGAACCATTTGTAAGATTTCGTAAAATAATGCATTATTACTCAATATAACGGGGGAATTACACATGCGAGTAGCACTTCTAGAAGATGATATAGATCACGCGAACTTAATTGTTCAGTGGCTAACAAATGCTGGTCACAAAGTTGAACATTATGACAGTAGCCACAAATTTATACGTCAAATCAAAAATGATAGCTACGATTTACTCATCCTCGACTGGCTAGTACCAGAAATGAGCGGAATCGAAGTTCTTAAATGGATCCGCGAAAATATAGATTGGCCAGTACCTATTATGTTTGTTACCGCAATGGATCGAGAAGACGATATTGTTAGTGGCCTGCAAGCAGGTGCTGATGATTATATGATCAAGCCTATCAAGCAACGTGAACTACTGGCCAGAATGAAAGCGGTAGAACGCCGATCAGTTTCTATCAGTGATGATGAGGAAGTGGTTGATCTTGAACCGTTCCAGATTGATAAAACCAACCGGGCAATCAAACGTGATGGCAAAGCAATCGAGTTAACGCAAAAAGAATATGAGCTTGCCTTATTCCTTTTTCGTAATCAGGGACGCGTCATGTCACGTGCACATATACTTGAAAATGTCTGGGGTCGTAACCCAATTATCAATACTCGAACTGTTGATACACACGTTAGTCGAATTCGAGGAAAACTTGGAATATCACCAGAAGAAGGTTGGCGTCTGACGTCAATATATCAACACGGTTACCGACTAGAACGCGTTGCTGAAAATGCCGATGCAGTAAAGCACTAAAAAAACCGAGCTTTATTTAGTCTCTAAACCAATCATAAATTCAGCTTGCAATAGACAAAAAAATACCCGGGCTGCTCTTAAGGGGGGAAGATTGAGCCGCTTCCGGGTAGATGACAATATTACTAACAGAGAGGAATATTACTTGTTTTTAGTCTATCCTCTCTAACAGTCATATTATGTGAACTAAGTCACACAAGTCTGTTAATGATTGTAAACCATTAATATTTCAAAGATCATTATTAAGCCACGCCGCACCGCGAACGCCACTCGCATCACCATATTTTGCCGAAACTAACCGAGTATCGACCCGATCAGAAAAAACATACTCCCCCCACATATCAGGAACGCTAGTATAGATCTGCTGTATGTTTGACAGGCCTCCGCCCAAAACAATTATATCTGGATCCATTAGGTTTATTACAGAAGCCAAAGATTTTGCCAGCCGTCGAGCATATTCAAGTAAACTTTTCTGGGCATAATTATCTCCACTTTCCGCTTTTTCAACGACTTCTATTGCAGAACACTTTTGCTTGGATAAACGACTATAACTATTCGACAAACCATTTCCGCAAAGCCACGTTTCAATACAACTCTTTTTACCGCAATAACAGCTGATTACATTAAAAGATTCTTCTTCATCAAGCCAGGGTAACGGATTATGTCCCCATTCACCTGTAATCGAGTTTGGTCCAGTAATAACTTCTTTATTGATTATCAAGCCACCACCAACTCCAGTTCCTAAAATAACACCGAAGACCACTTTTGCCTCGACTGCCGCACCATCAATAGCTTCTGAAAGTGCAAAACAATTCGCGTCATTCTCGATCTTAATTGATCGGTCTAATCGTAATTCAAGATCTTGTTTAAACGGTTTTCCATTGATACAAACTGAATTGGAATTTTTCACGCTTCCAGTAGCAGACGATATTGCACCAGGCATACCGATTCCAACGAATGCTCGGCAATTTAATTCCTGTTCAAACTCAAAAATCAGGTTCGCAATTACATTTATTGTTTCTGCATAATTACCTTTTGGTGTTGCAACACGTCGATGGTAGATCGCTTCTCCAGAATTGTTCAAGGCAATAATTTCTATCTTAGTCCCACCGAGATCAATTCCTATTCTGATCTGGCTTTTTTTAATAGTGGTCATTTGCTAGTAAACCTTTAAAGACTCTCTTTAATCATTACTTTCGTTCCAATCGAGACTTGATTAAATAAATCGATCACATCCTGATTTTTCATACGCACACAACCATGCGAACCTGGTACACCCATCTCAACATTATCAGGTGAGCCATGAATGTAAATATAGCGATTATAAGTATCAAGCTCCTCTCCTTGATTTTTTTCTGGTTCACAACCTGCCAACCGAATTATTCTGGTCAGAATCCAATCACGATCCGGATATTTTTCCCTTAGTGAAGGAACGAAAATTTCACCCGTTTTTATTCGACCAACAAAAACAGTATTAGCTGCTTGGTCAGCGCCATATAATTCTACAACTTCGTGCTCACCCCTTGGAGTACATTCGCTGTTCATGATCTCACCAGCACCATTTTTTGCTGTTGAAACAAGATACTCTGCAAGAATTTTTTCTTTATCTTTTAACCATAGTTTCTGATCAGAAATACTTATCTCAATATGCATGTATTTTATCCTGATAGTAGCTGTTCATTAAAAAATCACTACTCAATTTTTTTGGATTGAAAATAAACCGTCGTAATTACCATCTGCTGCTAACGTATATTTTTTTATATTACTTCTTTTAATAAGAATAGTATCTTCATACCAAAGTGGAATGTAGGGTAACTGTTCGAGTAATCTAGACTGTATTTTTCGATAGTGACTTATCTGTTTTTTCTGATTGTTTTCTAATTCAGCAGCCTCAATTATTTGATCAATTTTCTGATCAAAAAAACGTCCTCGATTAGCCCCTTCTGGTGGTATCGATTTACTATGAAAAACAGTTCTAAATATATCGGGCAATTTTAATCCAACCCAGGACAAACTATACATCTGGAAATTTCCAGCTTTGATATCTCCGTAAAAGGTACCCCAGTCATAACTCCTGATTTGTAATTCTATACCCACTTTTTTTAATTGATGCTGCATGACAGTTGCTAAGCGAATTCTAAAATTATTGTTTGAAGTTTTATAAACTATTTTTAACGGTTTCTTATCATCAAAACCTAAGTTCTTTAATATATTTTTTGCCTTTATCAGATCAAATTTAATTGTTTTTAGATCTGGATTCCCAGCCCAGTGTTCTGGAGGCAACATTGCATTTGCGTTCCGTGCGGTATCAAGAAATATATAGTTTATTATTTCTTCTTTATTCAAACTATGCGCAATTGCTTGCCTGACTTTTAACTGGCCAACGACGGGATCTTTCATATTGAATCCCAAATAAGAAAATATATTCCCTTGCTTCTGATCGATAATTACTTCTTGCTGTTTTTCCAACCAACCTAACATTTCCTGCGGGATATCTCCTTGAAACAAATCTAACTCACCCCGCACCAATTTCAATGCACGAACAGTAGGATCTTTTACGGTAATAAACTTGATGATTTTTTGATCAGAAATTCTTTTTAAAAATAAACTTTCAGACTGAGGCCATGACATAAATTTGATCGGGCCACTACCAACAGGTTGCTTATTAAATGCATGTTTTTTATTGATTAAATGTGCTGGCAGTATTCCCAGACTCAAACGTCCAGGAAACAATGGGTCAATTTTGTTTAGATAAAAATTAATCGTTTTACTATCGGGCGTTTCGATTCTTTCTATCATCTGTAAAGCTCCACGATGCGGTGAAGCAGTTTTTTTATCAAGCACTGATTCATAAGAAACACGAACGTCTTCCGAGGTCAGTTTCGTTCCATCATGAAAATCAAGATCGTCTTTTCCTAAAATAAATTGGTATTGTTTTTCGGAAATTTTTTTCCATGTTGCGAGGTTAGGAATTGCTTGATAATTTTGATCAAAACTAACCAGTTTTTTATAGATAAGTCGATTGATTCGATTTGAAACAGCATCCGTCGCAAAACGAGGATCGAGGGTTACAGGATCTGTTGATAAACCAAAATAAATATTTTCAGATGTGTTTTGTTCAGAACAACTGGAAACAAAAAAGATTAATAATAGTATTAAAAATTTTGACAGATTTTTAAGCCTTCTTAACACGTTGAAAAACAGCAATTGATTCTACATGTGTTGTGTGTGGAAACATATCCATTATTCCAGCTTTGATCATTTTATATCCTTTCTCATTAACAAGGATGCCGACATCTCTTGCTAATGTTGCAGGATTACATGAAACGTAGATAACTTGTTCAACACCTGAAAAACTCATTTTTTCTATGATCTCTTGTGCTCCACTGCGCGCAGGATCAAGTAATACTTTATTAAACTTGCCGGCTTCAATTCTTTGCACTTGATCATCTTGCGTTAGATCAGCACAAACAAACTCAGCATTTTCGAGTTGATTTCGTTGAGCATTTTCTTCGGCCCGCTTTACTAATCCGGCTTCACCTTCAACACCTAAAACATAACCAGCGCGCCTGGCAATGGAAAGTGAGAAATTGCCTAGTCCGCAAAATAGATCCAGAACACGATCATTTTTATCTGGTTGCATAATTCCTAAAACGCGCGCGATCATATTTTTATTTATCGACGCATTCACTTGCGTGAAATCTGATGGCAAAAAATGTAAGGTAGGTTCATCTTCACCAGGCTGATAACTTAAATCGACTTGAGTTTCAGGATAAATCTGGTGAACCGTATCTGGTCCCTTTGGCTGTAAATAGATAACAAATTGATGTGTTTCTCCAAATTGCGAAAGTTTTAATTTATCATCTTCGGTTAGTGGATCGAGATGGCGAAAAATCAAACCTTTTTCCTTATCACCAACAGCAACTTCAATTTGTGGCAAACGTTCTTTCACCGTCAAGCTGGCAATCACTTCACGTAACGCGATCAAATGATGACCGACAGAAGGATCTAAAATTTCACATTGAGTCATGTCCGCAAGATAAGGACTGGCTTTTTCGCGAAAACCGACCAGCACACCTCCTTTTTTCGGTACATACTTAACGCCCAATCGAGCCTTTCGACGGTATCCCCATAACGGTGATCTTAGTGGAGGTAAAACTTCTTCGGGCGACACATTTCCAATATGATCAAACTGTTCTAGTAAAACAGACTGCTTGTGCTTGATCTGATCTTCGGAACTTAGATGCTGCAAGCTACAACCACCGCAAATACCATAATGCTGACATTTGGCTTTAATACGATCGTTTGAGGGTTCTAGCACCTCAATTACCTTGCCTTCATCAAAAGTCTTACGCCGGTTGGTTAATTGAAAAGTCACCCTTTCACCCGGTAACGCTCCATCAATGAAGGTTACTTTTCCATCACAGTTGGCGACGCCTCTTCCTTCATGCGAAAGGCTATCAACATTCGCTTCAATCGGGTCTCGGGATAATCGTTTACGTCGGCGTGCCATGTAATATTACATTCCAATAAAAAACGGTGACAGGATATTGCATCCAGCACCGTCTTAATAGTAAAAACTCTATTAAATTGATCAGAGCTTATTTTTGTTGCCAACCACCATTGTCATACCACCATCCACCTGGCGCATTTGCTATCCATTGTCTAGCGAATAAATTACGTATATCGCCTTCCCACTCAGGGTGTTTATTTGCTACGGCAATCTCTTTATAAAGCTGGTTACGATCACGATTCTCTTCTGCAACAAGTTGCTTGACAGTATTCCTTTGTTTTAGAGAGATCGCTTTTGCATCTCTAACGACTAACAATGCATTCCCAGTCATTCCCACGGCACCACTGGCATAAAATGGCGCCAGTTGTTGATGTCGAGCAGTCATAGAGCTTTTTAACTTATTTGTAGCAGGTGTAGCAATATCAATGTTGGGTTGAGCAGCCATAGCTACAGGGATAAAAATCTCAATCAAACCTGATAAACCTGTTTCTAACGACTCAAGAGGCTTCCATTCCGAAGAGGTATTATCCTCTACAGATCCTTCTGATTCTGATTGATCTTCTGGAAGCGCAGATTCTTCACCGTATACCTCTTTCACAAACTCATCTACGACCTTCTCAGCGGCAGCAGCAGGAAAATAAACATTGACAGTTACACATGCCGCCATGAATAGACAAAAACCTAATAACGAAAAATGTTTGCTGTGTTTCATAAACTATCTCCTTACTTGTAATTTACAGCTCAGTTTCTCCAGAATTAGTAAACCTGAGCTTAATGCTATATCCACATTGGTGACGAATATTGACTGCAACGCAATCATATTACTAAATTCGATAAATATGCTAATCATTTTCAACAACGAATCTTACTAAGAACTATCTATAAAAACTTCTGTCAAATCATCTCGTAATTCAATACTAAATTGAACCAACAAACATATTGATGGGACTAGTTCACACAATTATACAAAATATTACATGCAAGTATGGCGAACACCCATAGTGTTCGTTACTATTATCACCAAAATTCGGAGCCCCTTTAGATACCTTTATTTCTGAGGAAAATGACTTCGGAGAAACAAATACCAGAGGATGGAGAACATGAAACTCAATAAATCACACATCGTGCTACTTCTAGCAACATTCACCACATCCAGCGCAATGGCTGTATCAGACATTGAACGAGCCAGTATCGCTTCTATTGGAGCCAACGAAAACACAGATGCCGACAGCCGGGAACCTTCCGTTTCTGCAGACGGCCGCTATGTTGCTTTCGAAAGTGCGGCAAATGATATTGTTGGTGATGATACGTTCGCCATTCAAGATATTTTCCGATACGATCGACAAACAGACACATCACTGCTGGTGAGTAGAGGAAACGGTGCTGGTGGTACAGCATCAGATACTCGCAGTCTATTTTCAGATATGTCTGATGACGGTCGCTATATTGTTTTTGCAAGCCGTGACCAAGGTAATTTAGTGTCAAACACTATAGTCACTTGGGCGCCAGATATTCAGGATCCTGATGATGATGTTAACGTAGCGCTTGAACGACCGCAGCAGATCTTTTTAAGAGATATGACGAACAACACCACAACCTTGATCAGCGTTCGAGGTGGTGATACCGCTTGTGCTGGCACTAATTCATGTTTTGCTGGTAATAGCCAATCGACAATACCCACAATCTCAGCGGACGGACGCTATGTTGTCTACGAAAGTCTGGCAAATGACATCCTTGCCGCAGATACTGATACAACCCTTACGCGATTTGATTCTGATATTTACAGGTATGAAATAGCGACAGGCACAACCAGTCTAGTTAGTACTGGAGCTAGTGGTAAAGGAAACAGTCGGAGTCTTAACGCATCTATCTCTGATACAGGTCAATATGTGGTATTCGCAAGTGATGCTAATAACCTTGGTGGTAATTTCACTGACGGCGTAAGAGATGTTTTTCTAAGAGACATGGTTGCAGGAACAACCATTGCAGTCACGAATGGTACAAACCCTGGTTCAGGTTCAGGTGGACTTACAGATAGTCAACAGCCTACAGTCTCATCTGACGGTAGTTTTATTGCCTTTGAAAGCTACAGACAAAATATTGTCGATGGCGACACTAACGGTGTCCGTGATGTATTTGTATACCATACACTCTCACAGACAACTATTCGTGTCTCAGTTTCATCTAATGGCGTTGAAGGTGATGGAGCAAGTAGAGAACCTGAAATTTCATCCGATGGACGGTTCGTGGTTTTTGATAGCTCTGCTACAAACCTCATCACGGGTGATACAAATGGTCAAAATGATGTTTTTGTACGAGATCTCGCTAGTAACACTACTACACGTGTTAGCACGACTTCAGCGGGTGCTGAAGGTACTGGCGCAAGTACTACTGCAAGAATTTCAACACATGGCGACTACGTCGTCTTCTCATCTTTTAGTTCACTAGTCACTGCGGATACTCACGCTCCAGCCACAGCTGATATTTATTTATATATAAATAACACTGATATAGAGAATCCCGGCGTCACTTTTATACCAAAAACACGTGGCGATTTTAACGGTGATGGTGTTTCAGATGTGCTATGGCGTAACAGAATTTCTGGTGCAAATAAAATCTACATTATGAGTGGTTTAGTTATTAGAACAGATACCGCATTAAACGTACTCAATGACAACACCTGGGAAGCGCAAGGTATGGGAGATTTCAATAACGACAAGCAAGCGGATATTTTCTGGCGTAATACAGCAACAGGTGCAACCGTAATTACATTTATGAATGGCACAGTCGAATCTAGTACAACCGGTACATCAGGTTTCACAACTGATCTTAGCTGGGAAGTTGTAGGCGTTGGTGATTTCGATAGTAATAACTTTGATGACGTTCTCATCCGTAATAATGTTACAGGAGAAATCCGTATTGCATTTATGTCTAGCGCAACCGTAACCAGTGAACAAGTTGTTGGCACACTTAATGATCTGGACTGGAATGTCGCTGGTATTGGTGATTTTGATAATGATAACAAGGACGACATTTTATGGCGTCATAACGTCAACCGTAGTGTTTGGATGTACCTGATGGATGGTAATACCATAACTAATGGTGCCGGAGCCGGTGAGCTTGTAGCTTTCACAAGTGATAACTGGGACATTCCAGGTGTTGGGGATTTCGATAACGATGGTATGGCGGACATTTTATGGAGACACAATACTAATGGCCGCGTATGGATGTATCTCATGAATGGTAACGCTCTTCTAAATTCAACGGATGGTGAACCTGGTCAACATGTTGCCTTCACTTCTCTTGAATGGGATATCGCTGCCGTGGGTGACTACAACGGAGATAGTAAAACTGATATATTCTGGCGACATGGAACCTTAGGAACGAATCATCATTACCATATGAATGGTGTATCAATAATTACCAATGAAGGCGTGAATACGCTTAGTGACCTTAATTTGGAGTTAATTAAATCAGATTGATTACATTAAGTTAAGTATCATGCTAATGCGTCAGGACATCTAAAAATTATTTAGATGTCCTGACGCTATGATAAGCGTGTTTATTCATATTTTTACTTAAATCCACCGATATCAACTTAGGGATAATTTCACCTCGCTAATATTCCAAAGATCTTAAAAAATGATATATTTCATCAATGATTGATGATGAAAATTCGAATTTAATTAGAAGAGCTAGCATCGCATCCGTCGGTATTGCCTGCTTTTTGATCATTATCAAACTTGTTGCTTTTTTACTAACAAATTCCATTGCTTTATTAGCTACATTGATTGATTCTCTTCTGGATGCAGCAGCTTCAATTATTAACATGGTCGCTTTACGTCACTCGCTGAGTCCGGCAGATCGTGAACATCGATTTGGTCATGGAAAAGCGGAAGCCTTAGCAGGCCTTGGCCAAGCTGCTTTTATTTCCGGATCAGCATTTTTTCTTATATTCGAAGCCGGTGGTCGACTATTAAACCCACAAGTCGTTACTCATTCATCCATTGGGATTATCGTAATGGTGCTTTCAATATGCTTGACCCTTGGACTGGTTAAATATCAGCAATATGTCGTAAAAAAAACCAACTCACTCGCTATTGGTGCGGATTCCCTACATTATATGAGCGATCTTCTAGTAAACCTTTTTGTAATTATTGCATTAGTGCTTAATACAAAGCTTGGCTGGGTTCTGGCCGATCCAATTTTTGGTTTGGCTGTTTCTTGTTTTGTACTCTATAGCGCATGGAGGATAGTCAAGCGATCCGTGGATCATCTAATGGATCACGAAGTTTCAGATGAGGAACGTGCAAAAATAATTTCCATCGTGGCTGATCATTCTCAAGTCATCAATATGCACGACCTGAGGACTCGTCAATCTGGTCAGACAGTATTTATTCAGCTACATTTAGAATTAAGTGGATGCTTGACGTTAAAAGAAGCTCATAAGGTTTCTGAAGAAGTTGAGTTCCAGATAAAAACTGCTTTTCCAAATTCGGAAATCTTAATTCACGAAGATCCAGATGATATAGCAGGCGATCGCAGAAAGATGCCCTCTTTGATCAAATAATAGCCTCTTTATATTAATTGAACCTAATCGCCTGAACTTCGGCGATTCTAGGATGTTTGGGGAAGTTCTCTTCTAGAACACGAATTGCATCATTAGATAAATCCGTCATTCCCAAAATTTTATAAGCTTTCGCCATCAATATAAGCGCATCGGGAATAGCCGGTGCTTGTTGATAATTCTCAACAGCATAGCGCGCCCTGTTAGCCGCAGCTACAAAAGCATTCCTACGTAAGTAATACTCAGCCACATTCACTTCATGCTGAGCAAGTCCATTTCGCAAAAAAACCATTCTTTGACGAGCGTCCGGTACATAATCGCTGTTTGGATATCGTTTTGCCAGCTGAGAGAACTCTCTAAACGCACCCAAAGCAGCTCCCGGATCACGTTGTGAATCGTCTTTAGGAATGTATCGGTCTATTAAGCCCTTACCTTGATTAAATAAGGAAAGACCCTTCAAATAGTATGCATAATCAACCCTGGGATGTGTTGGATAGAGTTTAATAAAACGATTACAAGCAGCTATTGCAGCAACAGTTTCTTCTTGTTTGTAATACGAATAAGCCAGATCAAGTTGTGCTTGCCTTGAAAATTTCCCAAACG
Organism: Gammaproteobacteria bacterium; assembly: GCA_045110495.1. Taxonomy (GTDB): domain Bacteria; phylum Pseudomonadota; class Gammaproteobacteria; order CAJXQU01; family CAJXQU01; genus CAJXQU01. The sequence continues at coordinate 96,888 of JBGCGE010000030.1, forward strand.
GATATCGCGCCTGAAGCTTTTGATAAAGGCCTACCGCCTCAACATAATAGCCTGAGTCCAAAGCATCCTTAGCTTCATAATAAAGCCGTTCCGCTGACCAACCTTCGGTTTCATCATCGCTTTTCTTCTCAGGAAATAGCGAACAACTCGAAAGCGCCAGCACAAAAAAGAGTATTAGTGATTTTTTGATCGTATTATTATTAATTAAATTCATAGCAATATTTTAGCGCATAAGGAGTGCTTCCTGATACACTCTCGTTCGTTTATGTCTGAACAACTTTATTTGACCGCCATTATCCCTGAAAGTTACGACGGCTGGAGGCTAGATCGAGCACTGGCTGAAATGTTTTCGGATTATTCTCGATCCAGCCTAAAAAGCTGGATTTTAAATGGAAAAGTACAGATAGATCAAAAAAGAATACGCCCCACCATTACAGTATATGGTGGAGAACAGGTTGAAATTTGGGTCGAACCTGAACAAAAAATTGAGTGGAAAGCACAAAACATTCCACTGAATATTGTTCATGAGGATGAAGATCTAATTGTGATAAACAAACCTGCCAACCTGGTTGTTCACCCCGGCGCAGGTAATCCGGACGGCACGCTCGTCAACGCATTATTGTATTACGATCAAAAACTCGAAAACTTACCCCGCGCAGGAATCGTTCATCGACTCGACAAAGACACTACTGGCATTATGGTTGTTGCTCGATCTTTAAGAGCCCATACCTCTCTTGTAGACCAGCTACAAACACGAACTTTAAAACGAGAATATCAGGCGATTGTGAACGGAGTTGTTCAATCCAATGGAAGCATTGATGCACCAATCGGCAGACATCCAACACAAAGAGTTAGGATGGCGGTTGTTGAAAATGGGAAACCCGCAAAAACACACTATCGTTGCGAATCAAAATTTCCTGCTCACACGCATCTCAAAGTACAATTGGAATCTGGTAGAACACATCAGATCAGAGTTCATATGTCACATATCAACTTCCCAATTGTTGGTGATCCCGTTTACGGTAGCCGATCAAAAGTATACAAAGAGTTGGAAAAAGATCTGGTCGAAGTATTATCCAATTTTAAGCGACAAGCACTTCATTCGACACAATTAACACTAGAACATCCGGCAACAAAAGAAGTCTTAAGTTGGAAGACTCCTTTACCGGATGATATGAAAAACTTGATCAACAAACTAAAAAATCAACATACGGAATGACAGATATACTAGAACAAGAACAACCTGGCTGGATCAAATCAAAATGGCCTGCGCCAGCGAGTTTAAATGCAGGTACTAGCACGCGATTATATGGCTATAGCCAAGGTAATTATGACTCTTTAAACCTCGGTGACCATGTTGAAGATGATCCAGATCTGGTTCAGATAAATCGCCGACACTTGGCCGATGTACACAATTTACCTACCGAACCATTTTGGCTAAAACAAGTGCATGGAAATAAAATCCTCAATCTTGATGATCATGATCCGGAGCAAAAAAGTGCGGATAATAATATTGCTGATGGTGTTTTCACAACCAAACCTGGTGTTGTCTGCGGCATACTCACAGCAGATTGTTTGCCGATTTTGATCAGCAATGAAACTGGGACAGAAATTGCTGCACTCCATGCAGGTTGGCGCGGACTCGCGGCTGGAATTATCGAAAAAGCAATTCCGATGTTTTCTTCATCTCCCGAATCACTCATGGTTTGGATGGGCCCAGCCATAAGCGCGAGAAATTACGAAATCGATTCGGAAGTAAAATCTGCATTTGATCACATTGAAAATATTCTAGAACAGGATACTTTCATACCAACCGATCGAAATCACTGGTTAGTGAGTCTCTATCGGATCGCGATGTTAATTCTTAAAGCACAAGGGATAGAGCGGATCCACGGCGGTCAATATTGCACCTACCGCGATGCGGATCTATTTTACTCACACAGACGTGATGGTGCGAAAACCGGACGCATGGCAAGTATGATCTGGATGGAACCCCAAGCTACATGAGTAAACATACACCCGAAAAATTCTATCGACAGGCACATTACGTGGACAGCGCGCACACGCTCAAGCAACTACCTGCTGATAGAGGCATTGAAGTTGCTTTTGCTGGTCGGTCAAATGCCGGAAAGTCGAGTTCTATCAACACGCTCACTAAACAAAAAAGCCTTGCACGTACTAGTAAAACACCAGGAAGGACACAACAAATCGTGTTATTTGATCTCGACGAGAACTGCCGAATAGCCGATCTGCCCGGTTATGGTTTTGCAAAAACAGGCAAAAAGCTAAGAGAACATTGGCAGCAAGTTTTGCCGAATTATCTCAAATCACGAAAATCACTCAGGGGTGTTGTTTTACTCATGGATATTCGCCACCCCATGAAAGAATTTGATCAATCAATGTTGGACTGGTGTGATCATATTAATTTACCCGTACATATCCTGCTCACTAAAGCCGATAAATTAAGTAATAACGAAGCTAAAAAAGTCTTATTTCAAGTTCAATCGATGTTAAGTGAAATTCACAGCTTACAACTTTTTTCTGCAACAAAACTTACTGGCTTAGATGAATTGTATGCCTTATTAGATGAATGGTTTGATCGGTAATGAGGAACTTCCACACGCTAATATCGTTCCTACTTTCCAACAACATAAAGTAAAAACTATTTTTATTAATTTCAGGAGTTAAAAAATTATGAAAAATCTCATTAATATTTTCTTAGGTTGCCTACTTTTTATTGGAACAACTACCCTGGCGGCTGAATCTTTGCAATCGGCTTCACCTCAAGGTGCATCGGCTTACATCATCTCACCCATCGACGGCGAAACAGTAGGAGAAAAAGTAACGATTAAATTTGGTTTAAAAGAGATGGGTGTTTCACCAGCAGGTTTAGATAAAGCAAACACAGGGCACCATCATTTAATCATTGATGGTGATTGCTTACCTGCATTAGATCAGCCACTGGGTGGCGAAGTAGTTCATTTTGGTGGCGGACAAACAGAAACTACTATTGATCTTAGCAAAGGCACCCATACACTTCAGTTGATTTTAGGTAATCATTTGCATATTCCACATAACCCACCTGTTGTTTCAGAAAAAATCACAATTACGGTTGAATAAGCTAAGCTCTTAAGAATTTGCTACAAACTAATATAAAAAAGCCCCGGAACCAGGTTCCGGGGCTAAATGAGGTTTGGTTGGGGATACCAAACCATTTTTCCCATCCAGGGAGGGAGGATGGGAGCGTTCAATAAAATAGAACGTGCTATATATGACTAGCACTCAAATATAAAGTTCCAACAACTTATCTAACCATTTTAATTATTTGACCAGGCTTAACCTCACCAGCAGGGAATAATCCGTTCAATAATCTAAGCCTTTCTTCCGCATGATCTGTAAAAGGGGTCTGCTTGGCCAATTTCGCGATGGTCATCCCTGGCTTAACTTTGATCATATGTAATCTAAGAGGCTTAGCGAGTTCTCTTTCTTTGTTTGTAATTCGATGAAAACTCTTTGCAGAAGCTAGAAACGCTTTATCGTAGGCGGGTATTTGACTCTCATCTTTAACCACCCCAGCCAGAATAAATGCACTATCATTCAGATAGATCACATTAAATCTTGAATCACGTGTCCCAAAGCTTGTTTTGATTGGTGCCACAGCACTGTGACCATCCAAACCATCTGGATTGAGCTTGCCTTCCGCTTTTAAGGGATCGAGTTTCAGTCTCGTGCGCATAAATTCGCGAGGTGAAATGCGTTTGTTAATATCCTCTACACCAACTTGCAAAATTGCACCGCCATCTGGCGAACTGGCAACAAGTCGGTCCGGTAAATTTTGCACCTTCCAACCTCTCGGAAAGCTCATCGCAAATCCCATTTCAGTGTGGTAAAAATTACCATCCCGAAGCACACCTTCTCTTGCACTCTCACCAATAACTAAGTTCTCTAGTAATGCTAGATATTCTGACTGGTTTTTGATCTCATTGCCGGTTTTCTTATATTTGTTAGCAGCGGCAACGACTTCCTGCAAGCGGGTATCATTATCAGGGTGGGAAGCAAATACACCATGATATTGACGTGGCTCACGACCTTCTTCTTTTGCTAGCGCTTGATCATAAACCTGCTGATCTTTCAAAACAGAAATGACGTCTAGCATAGCTTGTGGTGTGTATCCTGTACGCGCGAGATACTCTGCGCCTAAACGATCAGACTCCAGCTCGTGTTGCCGTCCGTAACCACTCAACAATGCACCGCCAGCCATATTAACAACCTGCTGTCCTGCTTGAGTCCGTAATTGAGGAAGAAAAATCGCACCTATCGTTGCTCCAATTCCAGCGACCTGTGCCGCGCTTGCCTGTCGTACACTGTGACGAGCCGTAACATGGCCAATCTCATGTCCCAATACAGCGGCAAACTCTGCTTCAGAATTCAGGTATGACATCAAACCTCGTGTGATATAAATATACCCACCAGGAAGCGCAAACGCGTTAATTTCTGTGCTGTCTAATACATGAAAGCGATAAACCAGTTCTGGCCGATGACTTTCCGCTGCCAGCTTTTTACCGACACGTTGCACATAATTCTGAAGTTCCGGGTTCTCATAAAGCGTGTAGCGCTTCATTACTTCCGCATGTCCTTGTCGACCCATAGCGATTTCCTGATCCTCAGAAATTGTCACAAAATCTGACTTTCCAGTAACGGGGTTAGTCGCACAACCTGTGGTCAGTAAATTAGATAAACCTATTAACACAATAAACAATAATTTTTTCATAATATTCATATCCCTTCTCAAACTTCTGTAACTTTTTAATCCAGCCGCTTGGCTATTATTCCTCTCCAAAATTTAGTCACGATGGTTGAAACAAAAAATACCATTCCAGCAACCAGAATAATCGTTGCACCTGATGGCAAATCCTGTTCATAAGAAATCACCAATCCACCAAGCGTCAAAGTACCACCGATTACAATAGATAAACACATGATTTTAAACAAAGTTCCAAAATACTGTCGTGCGATTGCAGCGGGCAATGTCAATAAGGCTATTACCAGAATCAAGCCAACCACTCTTATCAACAACACAACGGTTAATGCAACCAGGCACAATAAAAGCAGATAATATATCTCTGCATGCACACCACGCAGCCGAGAAAATTCTTCATCAAACGTGACGGCCTGAAACTGTTTATAAAATAATCCAACACAGATCAAAATTACCAGATCAAGTCCTGCCATCAGAAATAGATCGGATTTTGAAACAAGCAAAATATTACCAAACAAGTAGCTCATTAAATCCGCGTTATAGCCTGGTGTCTGCGAAATAAAAATGATCCCAACGGCCATCCCAACTGCCCATAATGCACCGATCAAACTGTCTTCGGTTTGCTTCCACCGCAGGCTCACCCAACCAATTACTAATGCGGCTAGCAAAGCGGTGAGAATAGCGCCACCCAAAGGTGGTTGTCCGAGAAAATACGCAATACCCATTCCACCTAAAACTGCATGTGCGATTCCACCAGCAAGGTATCCAATATTGCGAACGACAACATAAGTTCCAACCACACCACAACCGATACTTGCTAACAATCCTGCAATTAACGCATAGCGTAAAAAGTTTTGATCCGAAAGTGCTGAGAAAAAGTCCATCAGTGGTTATGCTCGATCATACTGACATGACTGCCGTATAACTTTTCGATAGATTCTCCAGTTAATTCGGAGGTTTCGTGGCAAACAAGCGTTTTGTTCAAACAGGCAACACGCGTGACATATTCAGAAATAAATCCTATGTCATGCGATACGACAATAATCGTCATCCGCTCGTTGAACTGTTTTAAAAGTTGGAATATATCTACTTCGACTCGCTGATCAATATTGGCTGTTGGTTCATCAAGGATCAAAATTTCAGGCTCGCAGGCGAGTGCTCTTGCGATCAAAACACGCTGTAATTGGCCACCAGAAAGATCAGAAATATTTTCCAATCTAATCGAGTCAACTTCGGTGGATCGCATTGCTGAATGGGCAATTTCCTTATCTTCTTTGGAATAGCCACCCAAAACACGGGTTTTGCCTAAGCGCCCCATCAAAACTACTTCTTCAACAGTAATTGGATAGTTCCTGGAAAATTGTGTGTACTGCGGACAATATCCAATTCTTACTCGACCTTCTTTAACCGGTTTTCCAAATGACGTAATTCGACCTCGGGTAGGTTTTAACAACCCCAGAATCAATTTCAACAAAGTACTTTTACCGCCCGCGTTTGGTCCTACCAGACCAATGAATTCACCTTTGTTAATTTCCAGATCGATATCCTGCAATACCGTTGGCCCGCCATAGCCAAAAGAAACATTTTCCAATTTAATTAATGTGTTATTCATTTTTGATGTGTGGCCTCGCAAAGTGACTCTGCAAGAGCTTCTGCCACCTTACGCATATTTTGTAAATAATCTATTGCCAATGGATCGAGGCGTACAACTTTTGCGTTGATTTCTGCTGCAACCGTATCTGCCATACGACTACTATGTTGATCTTGAATAAACACAACCTTAATGTTTTCTTGCTTCGCTCTGTTAATCAAATATTGTAATGATTTTGCACTGGGGCTTTTACCCTCATGTTCGATTGCTATCTGTTCTAATTGATACGCCTCCGCAAAATGACCCCACGCAGGATGCATAACTAAAAAAACGCCTTTGCCAGCCCATTTTCTTAGCATTGTTTGAATTTCTTGATGCAGCACTTTTAGATCATTTTTGAAGCTTTCATGATTTTTTCGAAACTCACTCTCATGTTTTGGATCTTTTTTTAGTAAAGCTTCCAGAATTTGATCAGCAATCAAATTCACATGAACCGGACTTGTCCAGATATGTGGATCTTCATGTCCATGCTCAGCATGATCGGATTCAGTCTCAAAACTAGAATCAACTATTAAAAGCTCATTGCTGATCGTTCTCATTCGCGACATCCAAACTTTTTCGAAAGGAACCCCTATGGAAAAATAGACATCTGCCAGAGATAATTGCGCTAGTTGCTTCGGTGATGGATCGTAAGTCTCTGGGCTTTGACCTGGCGTTACCATTACCTCAACGTTGGCATAATTACCGGCGATCCGCTCGACAAAATATTTTTGTGGCAAAATACTAACAAAGACTTCAACTGGATCATTTATCGGTTCCGCAAGCACCAAATTATTGATCTGACAGGTAAGCAAAAATAAGATTGCACCGATGTGTTTTAGAAAAAAATTATTCATGATCCTTATTATTATCTCTGATACTTCCAAATTATATGTTATGTTATTCTGCTTAACGATAATAAACGTATAAAAACATCCCATAAACTCGCAGACACACCGCGCCAGACACTATACTTAAAACGAACAAAATGAACATGAAAACTGATGATTTACGCATCGATGAAATCCACGAAGTAATCGAACCAGCAAAATTAATTTCTGAACTCGCACTTTCTGAGAACGCCACACGAACTGTACTTAGTGCAAGAAAAGCAATCCAGGACATCATGCGTGGGGATGATGATCGGTTATTGATGATCACCGGTCCTTGCTCGATACATGATGTTGACGCGGCATTGGAATATGCGGATCGACTCAAAGAATTGGTCGAAAAAACAAAAGATGACCTTTTCATCGTCATGCGTGTCTATTTTGAAAAACCTCGCACCACTGTTGGTTGGAAAGGTTTGATTAACGATCCTAACCTTGATGACAGTTTTGAAATTAATAAAGGTCTACGAGTTGCCAGAAAATTATTGCTCGATCTGGCTGAAAAAGGTGTTCCAACAGGAACCGAATTCCTTGATCCAATTAGTCCACAATACGTAACAGATTTGATCTCCTGGGGTGCGATTGGTGCAAGAACAACTGAAAGTCAGGTTCACCGGGAATTAGCCTCGGGTCTTTCATGTCCTATCGGTTTTAAAAACGCGACTGATGGCGGTTTACAAATAGCAGTTGATGCAATTTTATCCTCATCACACCCGCATCATTTCCTCGGCACGACAAAAGAAGGTCGTTCTGCAATTATTGCTACGAACGGAAATCCTGACTGCCACGTCATCTTACGCGGTGGCAGCGATAAGCCTAATTACGACACTGCGAGCATTGACCAAGTATCGAAACTACTCGATAAAGCCGGTTTATCAAACCGTTTAATTGTCGATTGCAGCCACGCAAATAGTTATAAAGATCATGAAAAACAAGTTGATGTAGGTAAAGAAGTCGCCGATCAAATTGCTAATGGTGAAGATCGAATTTTTGGGATCATGTTGGAAAGTAATTTGATCGGTGGTCGGCAAAATCTCGTTGATGGAAAAGCCGAAACCTATGGTCAAAGTGTCACAGATGCTTGCATGGGTTGGGAAGAAACAGAAGATGTGGTTCAGAGCTTCGCTGATGCTGTCAGAAAGAACAACAATAATTCCTGATTAAATTTATAACTCGTGAACAAACTGTTATTGCTGAATAAGACTTGGGACTTAAGTTATGCCGCAGAAACTTAGGAAAGATCAAATAATTCCTTAACAGCCTTGATCAATTCTTCTTGCCGATCTGCCGAGGCTCCGCGAAGTTTGACGCTAGGCATGTGAGTGAATTTTTGTGTGAGACCTCTTGCTAACGCCTCGATCACTTTTTCAGGATCTTCACCTCGCGCTAAATGCTGTTTAGCTTTTTTGATCAATTCTTTCTGCGGTGCCTGGATATTTTCGCGCAATGCGCGCACCGTCGAAACTGCATCTAATGATTGCTGCCAACCGATAAAATTCCGTGTCTCCGCCAGAATAATTTCTTCGGCTTGTAGAGCGGCTGTCTGACGTGACTTCTGGTTTTCTTCGATCACGGTTTCTAAATCATCAACTGTATAAAGATAGACGTCATCTAGCATACCGATCTCAGTCTCTATGTCTCTGGGAACGGCAATGTCGATCATAAACATCGGTTTACGCTTACGCTCTTTAAGCGCTCGCTCTACGGCACCTTTGCCCAAGATAGGAAGCTGGCTGGCAGTTGATGAGATCAGAATATCTGCTTCCGCGAGATGTAGTGGAAGATCTTTCAAAGCAATCGCGTAACCATTAAATCGAGAAGCTAAAACCTGCGCTTTTTCAATTGATCTATTTGCGATAATCATTCGCCCTAAATCATTATCCTGCAGGTGCTGCGAGGCGAGTTCAACCGTGTCCCCTGCCCCAATCATTAATGCAGTTTTGTCGCTCAGATCTCCAAATACCTGTTGTGCTAATCTGACTGCCGCAAATGCGACTGAAACTGGGCTTGAACCAATCTCGGTGTCGGTTCTGACTCGTTTAGCAACTGAAAAGGAATGTTGAAATAATTTATTGAGCGTTTTCTCAACGGTACCCGTGTCAGCAGCAACTCGGTAGGCTTCTTTTATTTGTCCTAAAATCTGCGGTTCACCCAGAACCATAGAATCCAGACCACAAGCAACTCTTAGTAGGTGTCGAACGGAATCATCCCCCTTTAGTGAGAATAAATAAGGTTCTAGAACTACTTCCTCAAGATTAAAATGCTCACTAAGCCAATTTATCGCAAATTTATTTTGATCATCGAAGAGATTATCGTGGTAACAATAAACCTCTGTTCGATTACATGTGGAAAGCACAACTGCTTCAATAACGCTCTCCTGGTTGATGATGCTCCGCAACGCGGTAACCATTCCATCGGCGTCAACAGCAACATTCTCTCGAATAGAGACAGGAGCAGTTTTGTGATTAACTCCGAAAACGGACAAGGACATATGAAGATCTTTTTATTCAAACACTGAGTGTGGGTATATGTTTTGCATTAAGCTTTTTACTGGCCAGTAATGGTATCAAATGTAAACTATTGAACTTATCTTACCTTCTTGCAATCCATAGTAGATAGTTTACCTTGTGAAAAGTATATATTATACGTCTACAATCAACGAAATTTTTATCTTGAATACAAGTATGAAAAACACCTCAAACATTATCAGAATTACTTCTATAGCCGCAGCGCTGAGTCTTACAATCGGATCGGTAGGTTGCAGTAGCATTAGCACCGCTGTAGAACCGCAACAACCACCAACACCAGAACCACCGGTTGAAACTCCAAAAGCCACTACTGCGAAGGCTCCAAAGAGTTCCCAATCACCCAAGAATAAACCTTCAGACCTGAGCGGAGATGTACTTTATAAATTAATGGTTGCTGAAATTGCAGGACAACGAGGTGAAATTGATTTATCTATCGAGAATTATGTCGATTTAACTCAACATATTAAAGATCCGGCACTGGCAGAACGCGCTACGCGGATTATGATCTATGCACGAAAGGATAAAGAAGCATTAAATGCGGCTAAGCTCTGGGTCAAATATGATCCTGAGAATATGGAAGCACATCAAGTACTTACGGCAATGCACATTCGTAATGGTCAGTCGGACGAAGCATTTGAAACGATGGAAACCATCCTGCAAAAACATCCTGAAGATACTGGTAATGCAATGCAAATGCTGGCCAACTTCCTGAATAAACCTGAGGATAAAGAAACTGCACTGAACGTCATGGATCGCCTCATGGCGACTCGCCAGAATGATAAAGACGCCATGTTCGCCTATGGTTTGCTTACATTACGTTCTGGAGATAATACAAAAGCTAAAAGTATTATTGAAAAAGTAACAAAACTTGCTCCTGAAGATGAAAACTACCAATTGGTCTATATTGGTGTCCTTGAAAAGGAAGGCAGCAAGCAAGCAGCTTTTCAATATCTCGAAGGCTTATTAGAAAAGAATCCCGACAGTTTTGATTATCGTATTGCTCATGCTCGGTTATTAGCCGATCTTGGCCGCTACGATGAGGCTAGAGATGGTTTTAAGGCACTCACAGTCTCTCATCCCGAAAGTACAGATGCACACTATGCTTTGGGTCTGTTGAACTTGCAGACAAATCACGCGAAAGAAGCGAAAGAACAATTTGAATATATGATCAGTAAACAAATACTGGTTAATGAATCCAGCTACTACCTTGGCCAAATCGCAGAGTTTGAGAAAGATCTTGAAGGTGCTATCACCTGGTATGAAGCGATCGGAAATACCAGTCCCAATTATTTTGATGCTCAGATCAAAATTGCAATTACTAAAGCGCGACTTGGAAAACCAGATGAAGCAAGAGCTATTCTGACCAAAATTCAACCCTACAATCAACCCCAAAAAATTCAGCTAACTCGAGTCGAGACCGAGATCTTAATCGAAGAAGGAAAACTTGAAGAAGCAAAATTAATCTTTGACGAAGCTATTGGAAATGATCACGATCCTGATCTTTTATACAGCCGAGCCATGCTAGCCGAAAAAATGGGCCGGTTAGATTTGTTCGAGAAAGATTTGAAATTGATCATCAAACATAATCCAAATAATGCTGATGTCCTCAATGCGCTTGGATACACGCTCGCTGATCGCACAGATCGCTATGCAGAAGCTCACGACCTTATCAAAAAAGCATTGGATTTAAGCCCCGATAATTTCTATATTCTTGATAGCATGGGTTGGGTACTTTATCGTCTAGGCAAACTTGAAGAATCAGTCAAATATCTCAGAAAAGCAAAAGAATTGAATGACGATCCAGAAGTTTCTGCACATCTAGGTGAAGTCTTATGGGTAAAAGGTGATAAAAAAGAAGCTCGCGAAATTCTCAATAGTGCTTTAAAAACTACGCCGGAAGATGAAAAATTACTCGAAGTTTTGAAACGCATGAATCCTTAAACTAGAATTCATTAACGATAGTACTTCTTAACAATAATTTATGCTTAAAAAACACTAAACTTCACATATTAAGATCAAATCTAAAGTAATAAATTAAAAATAAATATGAGCAATCATTCCATGAGAATATTTTTCTTAGGCTTAGTATTCTTTGTAATTTCAGGCTGTGCAAATTTAAATTTACCCCTTCCCAAGCTGACTACAGAATCACCTGTTTTTGATCAATGGGAGGCACACAAAATCCATATTTCAGAGTTGAAATACTGGCGAATGAATAGCCGTGCTTTTATACAATCAAAGGATGATGGTTTCGCTTCAAGTATCCGTTGGAAGCAGCAAGATCAATTATATGATATCCGCTTTACCGCGCCTTTCAGTCAAGGTCTCTATCATCTAAGTGGTGCTCCTGAAAACGTCTCTATTCTACTACCCGACGGTACGGAACAGACTGCGATAGATCCAGAAACGTTGATGAATAAGACCTTAGGGTTTAAATTTCCTGTCAGTGGTTTAGGTTACTGGTTACGCGGTTTGCCGTACCCTGAGGATCCAGGTCGAGACATTGTGTTGGATAGCAATGAGCGCCTCGCCGAACTAAAGCAAGCTGGCTGGGATATCAAAATTTCTAAATATATTCATAAAGATGGTTATTATTTGCCAACAAAATTGACTATCGAAAATAGTCATTTGAAAATAAAGATGGCCGTTAGCGAATGGATCACTTCCGAGTAACATTTTTAAATTGAGCATGACCGAACTTCCCTGGCCTGCTCCGGCAAAGATCAATTTATTCCTACACATAACTGGCCGTCGCGAAGATGGTTATCACGAATTACAAACTTTATTTCAATTTCTCGATTTCTGCGACGAGCTTAGATTTAACGTTCGCAATGATCGGATAATTCGACGTTGCACAGAGATAAAAGGGGTCGAAGAACCTGAAGACCTGATCATAAAAGCTGCAAATCGCTTACAAGAAATTTCTAATACAGATTGGGGTGCAGATATTTTCATCGATAAAAAACTCCCAATGGGTGGAGGGATTGGAGGTGGAAGTTCTGACGCTGCAACAACTTTAATCGCATTAAATAAACTCTGGAGGCTGAACCTGGAAATAAAAGACCTGGCAAAAATTGGTCTTGAATTAGGCGCAGATGTTCCATTTTTCCTGTATGGCCATACAGCCTGGGCGGAAGGAGTTGGAGAAAAACTAACTGATTTTGAAGCAAAAATGCCCTGGTATTTACTAGTTAATCCAAACGTACATATATCCACAGCGGAAATCTTTTCAAATTCCCAATTGACACGAGATACGACTCCCATCAAAATGCACTCCTTTATTGCTGGAGACAGCAAAAATGACTGCGAATTAGTAGTTCGTAGTAAGTATCCTGAAGTTGAACAAGTTTTTAAATGGTTCGGCGAAAACAGTCAGGCAAGACTGACCGGAACAGGTGCATGTGTATTCTGCGCTTATCCAGACAAGCCCACTGCTAAAGAGGTGGCGCAAAAATTGCCTGAAAAGTGGACGGGATATATTGTAAAAGGGCTAAATAGATCACCTTTATTAGATCGATTAGCCAAAGAGCCATAGTAACTTCTGGTTCGCTAAAAATAATTGGGGCGTCGGCAAGCGGTAAGCCACCAGGTTTTGATCCTGGCATTCGTAGGTTCGAATCCTGCCGCCCCAGCCATTTTTCTATCTCTAACGAAGTTTGCGAGGATTACCGTGGCACTTCCATCAATGATGATCTTTTCGGGAAATGCTAACCCGAAACTTTCACAGGCAATCGCCTCCCACTTACATATCCCGCTGGGAAAAGCCCAGGTCGGCAAATTCAGTGATGGGGAAATATTAGTCGATATCGGCGAAAACGTACGTGGCCGAGATGTCTATATTATTCAACCTACCTGTGCACCAACCAACGATAATCTGATGGAATTGCTGGTTATGGTTGATGCGCTTAGACGTGCTTCAGCACAACGAATTACCGCAGTTATTCCCTATTTGGGTTATGCAAGACAAGATCGTCGTCCACGTTCAGCACGTGTACCAATAACAGCAAAAGTTGTTGCTAATACAATTGGAGCAGTAGGGACAGATAGAGTTCTCACCGTTGATTTACACGCCGATCAAATCCAGGGCTTTTTTGATATGCCTCTCGATAATGTCTATTCATCTCCGGTTTTACTCGCCGATGTCTGGAAGCATAAATACCCGGATCTAATGGTTGTTTCTCCTGATGTTGGTGGTGTTGTTCGTGCAAGAGCACTCGCAAAAAGGTTAGATGATGCAGATCTGGCAATTATTGATAAACGACGTCCTAAAGCGAATGTTGCTGAAGTAATGAACATTATTGGCGACGTTGAAGGCCGAACTTGCGTCATCATTGATGACCTCGTAGATACCGCAGGTACGCTCTGTCAGGCAGCAGGTGCTTTAAAAGGCTACGGAGCTAAAAAAGTTGTCGCTTATTGTACGCATCCAGTCTTGTCAGGTAATGCCTTAGAAAACATTAGTAACTCAAAACTGGACGAACTCGTAGTAACGGATACAATACCGCTCTCAGAACAGGCAGCAGCCTGTGATCGAATTCGACAATTGAGCGTTTCTGGATTATTGGCCGAGAGTATTAACCGCATCAGTTCCGGCGAATCTCTTAGCTCTATGTTTGTTGATTAAGTTTATTTAAGAAATTTTCTTGCGTAGATTCTGGTCGCGGATCTACGTTTTATTTTATGTTGTTATTAAGTGGAGTTTCACATGAGTGATTTTACAATTGTTGCTGAAAAGCGTGATGATCTAGGGAAAGGTGCGAGCCGCCGCCTACGTCATGCTGGCCTGGTTCCAGGCATCGTTTACGGAACCAAAAAAGATCCTGTTTCTTTTCAACTCAAACATACTGAGCTTGAAAAAAGACTACAGAATGAAGCCTTTTATTCTTCTATTTTGACGTTAGATTTAGAGGGAAAAGAAGAAAGTGTCGTGCTAAAAGACATGCAACGTCATCCTGCAAAAAATACAATTATGCATCTTGACCTTTTACGCATCGATAAAACGCACAAATTAACCATGAACATTCCTCTTCACTATATTAATGAAGAAGCATGTATTGGTGTTAAACAAGATGGTGGTTCAATCAATCATCATATGAACGAAATTGAAGTTAGCTGTCTTGCGGCTGATCTTCCTGAGTTTATTGAAATCGATATGCTTGAAGTTGCCCTTGATCAAACTATTCACCTTTCTGATCTTAAAATGCCAGAAAATGTTGAAATTAATGCCCTTCTCCACGGTGGTGACGATAGTCAACCTGTTGCGTCAGTTCACACCAGAAGAGCGGCAGTAATTGAAGATGATGCGCCAGTAGCACCTGAAGGTGAAACAGATGCGGAAGATTCTGCTGAAGGAGAAGATGAAGAAAGTTAGTATCTTCACCTGTTAGTTTATAAAACGGATCTAAAATCTTGCTAGCTCCAAACTAAACTAATGGCTTCTAAAATTGATCTCATCGTTGGCCTGGGTAATCCAGGATCTGAATATACTCAAACCCGACATAATGTCGGGTTTTGGTTTTTAGACGAGCTTGCAAAAGAACATAACATCACTTTTCAGGCTCAGTCTAAGTTCTTCGGAGACACCGCAAGAATTAAAACACCTGATCAAGATTGTTGGTTATTAAAGCCATCGACTTTCATGAATAGATCTGGCCAAAGCGTTGGCGCATTAGCCACTTTCTACCGAATACCAATCGAGAAAATTCTCGTCATCCATGACGAGTTAGATCTGGATCCGGGTACTCTTCGTATAAAAGAAAGCGGCGGTCATGGGGGACATAACGGACTTAGAGATATCACCAGCCGTTTTAATTCTGATCAATATTTACGCATCCGGCTTGGAATAGGTCATCCGGGTACTGGATCTGACGTAAGTAAGTATGTACTTAACAGACCTACCTCAACAGAAGAAATTGAAATTCAAAATGTAATTTCACGTACGCTGGAATTTATGCCTGATATTTTGTCAGGAAATTTACAGAAAGCGATGAATGAATTACATCGGAAACAGGATTAAACAGCATGGGATTCAAATGTGGCATTGTCGGCTTACCTAACGTCGGTAAATCAACCTTATTCAACGCACTCACCAGTGCCGATATTGATGCGGAAAACTATCCGTTTTGTACGATTGATCCAAACGTCGGCATTGTTGAAGTTCCCGATCCGCGGATCAACAAACTTGCAGAAATAGTCAATCCACAAAAAATCCTGTTAACCACCATGGAATTTGTCGATATTGCAGGCCTGGTTGCTGGCGCGTCAAAAGGCGAAGGACTCGGAAACCAGTTTCTATCCCACATTCGTGAAACAAACGCGATAGCGCACGTTGTACGCTGTTTCGAAGATGAAAATGTGATCCACGTTGATGGCAAAATCAATCCTCTGTCTGATATCGAAACGATAAATACCGAACTGGCTTTAGCCGATCTCGACTCCGTTCAAAAAAGTTTAGAAAGATTACGCAAAAAAGGACGTAGTGGGGATAAAGATGCCAACGAACAGATCGAATTTCTGCAACAAATAGAGGCATGGTTAGGCGAAGGTAATCCTGTTCGATCAATGGAACTGGATGATGATCAAAAACATATCCTCAAAAGTTTTCACCTGATTACCGCAAAACCAATGTTTTACGTGGCGAATATTGCCGAAGACGGCGCAACAAATAATCCACTGCTTGATCAACTGACAGAAATTGCATCGAAAGAAAGTGCATCAGTAGTCCCCGTATGTGCGGCGATAGAAGCAGAAATTGCCAGTTTAGATGAAGAAGATAAACAAGAATTTCTAGATGATCTAGGCCTGGAAGAACCAGGACTCGATCGAATAATCCGTGCTGGCTACGCCCTCCTCGACCTGCAAACCTACTTTACCGCAGGAGAAAAAGAAGTTCGCGCATGGACCGTAAAAGTCGGCGCAACCGCACCGCAGGCTGCTGGCGTCATACATACCGATTTTGAACGAGGCTTTATACGTGCTGAAATTGTCGCTTATGAAGATTACGTAACAAACAACGGCGAGCAAGGTGCGAAAGAAGCCGGAAAATGGCGTTTAGAAGGTAAGGAATATATCGTCCAGGATGGAGATGTGATCCACTTCCGATTTAATGTTTAACCGTGAAGAAGCTGGCTCATTAAAAAAACCAGGTCATCCTGAAAACAGTGAAGGATCTAATTATAGAACCCACTCACCTCTCAGTTTAACAACGAAATTTTAAGTCTAACTTGTCTCGGATTTTAAGTTTTGTAATTGAGATCAAAAAAAGATGTTTTTGATCAGAAAAAAGCGACACTCTCCATAATACCGTTGTAGACCTGCGACTTGAACCGTGGGTTCAATCGAGGAACTTCCCCGGGCAAATCAGGCTTACCACTCAAGGTGGTCATGCGCAACATCACCCCTCAGTTCAGTTCCATAAAAAATTAGCATAGGTCAAGGATAACTGGACTACTGACAAATACTACAGAGAATGTCTAACTAAAAGCATAGTCCCAAAATCAAAAAGAAGATAGGTAAAAAATGCGATTTTGATCACAAAAAGTTGTCGGTTAACAAATTACATACAACTTGTCGAAAAGATCAAAAAGTCGACTCTCTATTGAATTGATTCCTGAAATAAATAAGAAGATTCTATTAATTTAAAGATTGGTTAGGTTGATTCAACTAAAAAATATCCTTACTTAATTTTCAATCTTTTACATATACTTGTGAAAAAACTCACACTCTGAATTTTTGATCTGTTGTTAAATGTAGCTTGGGAAGTGTGTTAATGGGATTAAGGTTACATTGATCGTTTCTGAACATAATTCGTTCAACACTAGCATGGTGCATTCATTTACTGAGGTATATTTACGAACAAATGGCTGGCTTACTTAAGATAACTAGGAAAATTCGGTGATTAGATCTCATTTTCGATGTTTTGCCTCGTGTTGTTATACCCCACTTTTGGGGTATATTTCTAGTTACAAGGCTCAATAAAGTATGGCTGTATACAATACCGCATCAGATTCTGCTAACACCGCTGTAAGAGCTTTTCTTACGAAAGTCGGTGAGCATTATCTTGGCCATTCATTTAATACAGGTAGCGGTAAAGGGAAAGCTCTATGGCTTTCTATTCGCGACGATGATTTTAAAGGCTG
>JBGCGE010000031.1:0-88584 GCA_045110495.1 Gammaproteobacteria bacterium
TGGATACTTTAATTGGTGAAAAAGGTGCTCGACTTTCTGGAGGACAGCGTCAACGCCTTTCAATTGCTCGTGCGTTATTAAAGGATGCTCCCGTTTTGATCCTGGATGAAGCAACTTCCGCGTTAGATACCGCTTCAGAAAGATATATTCAGGAAGCTCTCGAACGACTACGAAAAGGACGTACTTGTATTATCATTGCTCATCGCTTATCGACGATAGAAAATGCAGATAGAATTCTTGTTATGGAAGGAGGGCAAATTGTTGAGTCTGGAACACACCAAGATTTGATCAGCAAACAAGGTACTTATGCGAAGCTGCACCAGCTAAGAGCTTCTGAAGAATTATCTTAGTATCAGGATCTTACTCTTTGAAAATTGCTTATCTACTCACCTGATTTCGACCCTTACCCTTAGCTCTATACAAGGCCTTGTCTGCAGAACCTATTAGACTTTCTTGATTATCATGCAACTGTAGCTGTGCGATTCCTAGTGAAAGTGTTAAAGGTGCTAATGACTCTCCTTCCACAGCGAATAATTCTGTTTCTTCAACCGCAGTACGCAAACGCTCCGCAACTTGTGCTGCATCATGTATATCCGAATCAGGTAAAACTGCAAGAAACTCCTCTCCACCATAGCGCGTAATGGTATCTTCTGGACGCAAATGCTCGATCAACGATTTTGCAATTGAATTAAGCGCTCGATCACCGGCTAAATGTCCATACGTATCATTAAATTTCTTAAAATGATCGATATCCATCATGATCATTGAAAGTGGACGACCTCCCTCCTCACTCTGGCAACGATGAACAAGTCTTTCTAACATTTTATTCAGCCATCGACGATTATAAAATCCCGTCAGAGGATCTACTGTCGCGTCATATTCATACTCCTTAAGAAGGTTCTGGATTTTATGCATCACAGAATTTCCAAATCTTAGACGATAAGCCAAAGTCCGCAATAAATTATGAGAAGCAGCGTGAGAGACATCTACAATCTTCCAAAGAGTATCTTCATCTATTCTAAGTAGACGTGTCCTTTGATCTGCAACTACAAATCCCGAAGTTGGTTGTTGATCAAGAATGGAAACCTCACCCACACTTTCACCTTCACCAAGCACGGTAATCGGTTGATCATCATCTTCACGCAAAAATATTTTCAAAGTACCTGTGAGAACAAGATACATAAAGTCTTCAGACTGACCTGCCTTCAGCAAGGTTTCGCCTTGATCTAGAGTATATATGGAGCAGTTTCCCAGAAGAGGGACAATTGATGAAAGATTTACGCCATTAAAGAGCTTAATTCTGGATAACTCTTCTTCAGTTGGCTTATTGTCACATTCATTGAGCAGTTCAGTGTTCATCTTCAAGCCGTGTTCCATTCTAGTTCTTCCCGATACCGTAGCATGATTCACATTCTATAGATGACCCTTCTTTCATCTTCCAAGTCGATACTATCATAGTCAAGTTATTGACTCAAAGCATTTATTCTACTTGTAAATGCCACAAACCAATACTTTATTACTATCGAAATAGCCTGCCTTCTACCCTCCCTTACAGCTCTTACAACTCCCAGATAATTTACTCTGTCGGGATTTATTTATTTGATCGTAGACAAGCTTAGCGGCGACAATTACAACAACAATCAAGGCGAGAATGGTTTGTATATCCCACATAATCAGGACCACAATTGGAAAATTAATAACGCCCCAAAATAACCAAGACTCGTCATATAAACCCAGGAAATAACTGGATAATGCCATGTACCGGTCTCACGTTTAATTGTCGCTATTGTTGCAACGCATTGTAAGCAGAAAGCATAGAAAATCATTAAACCAACAGCCATTGGAGTCGTAAAAACATTACTGCCGTCGGGCCAAATAGAAGATTTAATTCGATTAATCAAACTTCCATCTTCTTCATCAACATCCCCACCTACCGCATAGATCGTCCCTAGAACAGCAATTACAACTTCTCTTGCTGGAAAAGAGGCAACGACAGCCGCAGAGACTTTCCAGTCCCAACCTAAAGGTTGAAAAACAGGGGCGATAAGCTTACCTGCACGCCCAAGGTAACTTTGTTCAAGATAAATTGCGGACTCTTGATTATCAAGATCAAAAATACGCATTTCTTCTTGACCCACATTTTCCAATTGACCAGTATTTCGTTGTTGCTCAAATTGCTGATGAACTGATTCTGGATGCGGAAAATAAGCGAGTGCCCAAATCAATACAGCGACAGTGAATATAATCGTCCCAGCTCTTCGCAAAAAAATCTTTCCACGTTCCCATAATTTGATCAGAACAGACATCAAACTCGGCCAACGATAAGGCGGCATTTCCATTAAGAAAGTCGGTGCGGGCCCACGTAACAAGGTTCTCTTTAGTAGCAAAGCGGTAATAACGCCGCCCAAAATTCCAAGCAAATATAAACCTAGCAAAACTAACCCCTGAAGATTGATTATTCCTCCAAGCCAGGTTTGTTTCGGTACAAATGCAGCTATCAACAATGCATAAACCGGTAAGCGTGCAGAGCAAGTCATAAAAGGAGCTGCCATCATCGTAGCAATACGATCACGTTTGTCGGATATTGTTCTTGTTGCCATTACACCTGGTACAGCACAAGCAAAGCTCGATAACATCGGAATAAATGATCGCCCCGAAAGCCCGACACTACGCATTACACGATCAGCCATAAAGGCAGCTCGCGCCATGTAACCGCTATCTTCCAAAAAGATAATAAAAGCAAACAGGATCAAAATCTGTGGTAAAAAAATGATCACACTTCCAACCCCTGCAATAATGCCATCAACCAACAAACTTCTAAGTGCGCCTTCAGGTAAAAATGATTCTAACCAATGGCCAATACTTGCGGTTGCCCCATCCATAAAATCCATCAGGGGAGCTGCCCATGCAAAAACGGATTGAAAAACCACAGCCATCAACAACAAAAATAAAACACTGCCAATAACCGGGTGACTAACTATTTGATCTATACGCTCAGTCGTGCTTTTTTTAATTTCATCGGTGTCTGGCAGATCAATAGTTTCAATTTCTCCAAGTAGTGAATTAATCCATCCATATCGCATACGTGCGTCTTGTGTTGCCAGACTTGGCCCCTGCGTTAAGGATGCACGAACCTGTTTAATTTGATCCAGAATCTCAGCTCCATATTGATCGTCAATTCTCTGTTCTGCATAGCCTTCTTGATCAATCAAAGCACGCTCAACTTCATACATAGAAAGAGAACAGCCCCACGTATTAAGCTTCTCTGTCAGCGTCAGAGCATTTTGACGAATCTCTGGTAGTAGATTCAGCGTAGGGATTGTTCTTACCTTCATGACATTTATTAAGGCTTGCTTTAACGCTTCTATCCCTTCTCCTGTTGTCGCAACTACGGGCAAAACAGGTACCTGGAGTTTCTCGCTTAATGCATCAACATCAATATGGATCCCATTATCACGAGCAAGATCCATCATGTTGAGTACTAAAACAACGGGTAAGCCCAACTCTAAAAGTTGACTAACAAGATAAAGATTTCGTCGAAGGTTCGATGCATCAGCAATAATTAAGATCATCTCAGGAGATCTAAGTTCTGCAAGTTCGCCACGTAATACATCCAGGACCACCATTTCATCGGGAGATTGTGCAGAAAGTGAGTAAGTGCCCGGCAAATCAATCAGGCTGACAGAGACATGTTCTAATTGAAACTGGCCGACACGCTTTTCAACAGTAACACCTGGATAGTTACCAATTTTCTGGTTTAAACCCGTTAACTGATTGAATAAAGTACTTTTACCCGCATTTGGATTCCCGATCAGAGCGATAACATGTTCGTTACTTTCCACTAAAGCGACTCCACAAGAACCATTTGTGCTTCAGCTTTGCGTAAAGAAAGGCAATAGCCCATGACACGGATTTCGATTGGATCGCCTCCTGGTGCAGTCCGAATAATTTCCAACTCACTGCCTTCGAGAACACCAAGTTGCATTAACCTTTGCATCACAGGACCTTCGGAACCAAAACCTGTTACTAATGCTTTTTTGTTGATCGCTAATTGATCAAGCGTTATTTTCATTTATATTAGTACCCTAAATCACTACTTTGCTGTGGCTTTATTAGTCCATTCATTATGCAACAATCATAAGTAGATGTGAATCATTCTCGTTTCCATTTTCAATTTCGTTTATGTGCTACTTTAAACAAACGTCAAATTTCTGTCATGCATCTAGACAAAAGAGTTTCTAAGACGCAATATCTATCCAACAAATTTTGAAAAAACACATACTCTCAAGAAAACTAAGGACAGATATCATGAGTGAACAAATAACAAATTTCGATTTCGATTTCGATGAATGGATGCAACTAGCAAAAGAAGATCCTGAAGCATTTGAACAGAAACGTCAGGAAGCAATTCAGGATGTCATCTCAGGTGCGCAAAACCACACTAAAAACCGCTTGGAAGGCTTGCAGTGGCAGCTGGATCAGATTCGTAATACGTCTGCATCACCGATGGCAACTTGTTTGAATATATCAAAAATGATGTGGGAAAATGTCCAAGGTGAAGATGGTTTAGTTGAGACGCTTAATCAATTGACGGGCGAAGCGCCAATCAAACAAAAACCGATGAATCGTGCTGAGGTTCTGGAGTTAAAACCTAAATCATCTGATTCATCAGAAAAAACTGGTTAATTCGCTTGCATCTTGACCACAGGAAACGCTAGAATTGCGCGCTTTCCTTTAATGGATGACTAATAGACTTATTGTCGTTAGTTGATCCCTTAGACAATGTGCTGAATTATGAAACCAGAAATACACCCACGCTATGAAGAAATTTCCGTTACTTGTAGTTGCGGCAGCGTCTTCAAAACGCGCTCAACACTGAAAGATCCAGAATTGCATATTGATGTATGTTCTGAATGTCATCCTTTCTACACAGGTAAACAAAAAATTGTTGATACGGCTGGCCGTGTTGATAAATTTCGCAAAAAATACGGAATGTAATTTATATATTTATTTTTTATATTCAAATCAACAAACAAGTAACAAGATACAAAAAAGGCTCTGTATATAAGAGCCTTTTTTATTTTCTGCAAATTACTTCAGATCACTATTCCTTATAGCTATAAGCAACCACTTTATTATTATTCATCATTGGAATTAGCACTAAACCACTTTCGCTAATATATTCATGATCAGCAGATCCTTGTTCAAGATCTAATAACATTTCTGCCTGTCCTTTTTGATCTACGGATAATAATTTCCCATTCAACCAATCCGTTACGAGAAAATTACCGCTTGGCATTTGTTCCACTCCATCAAGGTTACCAATGGAAGCGGATCCTAAATCAGAAATTTCAGTATCACATAGCCCAACCGAAAGTAGACGACCTGGAACACTAGTAGAAAATCCTTCACCGTCAATTACACCCCAGCTACCAACAATCAAGTTCTCTCCAGCGACCGTCAAACCATTTGGTGTATCCAATTTTTCACTAGTAACCCAAAGCTTCATAAATCCATCTTTGATCCTGTGAATGCTGTTTGTCATCATATCTGAAACATAGACATTGCCATCTTGATCAGCGGCGACATCATTAAAGAAAACCGCTGACGAAACCGGATAAGTTGAAACGAGCGTTGCCGTCTCAAGATCAATTTGTACAACTCTGTTAACGTCGGCAACATAAAGTTGATCGCCGGCAATCGCCATTCCCGTTGGTGACCATAATGGTTTACTAAACCATTCTAGTTCGAGTATCTCACCCTCCAATGACATTTTAGAAATAAAACCTTTTTCTTCTTTTTCCATTGGACCGCTATTCATACTGGATACGTATATAACATTTCGCTTTTGATCATGTATTACTGACTCTGGAGTTTTCAGCTCACTGTCAGAACTCTCCCAAAGCTTGCTAACATTTTCATTATCTTTTATTACTGCTTCAGTTTTGGTTCCCGCAGCCTGTTCAGACGCGGCCTGATCAGCATCAGCCTTTTCCGTTCCTGCATCATCTGAACACCCGATCAAAAATAGACTACTCAAAATGACCGGTACTATAATTTTTTTCATGTTTATTCCCCCTGTATAAGTATTTGTTAAAACTCTAAATCCCGTAAAGAAAGGACTTTTTTACTTTAAAGATCGACATCTGACCATACCGCAAACTCATTCCCATTTGGATCTGCAAAATGAAAACGCCGACCTCCGGGAAATGAGAATATCGATTGCGTTATAGATCCCTTTGCATTTTCAACTTTGACTTGAGTTTGCTCAAGGTTATCACTATAAAAAACGATCAGCGCGCTACCTTTCTGTGCTGATGAGGCCAGGTCAGACTTGAAAAACCCGCCTTCCATTCCTGCATTAGAAAATGCCATGTAGTCAGGGCCATAATCTGTAAATATCCATCCGAAGACTGAATTGAAAAATAGTTTTGTCGCTTCAAAATCACTCGCATGAAGCTCGATATAATTAATTTTTTCGTGTTTAATTTCCTGATCAGACATCAAATAATTCCTCAAGTTTTTGACCCGGATCTTTTGCTCTCATAAAAGCTTCTCCGACCAAAAATGTAAAGACTTCATGGCGGCGCATCATTGCAACATCTTCGGGCGTATGAATACCGCTCTCGGTCACAATGGTTCTGTCATGCATAATATCCGGCAATAGATCGATTGTAGTTTGCAGACTAGTTTCAAATGTTCGTAAGTTTCGATTATTAATTCCGATCAACGGTGTTCTTAACATTAAGCCACGTTCGAGCTCTTCTCTATCATGCACTTCGACCAACACGTCTAAACCCAGTTCAGCTGCTAACCAGGATAAATCCTGCATCTGCTTGTCTTCCAGGCAAGCAACAATTAACAAAATACAATCTGCGCCCATCACTTTTGCTTCATAAACCTGATAAGGATCGATCATAAAATCTTTACGTAACACCGGAATATTACAAGCCGCTCGAGCATCAATTAAATATTGATCTTTTCCTTGAAAATATTTTTCATCGGTCAAAACTGATAAACAAGTCGCACCCGCTTTTTCATATGAAATAGCTATTTCGACAGGATCAAAATTTTCTCTAATCACACCTTTACTTGGCGAGGCTTTTTTTACTTCCGCAATCACTGCTAATTGCCCTTCGCTAATCCGTCGTTTTATTGCTGCTGTAAATCCGCGAGCAGGTGCTGCATCCTTAGCTTTACTTTTTATCTCGTCGAGTGAGATTCGACTTCTTCTAGCAACAACCTCTTCGGCCTTGTCGAGAATAATTTTTTTGAGAATGTCTGGGGTATTGTCCAAGTTCAGATTTGTCATTACAGGAAGTCTTTATCAGAATTGATTTGTTTTTTTGATCAGGCTGTTCAATTTTTTCTCTGCATCGCCACTGGCAATCGTTTCTCTTGCTTTTTCAATGCCTGATTTTAGATCGTCAGCAAGTCCGGCAACATAAATAGCCGAGCCAGCATTTAGTAAAACGATATCGAGTGCAGAACTTTGCTCATTAACGAGTACTGACTTCATCATCGCAAGGCTCGATTCAACATTCGTCACCGCAATGGCTAAGCTTTTTTCGCGAGTTAAACCAAACTGTTCTGGCTCGATCGTGTATTCACTAATCTTACCGTTTTTAAGTTCGGCTACTTTCGTCGGAGCACTGATACTGATCTCATCCATTCCATCTTCAGAATGAACGACCATGACGTGATTACTGCCAAGTTTTTGCAAGACTTCTGCTAACGGTAATACCCAGTGATCACTAAAAACACCGAGCACCTGATTAGGTGCTGAAGCTGGATTTGTTAGTGGTCCTAGCAGATTGAAAACCGTTCGAACACCGAGTTCTTTTCGTGGACCAATCGCATGCTTCATTGCTGAATGATGCATCGGCGCAAACATAAAACCGACACCAATTTCTTCTACACATTCCTTCACTTGTTCCGGTGTCAGATCTAATCTTATTCCAGCGGCTTCCAACACATCAGCGCTACCAGATTTGCTGGAGACTGCTCGGTTGCCATGCTTTGCGACGTGACAGCCAGCTGCTGAAGCAACAAACATACTGGTGGTTGAAATATTAAAACTATTAGAAGAATCGCCGCCGGTTCCGACGATATCAACAGTATTAGGCAGATCAGAAAGCTCGACACCTGACGCAAGTTCACGCATCACTTCGGCGGCGGCGGCAATTTCTTCTACAGATTCGCCTTTCATGCGTAACCCAACTAGAAACGCGCCTATCTGTGCTTGAGTTGCTTCACCTTGCATGATGGTGCGCATAATTGATCGCATCGAATCTGGATCAATATCTTGTTTGTTGATCAGTGCATCTACCGCGGCTGGAAGATCCAATATTGTCATTACTACATCTCCAAAAAGTTTTTCAACATATCGTGACCATGCTGCGTCAAAATTGATTCTGGATGAAATTGGACCCCGGATATTGCATATTCTTTATGTCGAAGTCCCATGATCTCATCTAACTTTCCATCTGCAGTTTCTGTCCATGCAGTCACTTCCAAACAATCCGGCAATGTTTCTTTACTCACCACCAGAGAATGGTATCGAGTTGCAGTAAAGGGATTATTCAAGCCATGAAAAATATCCTGATCGTTATGCAGAATGGGCGACGTTTTGCCATGCATAATTTCTCTTGCATGGATTACATCACCACCGAAAGCCTGCCCGATACTTTGATGTCCCAAACAAACGCCAAGAATCGGTAACCTGCCTTTATAGCGTTTGATCGTATCGATAGAAATTCCTGCTTCATTTGGCGTACATGGCCCGGGAGAAATCACAATCCGATCCGGTGCCATGTTTTCGATTTCGCCGACCGTGATTTGATCATTCCTGAACACACGTACATCAGCACCTAACTCGCCCAGATATTGAACGATGTTGTAGGTAAAAGAATCGTAATTATCGATCATCAATAACATTAATGTTCACCCTTATAAGCCACTTTCTGCCATCGCGACTGCTCGAAAAACGGCGCGTGCTTTATTCATTGTTTCGTCCCATTCCATTCGTGGAACGGAGTCAGCAACAACTCCAGCACCTGCTTGAATGTGTAAGGTACCATCTTTGATAACCGCGGTTCGAATTGCGATTGCGGTATCCATATTTCCCTGCCAGGAAAGATAACCGACTGCGCCGCCGTAGACTCCCCGTTTCAGTGGTTCCAATTCGTCAATAATTTCCATCGCTCTGATCTTCGGTGCACCACTTAAGGTTCCGGCTGGAAACGTCGCTCGAAGAACATCTAACGCACTTTGGCCTTCGTTAACCTTTCCGATGACGTTCGAAACAATATGCATAACATGCGAATAACGTTCGACGATCATTTTATCAGTTAGTTTGACCGATCCAATCTCAGCAACACGGCCAACATCATTACGGCCCAAATCAATCAGCATTAAATGTTCGGCCAATTCTTTTGGATCATCCAGCAGATCTTTTTCCAGTTCTAGATCGGCTTCGGCATTTTCACCACGCGGTCGAGTTCCTGCAATTGGTCGGACTGTTACCTCACCTTCTTCAACACGGACTAAAATTTCCGGTGATGAACCAACAATATGAAAGTCATCAAGATCAAGAAAATACAAATATGGCGAAGGATTTAAGCAACGTAATGATCGATATAAATCCATTGGTGAAGCTTGAAAAGGAATCGATAATCTTTGCGAGATGACCACCTGCATGGCATCACCTTCAACAATGTATTCCTTAATTTTATCTACCGCAGCTTCAAATTTATCTTGAGTAAAACCAGATATAAAATCTTTTTCGTTGACCTCTCTCGACTCTGCAGACGCGACTTTCTTAACATCGCCCTGCTCTAATTTTTGGACTAAATGATCGAGTCTGGTCAAGCCATTTTCATAAGCATTATCTTCTGCCGGATTAGCATGAACGACGATTAATAATTTTCCACTGAGATTATCGAAGACTAACACCTCATCCGAAACCATTAATAAAATATCCGGATTGTCCAATGGATCAGGATTCGGACATTCCGACAAACGCGGTTCGATATAACGAATCGTATCGTAACCAAAATAACCAACTAAGCCTCCAGTAAATCGCGGCAGTCCTTCAACTTCCGGCACGATAAATTCTTTGCGAAAACTTTCGATCCAATCTAAAGGATCTTCAACATCAATCTCATCGATCAGTTCACCAAGTTTGGTAACCTGAATATTTTTGCCAGAAACTCGAGCAACAATTTCCGCCGGCAAACCAATGATCGAATAACGTCCCCATTGTTCCCCACCCTGAACCGATTCAAACAGGTATGAATATGGGCCGCTGGCAAGTTTCATATAGGCTGAAAGTGGCGTATCGAGATCGGCAAGTACTTCCCGTACGAGTGGAATGCGGTTGTAACCTTCGGTAGCATAACGTTTAAAATCTTCAAGTAGCATGATGGTCAGCTATGGAAACAGCTCGATCATTTCTGACAATGAATCGACCAAGAAATCAGGGTTTGAATCCGCAATATTATTACCGTGATTATATCCGTAAGTCACGCAAAGAATGGGTACATTTGCGGCCCGTGCAGCGCGTAAATCATTGACTGAATCGCCAACCATCAAGGTTCTTTCTGTTGTGGTTCCCAGCGTTTCTACGGCATGTAAAATTTGATCGGGATCCGGTTTCTTTTTAGGTAAAGTATCACCGCTGATCACAATTGAAAAATCATCGAGTATACCTAACGACTCCAAAACTGGTTCGGTAAAACGACCACGTTTATTCGTTACGCAACCCAATTTGCAACCCTGCGCTAACATGTGATCCATTCCTTCACGAACGCCGGGATAATAGCTACTTTTTTTGTTGGTATTTTGCATATAGAAATCGGAAAAAAGATCAAATGTTTTCTGGAATAAAGCCTCCTCCGGCTCACCATCCATATCCCCGGTAAGTGCTGCTTTAACCAGTTTTTCTGCGCCTTTTCCAACCCAGGATCGAACTTTCTCTTCACCTTGCATCGGTAGATCTAATTCTTCTAAAGCGCAATTGACACTATAGGCAAGATCAGGAACGCTATCGATAAGTGTACCGTCCAGATCAAATAAAACTAACTCAGGCATTTGCATCGTTTTTCCTTAACAACAGCTCAGCTTTTCTAATTCCGATCTCATTTTGTCAATGGTCTTTTTATAATCATCACTATCAAAAATTGCTGAACCCGCAACAAAGGTATCTGCTCCCGCTCGGGCAATTTCTTGAATATTATCAACCTTAACGCCACCATCAATTTCCAGACGAATGTCTCGACCGCTTGCATCTATCAATGCACGTGCTTCGCGTAGTTTATCCAACGCTGAAGGAATAAAAGTCTGTCCTCCAAAGCCAGGGTTAACTGACATCAACAGGATCATGTCAACTTTATCAATCACATATTTCAGACAATCGAGCGGTGTTGCCGGATTAAAAACCAGCCCTGCTTTACAACCAGAACTTTTGATCAATTGCAGAGAACGATCTATATGATCGCTACCTTCAGGGTGAAAAGTAATATAGCTTGCGCCAGCTTCCGCAAACTCGCTGATCATATGATCAACCGGACTCACCATCAGGTGAGCATCAATCGGGGCGGTAATTCCATAGTCACGCAATGCCTGACAAATAACCGGACCGAACGTCAGGTTCGGTACAAAATGGTTGTCCATAACATCGAAGTGAACAAAATCCGCACCGGCATTCAAAACGTCGCGTACTTCCTCACCCAAACGGGCGAAGTCTGCGGACAAAATTGACGGTGCTATAACGAAATCTGACACGTGGTTATTACTCAACTAAAAATGAAAAAAATAATGGCGCAACTTTACCTGATCGGCAAGGTAATTGCAGCAAAATTACCTCTCTCTATCACGTTTAAAAATATGATGTTGAAACACTATTTCTTGATCGGTCTACTTTTTCTATTTTCCGCACAACTTCCTGCTGCAGAGAAAGAAGAAGAAAAACCAGCCGAAGCCACAGAAGAAACGCTTGAACCAGAAGTAGAAAAACCGACGCTTGAAAGTGAGATCAGTACTCAAATCGAAAAAGCACTGACCACTGGCGAAGCAATCTGGTTGGGAGAAGAAGGCGCAAATTTCTTAGGCTTGTATAAATCGAATTCATTTAAAGAAACACTGGGTGGGATCTTATTTTTACATGATATGGGATCGAATTCCGATTGGCCAAATTTGATCAAACCTCTACGATTAGCCTTCCCAAAAAAAGGTTGGGATACGCTATCCATACAGCTACCAATGGTAAATGTCGATGCAGAAAAAACTGCATATCTAAGTCACTTTGATGAAGCTGTCTCAAGAACCAATGCAGGAATAGAATTCCTTAAACAAAAAGGTCTCACTAGCATCGTTATACTTGGTCATGGAATGGGTTCGATAGTCGCTATTTTTGATCTGAACAAAAACCCACAAGAACTTGTTAAAGGATTAATAGCGATGAGTCTTTCAGGTTCGGACACAATAAAACCACCATTGAAAGAAACACCGCCATCAGAAAAACTTACCGCTCCAGCCGCTACAAAAGAACCCAGCAAAGAGAAAAAAGAAGAGAAGAAGGAAGAAGCGCCGGAACCTGCGATGACAGAAGAACCAGCAGCAGAAATCCCAGAACGCGATCTGTTTGCTGAAATGGCCAAAATCAAAATCCCATTTCTTGATATTTATGCACAACAAGATCACCAGGATGTAGTAAGAGAAGCCGAAAAGCGATCAGAATCCATGGAAGGAAATAATCAGAGTTATTTCCAATGGGAAATTGAAGGTGCGGATCATTATTACCGTGGACTTGAAAAACAATTACTCAAACGTCTACGTGGCTGGTTAAAGAAACAAATTGTTGAGAAAAAGCCTCCGGTTTCTCCTAATCCATAGTTTACAACTTGTATCTAAAAACCTCCGTTATTGTGTATTTTCTCACATCATCAAAGTTCGTATTGTGCTATTGAGCTTAAAGGTATAAATCCTCAAAGGACCTTAGTCATTAAGGACTTGAAACGAAATGCCGAACTATTAAAGCTGGAGGCAAATACTGGAAAATGTGTTCTAGAGTTTGCACTGTTTTCTGCAGTCTATGCCTTTGATAAAGTTAGCTCAGATAATGAAGTTGTATTAAATGAGAATAAAATCAAAGAAAAATACAGTAACTGGCTCTCTGAAGTGGGTATGTTGTCAGGACTTTCGGTAGATATTTCAGTCGAAACAATAAGCAGTGAAACATTAGAAATTATTTATTATGAAGGTGAAGATGAAGCAATCGATTCATCAACTCGCCATCAATTTCTTACCGTATTAGTTACTTTTGAACTCAATACCTAATCAAGTCGTTTTGAAAGACCAAAACCATAGAACGGTCAAAAAAAACAAAAGGGACAAATATCATCTTGTCCCTTTTTTAAATAAGTTTTCTTGTTGATTATATTTGATCAAAAAATAAATATGGTACTTGTACCTATTCTTTATGATCATGAAGTCAATACCGGCCCTACACCAATTCCCCACAGGAAAACAGTGACAGCTAACATACCAACTAAGCCAACCATGCCAACCATCAATACCGCGCTTGAGAAAAGAAATCCTCGGTCTTTGGAAATATCCATAACCACTGGAATGCCGGTATAAAGCAGAAACACTGTATAAGCAGCAGCAGGCAAACCAACGACCAAGTTAAGCCATAACACTGGATTTAATTGCATAAAACCGACTAAAAACAGAGGCGTAGCGATATATGCAGCTAATCTGATGCATATCGGCAATGCCTGTTCTGAACCATAGGTTTTTGCCATCCAGTGAATCATCCAGCCGATCGAAAAAACGGCTACTTGAATGACGATGTAATACATAACAGCAATGAGTGTTGCACTGTCGTTTGTTAACTTTACCGGATCACCTGCGCCAATCCGCCAGCCGGTTTGAGTTGTACCTAAATATCCACACACAACCGGGATCAATCCTAGCAGCAGTGCTGGTATCATCGCACCCAATAACCCACTTTTTTCATCGCGAATTTCTTCCCACGCCGTACTCGGGCGTAGAAATAGATCGATAATGTGTTTAATAAACATGCAAACTCCTTCGTTTATTTAGTTCAAGTTTTAAATATCCTTAATTCATGCGCTTTAAAAAAGGACTCATTGACTAATAAGAAAATATATTAATGATCTTGTGAGTATACTTACTCTTAAATTCGTACTTTTGATTTAGATCAAAGAATTGTTCTTAACAATAACAATGAGCAGGTTTAAATACCATACCTCATTGAATTTAAACATTTTCCTCTTAGTTCAACAGAGGTTATAATTCACTTAATATTGATTTGGATACTCATTCTAATAATCTAAATTGATCATGAATTCCTTTAGCCTTTATAGAATGAACAAACTTTTCAGGACTCAGTGATTATGTACAGATACAGCCTCGGAATAATAATTGCCTTTATATTTTGCTCTACTTCGTATGCCGAATCAGAATCCTCAAATCCCGCACCAAATAAACAAACTCCACAAGCGCTTTATTTGACCGCAACAGAGGCTTATCAACTAAAGAAGATTCAACCAAACGAGGTATTCTTTGTCGATGTACGCACTCAGGCAGAAGTAGAATTTGTTGGCGTAGCCGACATTATTGATGTGAATATACCTTATATATTTAATGGTCCTGATGACTGGGATGAAGAAAAAAATCGCTTTGGCAAACCAATCAACAGTAATTTTTCAGTTGCTCTTGAAGACAAGCTCACCAAGGCTGGTTTCGATAAAAACACCACTATTATTCTTATGTGCAGATCAGGAAAACGCAGTGCTAAAGCCGCAAACCTGCTACACCAACTGAAGTACACCAAGGCTTATACTGTCATCGATGGCTTTGAGGGTGATAAAGTTAAAACGGGACCGAATAAGGGCAAACGTAAACTTAATGGTTGGAAAAACTCAGATCTCCCATGGAGCTATAAACTTGAAGAAGAAAAAATGTACTTAGAGTAATTCTTCTAGTGTTAAATATTCAGAAATTTCCACAAGACATTTCTTATTAGTATTAGAAGGGATCATTTCATCGCACCAGATTACCGTTGAGTTAAAAACAATTAGTACTCTTAAAGTCTAGCTGTCCGAAACAATTTTTTGAGAATAAACCTCTGATCTCTTCCAACCTTTCAACGTGTTAATTGTTTCCTTCTGTAATAGGATTAAAAAACATTGTGGCTTTTATATAATTTCACAGCGCGTCATACTATTGACGTGCATAATCCCAAAATAATTATTTGAAGGGGATAATTAAATTGAAGACAACAAAAACTACATCTATCTCATTAATCTTGCTTATCACATGTATTTCTTCTGGTTGCCAGACGTTGACGCTTTTTGATCAGACAATTTCTGATCAAGATCTTTCAACTAACAGCCAAGTATCAAAAACCGTACCAGAATCTGATCCGGAAGAAATTGATGTTGTGCAACTATCACGTCAGCTTCCGATTATTTTTTTCGCATCGGGTAGCACGCAATTAAGTAATGAAGCACGAAAGCAAATCCGCGACATTGCATTGCTGTTCAATCATCCAGATATTATTGATCAAACTCTAACCATTGCCGGTCATTCCGATACTTCTGGCGATGTGGATACAAACCTGGCCTTATCTGCTAAAAGAGCTGAATCTGTTAGCCGCGAATTAGTCTTAAACGGTATACGTAATGAGCGTTTGCTAATTCAAGCATTAGGCGAAAATCAACCTCAAGCGATAGAAGTTTTGGAAGATGGCGAATTTGATCCGTTGGCCGCTGATAAAAATCGCCGCGTCGAGATCTACCTTGGTGCAATAGACATAGAAAAAGAGTAATTCACAAGTATATCCATGTATAGAAACTTCTTTAAACTACGAGAAAAGCCCTTCAAACTAACGGCTTCATCGTCGATATTCCACGAAAACCAGGGAATAACACCTGCTTATAATAAATTGATCGAAGCCATTCGTTCAGAACAAAAATTGATCCTTCTTTCTGGTGAAACAGGCACTGGTAAAACCTTATGTGCAGAAAAATTGAAGGCTGATTTGGAAGATGATCCTCAATATCATTGTGTTGTTATTCCTTTCACTTCGTTACCATTTGATGAAATATTGGGTCTTGTTTGCACCGATCTGAATCTTAATTTTGGTTTAGGTCAAGATGATGACAAGCTGGAAATTCTCGAACGTTTTCTAACTCATGGTCACAGCCAAATACGCTCGGTTGTTATCCTGATTGATGAAGCACAGAATCTATCCTCTACCATTTTGAACGGGCTAGTTGAACTGGTAAAACTAGGTATACGTTCCAAACGCAATATCCAGATTGTTGTGATCGCTCGTAATGAATCAGATCTAAATTTACATCACGCACACATGGCCGAGTTTGGTCAACATTTATCGACAAAGTGTCAGCTAGAAGCACTCACTTTCGAAGATACAGGCTCTTATATTAAGTATCATCTTAAAATGGCCGGCGCCGCATACAGCGACTTTTTTACTGAAGAAGCTGCTGCAAAAGTTTTTGAACTGACACAGGGCCGAGCAAGAGCTATCAATGTTTTATGTGAACACGTTTTAAATATCGCCGCACATGAAAAAGAAACCATCATTGAACCGAGACACGTGTCTCAGGCATACAATCAACAAAAGTTTGATGACACGATTGAAATGAATAGTTCGCTTATTTCAGATGCCATAAAGGATTACGTAAACGAAGAAGGGCAAATTCTGAAAAGTGAATCGGATATCGCAACAGAACTCGTTGCCCAAACCAATTCTGATACAGCAGATCATTCTTTTTCAGAAATTGAGCTTGATAAAGATAAACTTGAGCCTTTAATCACTGAACCAAATACGTTAGAAACAACTCACTCTTCACAACCTGTTTTTGATCAGCCGATATCTACCGCACAAGACGAAACGATAGAATTTGGAAATGCTATTATCCATACGGATAATGAAAAGTTTGAATCAAGTACAAATAGCAAATTCAATATACGTTTATGGGGATTTCTTGCACTACCTTTAATCGCTGGACTACTTTATCAAGCAAACCAGCATAAGATTTTATCTTATCTCGAAACCAGACAAATTGTTCAAACACCAGCGGCGCTCCCAACAACAGAAACTGTTATTCCACTTAAAGAAAAAATAGTTCTGGTTAGTGAAAATATTTTGCCCAATGAAGTTATTCTTCAACCAGAACAAGAAAAAGAACCTGAAACAAAAATTATTGTTCCTGAAATAGAAGAAACTCCGATCAGTAATATTTCTATATCTGAAGAAAAATTACCTGAAATACAAACTCAAGAGATTATATTAATTGATAATGTTGATTCACCCGTTTCCAAGCAAGAAGAATTTACAGAGGCGGTAACAACTTTCGAACCTGCAAACGAAATAGGCTCGGCTACCGAGATCGATTTTTTATTAGAAAAAGCCAAAAACCAAACCGAAAATTTACAACTTACTAATCCGCGAGATGATAATGCTTTCGCAAGTTATAAGTCGATTTTACAAATTGATCCTGGAAACGAACAAGCTCTACAAGGCATTAGGAACCTTAAACAAATGTTCAAAGATTGGGCAGAAAACAACATTATCAAAAATAAATATGATCGCGCTCATCACTATTATCAAAAAGCATTAATTATTGATCCAGAAGATCAAGAAACATTACAAGCACTATCTGAACTTGAAGAAAAGATCGGGAAGACAAAGGGCCTTGAAATCAAAACTGGTTTATTGGAACTCGCAGAAAATGCTCGTTTAGAAGATTTAAAAATATTGCTTAACAAAGGTGCATTCCCAGATGCACAAGATCAAAAAGGGAATACACCACTCATGTTAGCTACGGAACGTGGTCATGTCGATGTTGTAGAAATATTATTAAATAATGGCGCTAACCCTGACATTAAAAACAGCACTGGTGACACAGCTTTAATGAATGCTGTCTGGAATAAAAAAACTGAAATTGTTGATCTTTTGATCAAAAAACAAGCAAATATTAATGCTGCGAATAAACGCGGTTGGACACCCTTAATGTACGCGGCAGTTCACGGCCATTTAGAAATACTAAATCGATTAACTAGCGAGCAAGCGAATCTGGAAGCACAAACTGATGATCAAAAAACGGCGCTGGCAATTGCTGCCTACAACGGAAAATCTAAAATTGTCAAAGTACTTTTAGACAGTGGAGTTCAAATAGATACGCAGGATCTGTCTGGTTGGACGCCTTTAATGTCTGCCGCCTGGAATGGTTATGAGCCAATAGTGAAAATGCTTTTAGAGCGTGGTGCTGACAAATCTATCGCCACACCCGATGGAGATAACGCATTTGAATTAGCCTCCGAACAACGACACTACTCAATTGTGGCACTTTTGAAATAGTATGTTTCCTAAGAAAGATTCAGTCTTCATTAGGATCAGATCGCCTTCGAAAAAAAACTTCCTAATTGTCGATAAAATAAAACTTCAGTATACCGTATGATATGCAGTAGCTAATAATAGCTTCCAATATATTTTCGACCAACCTTATCCATCTGCTTATGGGTCGCATCATTAACAAAATAAGACTAATCCAACCCTTTTGGATATGTTATTTTTAGCACGCGATAAGCTCCAATCTTAATACTCTTTTCGATAAGAATTTTTCTTGAAAAACTAAGCTCAGTTAGAAACTTTTCAGAAATAGCATCATTTTTTAATACTACCGCTTGAACATCATGCGATTGTATCAACCTATACATATTCGAATAATCCGCATCCTCAAGTTCCACCAAAGCTAATAATTTAATACGGTTATTATAGTCAGATTCAGTGAGAATTGTTTTTAAGCAAATAGGAAAACCATGCCCAGGCATTACATGTTTTAAATCTGGGCTAGTCACTGTCAACCAGGTACCAATGCGTTGCACACTTAAAACGGTACCGGTTATATCTATGTCATCTAACACCTCTGATATTTCTCTAGAAGCATAGTATTCCTGAGGAACTTTTATTGAGAACCAATCCCACGTTACATTGTTATTGGGTGATATGACCCAGCGTCCTCCTATCAAAAACACCATTAATATTACGATACTAAAAATTCCAGCAGAATGTTTTTTTGATCTCAGATTAGCTGCTAAGACATTTTCATATGTGAAAAATGATGAAAGTCCTGCTGCAAGAGCTACAGAAAGCATAAGCGGGACAGGTGCCGCCCAAGCAAGACGCCAGTTCATATTCCTTGATGAATAATTTGCTATTATTTCGGCAACCAAGGGGTTTAGTATGAAAAAAAGTATCCCTGCTGATAAAAATAAAAATTCCTTCCTTTGCATTCTAGAACGGAGCAAAAAGAACCCGGCGACAAGTAAAGTCAAAGTAATAACTTCATGCACCTTCAAACCTAGTGAAGCATTTATAGGTAAATCTGTACCTACTAGATTCATAGCAAGTGTTGAAATAGTCGAAAACTTAAGCCATACACCAATGATGGCTGAGTAGCTAAGTGATAACAGGATTGTCAGACAACACATCAGTGACTTTTTATTGCACCATTGAAATGCAATTGGGAGTAATAACAATGTTGTTGCAAATGACAGAATTAAGCCTGTAGATGAGACACCTAGCGTTATAACCTGAGCTATTATTAAGAACACCCAGCGACTAATTGAAGGTGATCGGATATATAGCAATCCTGTTATCAAGGTCAGTGGCGTAGTAAGAGCAATAAGTAAGCCTTTACCTTGAAACAATCTAACAAACACGCGATTGCCATAAGCTACATGCGTATCTCCCCAAGAAAACATAATCAGCAAGAATATTCCCGTCGCGATTAGAGCTAGTCTTGAAGGTAAGAACCATCGGGCAAACAAGTAGCCAACAAGTACCGTTATTGCTGCAGAGAATGCAGGCAAAACTAGATAATAGACAGTCAATAGATCAATTCCTGTCCAGCTAGTTATAAGCGCAACAAGAGTCTCGTATGACGCAATTCGATACGGAGCGAAACGAAAAGAATCGAGGATAACCCCTAAAGATGCGTCAAAAGACAATATTGCTCTGTCAGGGTATAACATGGTCTGTAATGCTGTCTGTATATATTCAGCATCGTCAAAGTCTGATCGATTGGTAAGTAAAGTTACTACTTCTGCAATAATAATTAGCAGGAATATAGTCAATAGAATAGTTCTATTGCTCGCTGATAATATCTTTTTATCGTTGGGAACATTTAGTAAGAGATTATTCCTGTGGTATTTAGACCAATAGATCAAAACTAAAAAAATCAAACAGGTGAAAATATATTTTAAAGAGTAGTCAGGAAGTAAAAATAGGAAGGTAATAAAAAGAGTGATTCCTAGAGCAAATGATATGCTAAAGGAAGAGTCTTTATTTTCATTGGGAATTGTAGAAAAGACTATCTCTTTTATGTATGCCTTGGTAAAGCTTAGAGCGATCCAACCTGCTAAGAAAATTATTAGGGGTAAACAGAAAGTAGTATAGTGAACTACAGCATTCCACTTGATATCAACAAATGTAGATAAATGATGGATTACTGTCCAAATAAAAAACAGTACAGATATGAAAAATGTAGTCCAAGCAATAAAGCTCTCTGCAGAGAATCGATAGCCAGTTACGTTTTTGAGAAAAGGCATGAAATGAAAAGTTAGTTTGAAAATATACAGTTTTGTTGTCGTGGTATTCCAATAAATTATAGTAAATACTTACGCCGTCAGATGATATTTAAATCCGACAATAACTAATATTTTTATTGTTTCCCTGGCATAATTTTTTAAATTTTTTTTGGGCCCAAGTGCATTCTTAACTTAGTCTTAAGAATGCGGAATATTTCTGATTTGAACATAACTATTCTAAGCCCTCTTTTTCGTGGTACACCCAATACTTATTAACGACAAAACGAGCCGGCATTAAAGTAATTGCAGTTAGTATAGTTGCCATCAAATAATGAATGCCTAAATAAAGCAATATCTTGTAAAGTAGAGTACTCAAACACAAAAAAATAGCGATATAAATAATGTATTTAAAAATCTTTTTCCATTGATGATTTTCTTTGAAAACGAAATGTAAAGTGAGGATATATTCCGAAACATAAGCTCCCAGATATACAACCACAAACGATAGAACAGGATCTAACTGCCAATAATCTACTAGCGTAAACATTGCTATCATGATGTATACGTATACTAATATACTAATATACAAATACTTTGTCAGTTCGCGCCATTGAACTGGTTTTGTAGAAAAAGCTAGTCGCATAATTATGTTGTAGAAATTAGCAAGAATACAATTTTGGCATTTTATTTATAATTTTTAATGCCTCAATGGCATCTATCCCTACTGTATCGCAATACCATTTAAACGATTCTACACGTGGCTGATTCTCTTCTTCAATCAAAGATAATGCCTCTTTACGAGTAATCATACCTTCACGGATTTGGTTACTACGAAAGGTATCATGCTCACTGAAACCTGCAACTTTATGATAGATATAGTTATAGAATGGCGCTGTACCATCTCCAATTCGCCATGTTGAAATTGTGTCTGGAGAAACCTCCCAGTCATAGCCATCTATAATAGTGCGATCAATAATGTGTTCGCTCCATGGCAAATAGTCAAAGATAGAATCGTAATCTTTACGTTGCACATAGTATGAAAAAAAAGCTTGTAATGTATCAGGGACGCTCTTATTCAAATAGTTAGGATTTTTTAAAAATTCTTGTCCGTAGAAACTTATAAGCTTTACCTTTTTTAGCAGCCCCATACCGTATGTTTTGCCTTCAACACTTGCGTCAGTATTTTGAAGATCATCTACATGTGCGAAACCCGTTTTAAAACCTGTTTTTTCCAGCCAATTCATACTAAATAAAATTGGCCCCAAGTCCATTTGGCGACGGATCATGCTTGCATAATAAAAAAACATTTTGTCGCCAGCCATAAACAAGGGAATCATCCCAAGAGTTGGATTTTTTAGCCACGTTGTTACATTCTTCCGAACGTTCTCTCGTTTTTGGCGAATATCAGCTGCGACAAGTACATGTTCAATACCCAGCTCACCGCACATGCGCGAGATATTACGTCTAGCTATATCTGTCACGAAACCCCAATCGTATGTGTAAGCCACAGGATGGAGATCTAACTCTTTTTTGATGTAGTGCAAACCATAACAACTATCACGACCTCCACTGATCGGTACAAGGCAATCGGGGCGGCCATTACTTTTACGTGCTTGAGTTGCTAAAGTCTTTAAAGCACTTACACCTTTTAATTGAAGTGGTTGATGTTGTTTGCAAAGCTGGCAGACACCATCATTATCAAATCGAATAAATGGAAAAGTTTGTGGTATCAAACATCGGGTACAACGTTTAATATTACTTATTGCAGTTCGATCCACCTGCATCAATCGCTCAATATCTTTTAGCTCATTAGAAAAAAAAGATATGTCTTTTTTAAATGTGTCTTGAAGTTGAATATTTATTAAATTGCGTTTTTTTGTTTTACGCTCTGGCAGGTTTAATTTTTTTCCTGAAAGAGGAAATTTTTGTAGTTTTGAATTTGTTAAATCTATTATTAAAGCTCGCCCAGGTTTTAATTGCTGTACTCGACTATTATCTCTTGTAAGTTTAAATTGTTTGGCCGCTCGTTCAACAATCAATTTTTCTGAGGCAAACACTATTACGCTTTCATTTCTAGCCTGCCAGAAGTACATGGAACCGTT
Organism: Gammaproteobacteria bacterium; assembly: GCA_045110495.1. Classification (GTDB taxonomy): domain Bacteria; phylum Pseudomonadota; class Gammaproteobacteria; order CAJXQU01; family CAJXQU01; genus CAJXQU01. Next base: position 22,749 of record JBGCGE010000031.1, read on the forward strand.
TGAAGTTGAAAGCATCATTTGATTTCTATCTAAAGGCAGTACTGCAATAGTATTAGCTCCTTTGATTTTTAAAAATGCGGCTTGCGCTGCATCAAAAAATGTATTTCCTTTTCCCCTATGTTTACTTAGAAGCGCGCCAAAAATCTCAGTATCAACTTCATATTCTTTTCTAAGGGCTGGATTTAACTCCCACAGTTCTGCATCATTAACGATAATCCCATTGTGTAAAATCAGTTGATCATCTTTTATGACCGGTTGGTTATTGAAACTTTTCCCTTCAGATCCATTTGTAGCCATTCGAGTGTGACCAGCAACAGCAAAAATATTTGCAGACTCGTAAGCATGGCAAGCATTATTTAATAATTGAGCAAATTGTGGTTGCTTAACTAAATGACTTACCCGTTGCGAGGACTTTATCAATTCTATGCGTTCTGGAAAAACTGCCAGTGCACCAGAAGCATCTTTTCCGCGAACTTCTGAAAGGTTAAAAACGTCTCGTACAACTTTCTCTAGTACCTGCGACTTTATAGTAGAGGCAGGATTAGCAATAACACCAAAGATGCCACACATTTTAGTCTTTCACCCTGCTAACGGAAGGCTTTTGGATAACCAGATAAGCAATGTCATTAGTTGGAATATAGAGTTTAATGCGACCCAGTTTACTTTTAGCGATCCAATTCAATAAGAACTCTGGTGACAACCACTTATTCATTTGATTTAGCTTATACATTAAGAAAGATAAGTCGACTGTTTTGCCTTTTGTTTCATATCGAATAATCTCACCTAATGAGTTATTCTTGAAAAGATATTTGAAAGCCTGTTTTGTGAAATATCCCAAGTGATATGGTGGTGTCATAAATGCCCAATTAGATCGCATTAGCTTTGCCATAAGAGAACCAAAGTCAGGGGTTGATATGAATAAATATCCACCAGGCTTAACTTTATTCATCATTAATTGGGTAATGCAAACGGGATCTGCTACATGTTCAATCACATCCCAAAGGCAGACCGCATCGAAGTCTTGCCAAACTAAATCATCATCTTCAAGTCGGTGAGCTTTCAATCGATCACTTAATTCTGGTAACCGTTTCTTTGCATACTCTATTGCGGATGTGGAGATATCAGAGCCATACATTTCAAAATTTTCAACTCCTATCGCCATAAAGTCGCCACTAGCGCAGCCCGCATCTAGTACTTTTGATCCATCAGTAATATGTCTTTTCAAAAAAGAAATTCGCCGTTGGTTTTCAATACTTGCTGACAGATCGCTACGATACTTAATATGCTTTGCATGTAACAATTCATAGAGTTCATCTAACTCGGCTTCTGTAGGGACTTCCAGTGCTTGCGCAAAACCACAATACGAACATTTCCCAATATTGAAACCCTTGGCAGTGAGCCAAAACGTAGTTGTATTATTTTGGCATATCTTGCAGAGCATTATTTACACATTTTCTATCGTTGCGTTACAGATAAACCATGGCCATAGACAGTAATCAATCACGCTTTTTAAGCCTATAGAGTATACGTTCCTGATTCGAGCGTATTCGATCTAACATGTCGGCGACCACGCCTAATACAAAAAACACCAGTGCAAGTAGAAAGAAGAACGCAGATAAAAAGCCTGCGAATAAATAACCCGTGAAAACACCAGATATATAATAGTGTCCAAAAAATATAAGGCCTAATAAAATAGCTGGAATTGAAAGTGCTAAGGCGATACTCCAAAAAAATCTTAGTGGAAAATAATCTCGGTAACCACGAAAAATAATTTTAGCCGTATTGAGTGCATACTTAGAAATACTACCGGCGACTCTAGATTCTCGATCCTGGAAGTAAGCTACCTTGATTGGAACTTCTAATATGGTTAAACGTTTTACTGCAAAATCCAGGAATGTTTCTTGTGTATAGGTAAATGCTCCGTGAAGATTCAGTTGAAGTAAAGCTTCTCGACTGTAACCTCTGAACCCACAAGAAACATCGTAAAACTTTTGCCTGACCATTCTACTGATCAGAAAAGACATCATGTGGTTACCTATTTGTTTAACTTTCGGCATATCAGTAGGCCTTTCCCCATTCAAAAACCGGGAGGCAGTCACCATATCAGCTTGCTCCTCTAGTAAAGGGGTAACAAGCTTCGGAATATCTTTTGGGTTGAACTGACGGTCACCATCAATATTTATCATCAGATCAAAATCATTTTCTATGGCATAGTTGACGGCACTTTGAAAAGCTTTACCTACTCCGAAGTTACGAGAATGAGTTATTACCAAAGCGCCCGCACTAATAGCTAAACTACTTGTTTTGTCGGATGATCCATCATCAACTACCAGCACCTCCACTATATCGATTCCTGAGATTATACGTGGCACATCCATAACCACTTTCTCAATAGTGCTAGCTTCATTAAGACATGGGATTGCTACTAAGAGTCTTTTTGCCATGGCTTATACTCTCCGGTTTGATTTAGGCCGGCAGTGTATCAAAGTCCAAGGTAATGGTGTTTTAACTGCAACAATTTCACAAGCAGGGCTGACGAAGTCAATGAACATCCCTTTAGTCCAGTGCTGAAAATGCCCTGGCGTATTGCCTAGAGCATGTAAATATTTCCCTCGTACCATATTCAACAGATGCCATATAGGTTCTCTTGGTACACTAATGATCAAATCTTTTTTTGTTATTGAAATAAGTTTTCTTAAGGCGAGTTCCGGGTCTTCTAAGTGTTCTAATACCTCACAACAAATGACCGTGTCAGCTGAATCTTCCAGAGGATCCAGATCGTAAATACTCTTATGCTTAAGTGAGAGTGTTAGATCGCGTTTACTTGCCTCGGAAGCAGCTACAGCTAACGATTCCGAAGATAGATCGCAACCTCGAACACTAAAGTTATTTTTCGCAAGAATACCAAGTATATGGCCTTCACCGCACCCAATCTCATGAACATCATTAGAACCAGCCTCTTTTACTGTTGTAAGAACTGTCTCCATAAATTTATTAACGAGTCTTTTTGAGACCCAATTTCCCGATTGATACTTATCAGCATGGGCGACACCTATAAATAGATCACTATCTTCAACTTTCATTACAATATCTTTTTAGCTAAATGGAATAAGTCATGAGCGAGGATCCACCGTAGATATTTGAAATATACTTGCATATGTTGGCTACCTTGAAACCGCCACGATAGTAATCCCTAGAGCAATGAATCCAATACCTACTAACCTTAGAAAACTGATGGGCTCATTAAGAAAATACCAGGAAGCTAATATAACTACGATAAATTGGGCTGCTGCAAATGATTGCGCAACATTTAAAGGTAGCCACCTGAGGATCATGATGTAAACTATTGTGCTAAACCCATAAAGTGATAAGCCTAGTATTAATTTCCCAGAGAAAAAACGTGTCCAGACCTCTGACTGGCCATTTAGCTCGTTAGCTCCCATTTTCAAGAAAATATTTGCCATCACGGTACTACTTATCATAAGCACAAATGCGAAAAGTATTTTCAAAAGTGTTCGCTCATCGGTTTTTCTGCAACACCAACTACTTGTAAACCGGTGTTTTTTAGCCCTGGTAATTTAACAACATAATCATCGAAACGAATTGCTAGTTGGGTTAGTTTCCTGATTCCGGGAATAAATCGAAATAACCTGTTAAAGACTAGAACGTCACTATTCATAAAAAAGCAAAATCCTAAAAAACCATAGGTTTTCCAAACCTTTAATTTGAGTCCAGCTATCTCAAGAAAAGGAACCGTTTCTTTATACAGCAAGGGCGCTTCTGTTTCGGCATCTAACGATGGTGACACACGATAAATGATCGCTCTAAGCCATCTCCACAGAAAGAAGTCACTTACCGGCTCTCGCCAATAAAAACGACCTCCAGGTTTTAGGATCCTATTAACTTCCTTGAATAAACCCTCACGATCAGAAACATGGTGAATTCCACCTAGCATAAAGACAGATGAAAAGGATTCTGATTCGAGAGGTAATTGTGTTGCGTCCCCTTGAATAAAGCAATAATCTTCTGCTGCCTTATGTTTAACGACAGCAGACTCAAGCATTGCTTGTGAAATATCTACCCCTAACCCTACTACTGATTTCGAATCGTAAATACCAAGTAACTCTCCCTGGCCACAGCAGATTTCTGCGACTTCATTTAGATCGGAATCAAACACCTCATTTTTGAAAACTTGATCAAGGTAGGCCATATACTCTTTTGTATGAGGATAATCTAAGTTTTTAATGTATTGCTCAGCTACTTTTTCATAATGCGCTTGTTGTCGCTTAGCATCATTGGAGCAGAATTGCTCAGCAAAAAGTGGTATGCCTGACTCTGTAATATTATAGGTTTGTAAGCCATCACCTGTTGTTAAGATTTTATCTTTTAGCACCAGACTTTTTTTAGAAATTGGGCACCTCAATTTCTCCAAAATATTTGGTTTTAGTTTCATTGTCATATCATATTACTTCAGTAACGTAATTGCAGATACTTTAAAAAAGGACATGCTAATTATTTTTAATACTAATGCACCCAACCGCACTCATTCCAACAAACTGTTTTGGAATAATATGAAAGTCGCCAAGCATTACATAAGAAACGATTTTGTGTATTATTTTGTTGAGTCCTTTAGGCGCTGAAATATCTGTCTGCCTGTTTTTATTTAGCTTAGTTAGAAACAATGCTGGAAAATAAAGTATATGAAAAAAATAGCCTTTATGTTTTAGCGTAAAACCAAGATCGCTAGAGTGTTGCTCAAGCATTTCTAGTGAATAACGCCTATAGTGTCCATAGAAGTCATCAAAATTAGACCATAACTCTTGTCGCGCAGGAACTGTGACTATTATATGAGATAGATTGGGAAACGCATCAGCTAAATTTCGAAGAAAAATCACTGGATCTGAAATATGTTCGATTACATCTAAAAGTAAAATAGTCTCGTACTTTTGCTTTTCTTCATTTGAAAGTGTAACTGCATCAGTAGCGGTTTTGATATATCCTTTGACATCCTCCACAGGAGTAATATCTGCAAGTTCAACACCATAGCAATCTATATTTGAATCTCTTAAACCTTTAACAACAAACCCTCTACCACATCCAACTTCTAAAACAGACGTAGCATTTCGCGCCACCTCTTTAACTATTTTAGCAACTATCCGCGTTCGTGCCAGCGACCACCAATGGCAATCGATACCATCTGGGTAAGCGCTTTCGTACTGTTTATTTGAAAACTCTGTTTTCATTTCGCTATATTGCCCTTCTACTTTTAACTATATGATGATCTATTTTTGCTAGGCATTTGGAATGCTCTTGAGAAATTCGTCTACACTTATTGCACACCATAAAAGCTGTCTGTGATCCGCTAAGCCTTTAAGGTGTTCTTCTCTTCTAGCCTTTAACCAATCGTGATCAATATGGGGCAATGAATCAAGAAATGAAGTGTCTTTCCACTCTTTTAACCAAGCATTTAATGGAATCCCAAAACCCTTTTTGGGACGTTTTAAGACAACATCAGGAACAATATCTTTAAAAGCGTGTTTTAGAAGAAATTTGGTTGATTTTCCCTTTAGCTTGTACTCAGATGGTAACCTTTTAACAAAATCAACTAGATCGTTGTCCAAAAATGGGGCTCTGGCTTCAAGAGATACCATCATTGATGCACGGTCTACTTTTGTCAGTATATCATTTGACAAGTAAAGACGTGTGTAAAACTCCGAAGTTTTGTCAACTAAAGTACTGTTCTTGCTGGAGTTAGACCAGGAATCTAGAACATCACGATAGACATTACTTACTGAAATTTCTTCACCAAACAAGCCTTCTAAGCCTTTCGGATCAAGTGGGCCAAGCCATACAGGATTCCATAATTCTTTGGGATATGACAACCCACGTAAAGTACGTTTTAAACGAAATTCGAAGCTCATATTACGATCAGAAGATTTTAACCTTTCTAATAAAGAACGAGTTGTCCGATGCATGCAATCTGGCACTATTGAGGAATATACTTTTGCCGGTAAAAGTGCACGAAATGGATCATATCCCGCAAAGAGTTCATCACCACCATCACCACCAATGGCAACTTTCACATGTTCTCTAGCAAATTTTGTGAGCAAGTATGTTGGGATGATTGACGGATCGCCAAGCGGTTCGTCGAGTTTGCGGAGCACAGGAGCTAATAGTTTTTGCCCGGCATCGATATCGAGTTGTTCAGTATGGTGTTGAGTTCCATAATGATCAGCGACCAGCTTTGCATATTGTGACTCATCAAATGAGCGTTCTTTAAAGCCAATAGAAAAGGTATTAATTTCTTTTGCAGGCACGACTTTTGCCATTGCTGCGAGCATTATTGTCGAATCAAGACCACCGCTTAAAAAAATTCCTAAAGGAACATCACTCATCAGACGTCGTTCAACAGCTTGAAAAACTAACTCACGTAATTGTTCAGATAACTCAGATATAGGTGTCTTTTTAATTTCAGAAGTGGGCGTGATTTTAAATTGCCAGTAAGGCGTTACCTTCATTTCACTCGAGCTGACATCTAAAGAAATTTGATGACCAGGCATTAATTTATTGACAGAATCGATGATCGAATCTGGAGCAGGAACAAACCCAAGAGCAAAAAACTTTTTCATACTAAGTTTGCTAATCTTTCTGCTTACATCAGGATGCGTGAGCACGGCTTTTAATTCAGAGGCAAATACAAACTGTTGAGCATTTTTTGAATAAAAAAGAGGTTTTTCTCCAAAGCGATCACGAGCTAAAAACATACGCTTATTTGTTTTATCAAAAATGGCAAATGCGAACATACCATTTAGATACATAGGCAGCTTTTCTCCCCATTCCTTATAACCGTGAACCAAAACTTCCGTATCAGAATGATCTGTACTAAATCTATAGCCTTTATCAATTAGTTTAAGACGTAACTCACGATGATTGTATATCTCTCCATTGAAAACAACTTGAATCTGTCCATTTTCATTCGACATGGGTTGATGTCCACCATCGATATCTACAATGGAAAGTCTGCGGTGCCCTAGAAAAATACCAAGACTTGGCAAATGATAAGTGCCCGCATCATCCGGGCCACGATGAACAATGGATCTAAGCATATTTGATAAAACTTGCTTATCACCTCTACCGATAAAACCGGCAATACCACACATATTATTGCTGCTCTAGATTAAGCGTATTCTTAACTGAATACACTTTCTTATCTTGAGACTCATGATACGTTCGCATTATCAATTCAGCTAACAATCCCATCAAAATACTCATCATGCCAGTTATAAAAGTTAACGCAGAAAAAAGTGGTAAAGGGGTAAGAATGAGAGATACACCATGGATAAGCTTCAGATAAATTGCAACTAATGCTGCAACAAACGAAATACAGATATTAATTACACCAAAACCACCAAAAATATATATTGGTTTGTTAGCATAGTCCGCCAAGAATTTAACGACCATTAGATCAAGAATTACTTTAACGACTCTTTCTAGACCATACTTAGATTCACCATGAATACGTGCATAGTGTTTAACAGGGATCTCCGTCACTTTACCCCCAAGCCAGGATGCATAAATTGGGATAAAACGATGCATTTCACCATAAAGTCTGACATCTTTTATCACGTCCTTTCTGTAGGCCTTCAGCGAGCAGCCATAGTCATGAAGTTTAACCCCAGATATTTTTGAAATTAATTTATTAGCCCATCTGCTTGGTAAGTTACGACTTATAGCATTATCTTGACGATCTGCTCGCCAGCCCGAAACAACATCAAACCCTTCTTCTAATTTTTCTACAAGACGTCCGATATCAGCAGGATCATTTTGTAGATCTGCATCCATTGGGATAATAATATCGCCCGTTGCATAATCTATTCCCGCCATCATGGCAGCAGTTTGACCATAGTTCTTTCTGAAATTCACCGCTTTAAAATTAGTGTTTTCAGACGCTATCTCTCTCATTACAGATTCAGAGGAATCAGTACTACCATCATTGACAAGTAACACTTCATAAGCAAAACCTAGTGGCTCCATTGCATCGATTATTTTTTCTTTAAGTATTGGCAAGTTTAACTCTTCATTAAAGACTGGTATCACAATAGACAAACTAGATTTTTGCATTTCGACGCTCAACATATTTTTGAATAAAAGGTAAATTAACTAAGCCAATTATGATACAAACAATCGCACTGACTAGTGACCAAAAGTTGTATCTCAAATCAGCTGCGGGAAGTAAAAAAATCATTGGGATAAAATATAAAATCGAACTTGCAGACAAAGAAATAACCAGGAGCTTATTGCTTGAGAAATATATAAAAAAAGGTACTAACAAAATCATCATAAAATAAATAGTCCACGGACGAATTTTTAATTCGTCAACCCCATAGATGACATACTCCACCAATGCTTTATTTAGTTCGTTTGGAATAAGTGTAATTTCATATTCATTGGGATCGACATGGTAGTGTGTAGGATAAAATTGAGGCCCTTTATTAAAGCCGGCTAAGTTTTTAGCGATTTCGATACGATGTGCGAAATAAGACAAAGGATAGTTTTTAACGCTATCTATCCAGAGATCAAAAACACTGATTCCTTCTTTAAAATTAAAAATCGCCTTACGACCATCAGGATCCATCTGAGTATATTTTTGCATTGTCAAATTAAGATGTTTAGGTTCATAGATATCATTAAGCAATTTAGGTGATGGTATTAATTCCTGATCTTTTAAGCTTTCTTTAAAAACTAATTGCCCTTCAAATTTAGATATTCCAATTAGATCATATGAAGCAATTACTGCAAAACCGACGTTTGGTTTGAATGGTTCAAAGCTCGGAAGCCTATACGTATTCATTACATGCACCAAAGAAAAAAGCATAGCAAAAATTGTTAGACCATAAGTGATATGAGTTATTTTTTTCTTAATATTTGCATAAGCTAGTTGATCACCAAATAAAACCCAATAAAGAACAAAAAATAAAGGCAGCGCTCCACTAGCAGCGTTGAATCTATAGGCCATTCCTGAAAAAAGAAAGAAGCATCCGATCAAAAACAGAGAGTTTTTCTTTAAACCATCTCTAGTTTGTTGCATTTGCATAATTATAGAGACAACGACTATAAAACATGACCCTACTGCAACATCCTTCCAAGCTACAACCATACTCCCTAGCAACGGTGCGCAAGCAGCAAAGAGAATAAGAAATATGTAGCTGCTCCAATGACTTCCCATGCCTGATAATCGTAGAATATGGGCGAGTGAAAGTAAAAGCAGACTATTTTGAATTAGGATCATTAATGATGGGCCAGGCCATATCGAATCAAAAAATCTCCAGACATAACTCACATATGGAGGATAGGAGCCGCCTTCAACTTGACCCCTTGCTTCACGTAAAGCATGAAGACTGTCATACGACATGAAACCGGGATAAACAATAAGTAGTATTATTAACGCTAGAAGTACTGCAAAGCCATATAGGCAGTAACATGACTCAGTAGTTTTAAGTGCTCGCATGAATGTGACTCTTTACTAACTCAAGTTATTTTATTAATTATCAGGCGTAATTTCTTAGAAATTCTTGTAGTAAAAATATTCTGAAATATAACGTTGTTTTCAATTTCATCAACAGATGATACTTCCTGCTTTTGTGAGTTAGACATTATTTCTGTTTTCCACCAATCTAAAAAACAAGGGGAGATAACTGAGTAAGGATCTTTGAACGCTTGTTGCAAATCTAATCGATCTCGAAATAATCTACGTGCCTCTATAGGTATTGGATCCTTATTTGAAAAGTAGCCAAAGTACCAACTTTCAAACTTCTGATCTCCATGTCCTTCTTTAAGTAAATCTGCATGGTAATTTTCCCACAATTCACTCGCAATTTTTTGATCAGAGGCATAGTGGTTAAGCATTTGTTTACCATCACCACTGTCATACCCTGTAAAGTGGTAAAAACGAAGTTTAGTGTTACCTGCGCAAAGTTCATTCGCTGCATTTTTTGTAAGTTTGCGATGTGCAATGTTCCAAGTCGCAACATTGTAGCCTCGATCTCTGACAATATGTAATTTACTAAAAAAACATGGAGCAAGATCGCACCAACGTTGATCTGTAAATAAACCTGCAGGTATATCATCACGGCAGTATTTTTGTAGTCGTTTTGACCACCACTGAATAAAATCTAATCCTTGACCTGTCGTTTTTGCGGCAAAAAAACCTAGATTATAAATACCGTGTTTTAAAGCTGATATCTCATTATCGCGAACAGCTGAATCCTCTCGCTCTATATCTAGAAGATGAGGCGTCAACAGTATGTCATAATCATCAAGTAGTTGATTTAATGGTTCTAGCGAGTTGAAAACTCTTATATCTGGATCCAGGTACATGATTTTTTCAGTGCCAGGTCGTTCTGCTAACTTTTCTGCGGCGAGTGCTTTAACGGCGGTACATAGCTCAACGATTGAATGACCAAATGCCCAAGCTTGCCAGTTTGGAAACTCCAGCTGCTCTATTGTAAGAATTTCATCAAAGGGCTCTTCATTTAAATCAAAATTATCTGGTAATTTATCAGAAAAAAGGAGTACAAATGTCCAATCAGGATGGATGCGTTTAACGGACTTTGCTAAAACTCTAGCCTTTGGTATGTAGCTTTTAGTGATCGATGTATAAACTAACATAGCATTACTGGCCTAGCCCCCAGGCAAGTTTAATGGTTGATAGTAGGATATCAGGTGATGATTCAAGCGGAACAACTTTTCCTAGAGCATAGCTTTTAACACGATCCCCTTGTGCTCCTATATCGAACGCAACTATTGGGAGCTTCATTTTTATCACCTCGCTAACTGTGTAACTAAATGTCTCAGGGATAATAGAAGACATCAAGATAACATTTATCCCTTCGTCTTGGACAAGCCCATGTAAGCTATCTCTTTCATAAGAACCTAACACTTTAACTTCAGGGTGCTTTTGAGTATAACATTGTCCTACAACGGTAATTGGTATATCCAAGCCTTGAGTTTTTATAAATTCAGCCAGCTTATTTACTACTGAGCTACCTTTGACAATGGATAATGTTCCTATAATACCAATGTGCAAGGGGCCAGATAGTTCCAAGTGTGACTCTTGTTTGAAGTAATCCTTATGCGGTGTAACCTCAATTTTACTCTCCGGAACTGTAAATGCACGACGTAGTATTTCAGTAGAGGAGCCATTAAAAACACTAATGGTATCCGCAGCTTTAAAAAGACGTTTAAATGGGTATCTCCAATCAGTTATATTTAGGGACAATAATCTTGTTGTGTCTATATTAATGTTACTTTTGAAGCATTTTTCACATACCTTAAGATCGTCCGGCACTTCACAGTATTTATCAGCATAATCTAACAGGTGTGGTGAAGGACAAATAGGATAAAAGTCATGCACTTTATATTCTAAAGATATTTTATTGTTCAGCCCCAACTTTATAATATGCGAAACTACTCTACGTAAAGTGGGTACTCCGTATAGAGAATTAACAATAATTTTGCTACTAGTTATACTATTGAGGACCTCAAATAATTCTTCAATTTCCTCGGTGGTAAAAATCAAACCGTCTTTCTTATCTACCCATTCTACAAACCAGCTTTCATCTTGAAAATATACTCTTAGTACTGGGGATATTGGAACCAAGGTATTTTCTAGAAAATCTCGAGTGTATTGGTTTGTTCCCCCACCTAAATTATGATCAAAAAACAGTGTAGGTTTTTGGATCAGGTTTAATCTGGAGTATTTAGCAAGTAAGCTAATGTGCATAACACCCAACTGATTTTCTTTCAAAAAAGAAGATGCATAGTAAGTATTAACAAGTAGATCACTTTCATAAGCAAAATAAGGGAGCAACTTTTCAATAGTTTGATCTAAAGTCGTATCGTGCTCGTCATTGACCAGATAAAAATCTTCAATACTAAACTTTAAAGCTATTAACAGTTCAAGCGCTTTACCTCTGAACCAGTACATAGACCCCGCGGGAAAATTATTGATATCAATGTTGTCAAACTCTATTTCCTTTTTGCCTGCACGAGAAAGTATCGACGAAATATGATGATAATTGTTGGCCACCTCTACAAGTTGCCTGACTGGCATGTACACTGGAGGATAGAGAATCCCAAGGCTTTTTTCCTGAACGAATTGATCAAGTATTGCTGTGATCAATCCGGGGCCACCAAGAAGCGTCTCCATCAAGTACCTTCTCAAGCCCTTCAATTCAATATTATGCGAAGCATCTTTACTATGTATATGTAAGACAGCTTCATAATTAGTGAGTTTTTGCCCCAGCTCAATAATCATTGGACCGATATTTCCAGCACGCTTATCCGCGACACAAGTATCAACGTTTTTGATATTATTTATTGTTTTGAAACGACCCTTAATTTGCTTCGCCTTCTCCGAAGTGTCTGTTGTGACGTATAAATCGAAACTAGTGGGGATATTCTCTAAATAATCCACAAGTTCGAAAGCAAAATCAGGAATTAATATATGAGCATGTACAGCAACGCTTATTTCTTTTAATGAAAATTTTTCATCAGTTCTATCTAGTAAGATAAGGGGTTCCGTTTCGCTTGGTTGTTCCTCTTCAATTTCAGTAGTTAAAACAGGTGAATGACTTTTTTTCACCGGACTTTCATTCTCACCACTATTGCTAAGACTAGCGGGTTGTTTCGACTCCGTGTTATGAAAAAGTTTTGATAGACTCCTTAATGGCCGAGTGACTTTCCAAGATGCTGATAGTTGGTAGCTTTCATTTGATTCCTTGAGGATACTGATCTGGTCATTAAGACGCTTAGCATACTCATTTATATTATAGATATGATCATTAGGAGACAGGATATTTCCTTCACATAATTCGTTTGCAAAGCGTTCAAATTTTTGATTAAGTTCAGTAACCTCTTGTAACTTCTCTTCACCTTCTTGCAACTCCTTTTTGCATTGGGTTAGATTTGCAAGATAGAAAGAATTCTCTTCATGTAAGTCATATGAGAACTGTTCAATTCTTTCCATATGATCCAAGACTTCTATTACTCTGTGCAGATTGTCTTTACCCTCTTTTGTAGTAGAGATTTCCTGCTCTAGATCTGGTTGGCAAAAAAGACTTTGAGACATCTCATTAAGTAAAACCGTTACTTTTTGAAGTGCTTTTTCCACAACATTATCATTCTGTGAATTTTCTTCAGAAGAAACCTTAAATAAGACCTCATAAAACCCAACAACGAATGAAGGAATACAAGAATCTTTTTTTAAGTCAGCAATATTAAACTGTGAATTTCGTAAGTTATCTTCCAGGAAATTTGTTTCAAACTCCTTAAGTTTTTCTTTATTCAGGACACTATTTATGTTGGTTGCTTTTCGTATACGCTTAAGCTCATGGGCAGGAGAATTCATCAAATTATCATAATCGACAATTACTCGAGGTAAACCTCTCGTCTCTTGTATTGCTTCCAGAAGATACTTTGCCCATAAGTAAGCGGATTTTTCTTTTGAAAAACCATCCCTGCGATAAAGAGATGCTGCGACACTCAATGGATTACGAATAGCGATCAAATATTTAACATTTAGCTTTAGGTCGCTAAAAATTTCTTGCCAGAATGGTAATAAAATTGAAGTACGTGGATCTTTTATGGCAAACATTTCGACTCGTTGTACTTTCTCTTCGAGTAAATTAGTTGCCCTCAATTTTATGCTGTTAAGACTTTTGGTGTCGATCAACTCCCAGTTAATTGTTTTTAACGAACTCCAGTCATGTTGCAAGTTAATGAAAAGTTCTTCGTTAATACTAACGATATCATTATCTTCAAAAAAACCTTTTTCATTGACATCCGCCATGCCAGGCTGAAGGTTATCACCCAATTCTATGTCTAATACTTCCAGTCCCCGCGCAAGAGCACTTGTACCACTACGGTGCATACCAAGGACAACAATTAATTTTTTATTTTTATTCATGGGATTCAGTAGACAATGATTAGCAACTTATCTCTGGTTTATCTAGATAAAATTATCATGCACAACTGTAGGCATCTCAAGCTTATAGCACGCCATTAACGATGTTGCATTCAAACTTTTTTGCACAGCTCTATTCCAGATTTTTAAAAATTTAAATGCTGAGAGAACACTTCCAAAGGTGTTTAATTAAGAGGCTATCATTGAGTCTTTTTGTTACCTAGCCAACTGTTTTGAGTCTCATCCACCTTGTCACACAGTGTAATTCCAAAAGGTGCTTACTGTAAATTGATTAGGAGTTTTATATAGGCAATCTTTCCTTTCAGATTTTAGTATTTTATCTTTTATAACGCATAAGACGTTCTAAATTACTATATACAACAGTGAAGTTTAGAAGCTGACTAGAGTCGAACAGTTTTCAAGACATCTTCCTCTTTGCCGCTAAGAACAGTATCAATCAATGATGCGAAGGTGAACAGAATGTTCGGTAGTACAGAATTTAATTCAGGCAGTGTTAACAATCCTTTTTCGGCGAACACTTCAGGTGCAAGTCGGGCTTTAACGTCATTGTTTGACCTGGAGCCGCGTACAAAAAGTTCTAACGCTGTAGAAAAAAACAATCCTGTACAATCAAATCAATCCTTAGGCTTAAAAAATGATTCGGATGTTGCTAACTTCTTAGCTGCACGTCTAGCTTCCCCATCAAACTCGAATTCACCATATTCAGCTTATGATAGTTCAGATTCGCTCGTGCCAAGTTTCTTACGTGATGTGGCGAGTCAATTTGACAACAGTAATTCCGCTGATCAGTTCACGGATATTCTCAACAAAGCTCAAAAGCAAATCACAGCTGCCGTCGATGAATTGCATTCAATTCTTAAAGGTGCAAATGTTGATTTACATGACACGGCCAACAAACTTGGAGCTGGATTATCTCAAGGCTTAGTAAGATTAGGTGAAAATCTTCAAACGGGTGAAGGCAAAGTTACCCATAGCCGAGAAGAAGCTTCTTATCAACTGGATGCAAAAGCCGCTTTCAGTATCACCACACAGGATGGCGATACCGTGGAGCTAAATTTTTCATCTAATAATCAAGTTGTCGCTTTTAGTGAAAGTCAAAATAGTAGTGATGCGAAGAGTAAAAGCGCAGGTATTTATATTTCTAGTGATTCGCAAGTTAGCGTATCAATCCGTGGTGATATAGATGAAGACGAGTTAGAAGCCATTCGTTCAGTTATTTCACAAGTGGATGATATAGCCGAGAGCTTCTTTGGTGGTGATACTGAAAAAGCTTTGGCTAATCTTCAAGGTTTTGATATTGATCAAAACGAGTTGTCTTCAGTCGCTTTTGATTTGACTCGACGAGAGCAGATTGCTGTGAGTTCATATACGGAAATTGCAAAACTCGCGCCAGGCCACGATCAAAAAGCATTGAATCAAAATAACCAAGGCTCAGTAAATCAGACCGAAGAGCTTATTAACACGATTGAAGCAAGACTAGAATCGCTCAGTTTAATTATTAGTAATCACTATGCGGAAAAAGATGATCAAACATCATTCGCTGAAAATAAAGAAGTGAGCTTAAATCTACTCAGATCTTTGGTGAGTATTCGTCAAGATAGCAAACTAGGTGATAGATAAAAGCATCTACAGGATTCAACAAACTTTGGGCACACGAAAACAATGTAATTACCAATATCAATATTTACACAGCAACCCAATAATGGAACAGTTTTTGTACTCTTTAACTCAAGCTGAAATACTTTCCTGATTGTCAATTCTGATCAGAAAAAATACTAAAGATTCTTCAAATGGACGATAGAAAAGAGATGTATGCGCGATCAATAATGGTTTGAACAGAGGCGATATGACTAAAAATGAAGCTCTTGAACTACAGCAACTAAGATCTGCTCTAAGCGGTTCGAATTTAAATTTAATGATTTGTGATAAAGATCATAATATTACTCACGCAAATGCAGCGCTTATTACTACATTTAACACCAAAATTGATGTGCTAAAAGGAATATTTCCAAATCTTGAACCCGCGGATCTTATCGGACAAAGTCTTGATCAGTTTTATGCAAACCCTTCTAAACAAAAAACATTAATATCGGATTTATCAAATCTGCCTTTAGTCGAGGAAATCACACCTCCAAAATTAGATGAAAGAGGCGATGACGTTTGTTTTGAAGTAACCACATCCGCAATTTTAGACGCTGACGGTAGTTACATGGGTAATATGTTTGTCTGGAAAGACAAGACTCAGGAAAAAACTGCGCAAACACATTTGAAACACATTATGCATCGCGCAAGCACAGGACATTTTGACTGGCGCATGGTTAATCTTGATCAATATACCGGAGGTACGCGAGCAACAGCGGTAGGTATTAATAGTATGCTTGATGCAATAGTAAAACCGGTTGCAGAAACTATTAGCGTTATCAAGAGCCTCGCGGCGGGTGACTTAACTAAGAATTTTGAAGGTGAATACCAGGGCGAATTAGGGGAGCTTGGTATTGCTGTGAATGAAAGTGTAACTAACCTTCGAAATATGGTGAAAGAAATAAGGGATAGCACTTCGAATATCCAGACCTCAGCCAGCGAAATTGCTCAAGGCAATAACGATCTAAACCATCGTACTGAACAGCAAGCGTCTTCACTTGAAGAAACAGCATCTAGTATGGAAGAACTTACCGGTACGGTAAGACAAAACGCCGATAATGCCAGACAAGCGAACCAACTCTCCACAAGTGCGAGTGAAGAAGCAGAAAAAGGGACTATCGTGGTAGGCAATGCTGTCACTGCGATGGGGAAAATTAATGCTTCCAGTCGAGAAATTTCTGACATTATTACCGTGATTGATGAAATTGCTTTCCAAACTAACTTGCTAGCATTAAATGCTGCTGTCGAAGCAGCCAGAGCAGGTGAACAAGGACGTGGCTTCGCCGTTGTCGCATCAGAAGTACGTAACCTTGCTCAGCGATCTGCTGGGGCGGCTAAAGAAATAAAAGTTTTGATTAACGATAGTGTCGAAAAAGTTGAAGAAGGAACTAAACTAGTCGATGAATCTGGTGAAATGTTAGCTGAAATTACCAAATCAGTAAAAACGGTTAGTGACATTATTGCTGAAATTGCTGCTGCAAGTCAGGAACAATCTGCAGGTATAGAACAAGTTAATAAAGCAGTAACCCAAATGGATGCAGGTACACAACAAAATGCAGCATTGGTAGAGGAAGCTGCCTCAGCTAGTAAATCCGTTGACGAACAATCAAAAAATCTGCTGAATCAAATGAAGTATTTCAATATATAAATAAGTAACAAAATATATTTACCAAGGTACTGCGTAGTAGCACAAAGCCATTGAGAACTCGTAGATGCAATAATAAAACATCGCATCTACGAGTTCTTAAATAGCTCTAAAGTGTGTTCATACTTTTCAAGTCCTTATAAAAAGCTATTAATTCTGTTGCCAGGTTTAACCTTCCTGAAACGCTTTAAGTGCTACTAAATGATCAGCCATTACCTTCTTACCCACATCACGGGAATTTGTTGCATCAATAGCATCCTGTAAACCTGGTACTTCAGCCATTACATCCCAACCGTAGACCGCCTGACATACTGGTGCTACATATATGAACGAATGTGCGGCAACAATATCTGCATTAGTAAATTCACCACAAATAAATGGGCTGAAACTACCGAGATGCTTCATTGCTTGCAAACCTTTCTCTATTATCGGCCGTGCTTCTACTTCAGCAGTTTTATCCCGATCTCCACCAAAGAAAAGCTCTCCATAGTGACGACGTGTAGGAAGCTCAATATATAACTCAACAACTTTCATCATCTCCCGCACCTTCGCGGCAGCATATATGTCGGCAGGTACTAATGCTGGGTTTGGTTTAAAAGCTTCGATGTAGTCCATTATTGCAATTGTTTCAGTGAGGAAACCTTGCTCCGTTTCTATGTAAGGTATTTTACCCATCGGACTTTTACTTTTGAATTCGTCTTCCTGACTCGGCATAGCATTTACTTCTTCGAATTCCAGCCCCTTCTCCAATAAGGCAAATTTAACCATGTTGTAGTAGTTACTAACTTCAAAACCATATAGCTTAATCATTTTAACTTCCTCTTCCAGTTGAACTGCTGAACTTCATAATATACATCTAAGCACTCAAGGTATGTCTTGTTTTCGTAACTGCTAACTGCATCGAGTACTAGTAGAATCCGCAAAGCTCTTAGCTTGATCGTAATGTTATTTTTAAGCTAATCTCTATCCTATATATAACACTCGCAATGAGATAAATCTCAAACAATAATAATAGAGGCTACTGTGACTATAAATAAACTCACTGGATATTTTCAACTTACCTTCACGACTTTACTTTTTACCTTGATAGCAGCTTGTTCCTCAACGTCTAAACAGGTTGTCGTCAGCGGCGCTGATTACGGAGATTTCCCACAGAATTATCAACAAACGGTCAAGTCATATCTAACAGAAATTTCCTCGCAACAATCTCACGATCCCTCATCCGCCCGGTTTCTGAATACTCCTGACAAGTTCACTTATGATCAGCTTGGGAGAGATGATCAATTTGGATATCGTGTATGCGCATTGATCAGAACTTCTGATGGAAGAAATACAAAATCTCACTTTTTCCTTATAAATAATGATCAGGTAATTCAGCACTTGCAAGATCTAGGTCTCTTAAGTCTATCGGATGATTATTGTGATGTGGAATTGTTAACCGCTTCCCTTTCCACAAATAACGAAGCCGAAGTAAGTGAGGTTCCAGAAAAAACGACTACTTCAAATCCAGGGATCAAATATTTAGTTTGTGACATAGAAGGCGACGATATGTTTTTTGCCTACAATCCCAAATCACAGCAATTACAAGAAGAACAAGATGGCAGTGTTGTTTCAACGCTCGTAATGTCAGAATCTACAGATACTTTTATCGTTGCTGAAGGTGAAGATACACGGGTTGCAATAAACCGTGTTTCTGGATCGATGGTTTACGTTAAAGAGGGTATTAAATCCAAAGGAAATTGCGAGCTTACACGTAAGCAAAAATTTTGATTTTAAAGGGCAAGTAGTTTCCCTCACAGAAAATCCAGCTAGTCTATACCAGAAAGTTATATCTATATGTTAGTTATTCCTAATGTGCTTAATGACTACAACTGTTACGCAATGTAAACTCACTTTGTAAAGCACACAACTCGTGGGCTGACTGACAGATTATAATTATAAGAGGGTGTTGAGATGATTTACTTAGAATTTTTAGCTCGATGGGCACATGTTTTATTCGGCATAACCTGGATTGGGTTGTTATATTATTTTAACTTTGTACAAGGCGAGTATTTTAAAGAAGCAACTGCAGATGCAAAATCTGACGCCCTTCAAAAATTGGCGCCACGCGCTTTATGGTGGTTCCGTTGGGGAGCCATGCTTACTTTCTTAACTGGTCTATATTTACTCGCAAAACTTGGTGGCACCGTAAATGGTTATATTGCTGTTGGAGCATTAGCCGGCACGATCATGTTTTTGAATGTCTGGATCATTATCTGGCCGGCACAAAAAATTGTCTGCGGTATTGTTGAGGGTGATGCAGCTACTGCCGCACCTAAAGCAGGACTAGCCTCACGCACAAACACACTTTTATCCGGTGCAATGTTGATGGGCATGCTAGGCTCGAAACACGGCATTCCCGGTGGTGACGCATCCCTGCCACTATCCGGCGGACTTTCTCTCGGTGTGATTCTCTCGCTGGTGATAGTGTTCTTATTAGCTGTTAATGGTGTTAAGGGCAAAATGGGACCAATGGCAAGTGTTGCCGGTGTCAGCCATTGTAGCATTGCCTTGGCAATTGCCCTGTTCGCACTGATGAATTACGTCTAACTTACCTGAGCCCATAAGAACTCAGGCTTAGATAAAAAAGCTACCTTCGGGTAGCTTTTTTATCTCCGGACTCTAACCAGCATAGATCAACTCTGCTCAATCAAAAATTATTAACTTTTATACGTTCTGTAGCAGTAACACTTTCGTTGTTAAAGTAAATAACATTACTTCTTAAACGATACTGTCTATATAATGATAATCACATTCAGTTTGGAGAGACATTTATGGAAGCCACTCTTGCGATAGTCATATTCGCCATCTTCATCATATTTCAGGGGATCCAAAAGGTACCTCAGGGATATGAGTACACGGTAGAACGTTTCGGAAAATACACTCGAACACTAAGACCAGGCTTGCATTTTATGATCCCATTTATGGATCGTATCGGATCAAAATTGAACATGATGGAATCTGTACTTGATGTCCCATCTCAAGAAGTTATCACTAAAGATAACGCTATGATCAAAGTCGATGGGGTGGTTTTCTATCAAGTTTTAAATGCTCCCAAAGCGGCGTATGAAGTAAACCAACTTTCGCATGCTATTTTAAATTTAACCATGACCAATGTTCGTACCGTAATGGGTTCTATGGATCTGGATGAGTTGTTATCCAAACGTGACGAAATTAACGCCAGGCTGCTACATGTCGTTGATGCTGCAACCGAACCATGGGGTGTAAAAGTCACTCGTATCGAGATCAAAGATATTAACCCACCACAAGACTTGGTTGACGCAATGGGTCGTCAGATGAAAGCAGAACGTATAAAACGTGCCACCATTCTCGAGGCTGAAGGACAAAAAGAATCGGAAATCCTGCGCGCGGATGGTGAGAGGCAAGCAGCCATAATGGAAGCTGAAGGCCGTAAAGAATCTGCAATCAGAGATGCTGAAGCTCGCGAACGACTTGCTCAAGCCGAAGCACGTGCAACGCACATGGTTTCTAAGGCCATCGAGGAAGGTGATGTTCAGGCGATCAATTATTTTGTCGCGACGAAATATGTCGATTCGCTAAAAGATATCGCTTCCGCACAAAATAGCAAAGTCATACTCATGCCACTTGAAGCATCCAGTGTAATTGGTGCTATCGGCGGGATCACCGAGATAGCTAAAGAAGCCTTCGGTAAAGACAAGGAGGCTTAATATGGAATTAGTTCTACAACTTCTTCCCTGGCATTGGTTAGCTGCAGGCCTTGGTTTGATCATTCTAGAGATGCTTATACCGACTGGTCATACTATCTGGTTAGGGATATCGGCCTTAGTGGTTGGCGCGATTTTATGGTTAATTCCTGGTATCGACTGGAAACTACAAATGCTGATTTTTGCCGTTTTATCGTTTGTTTCGTTCCTTATCTACAAACGGATCGCGGGTAATAATCCTGTAGAAACTGATTCACCTGATCTAAATCGCCGAGGTGAAAGATATATCGGTCGAACTTTTACGATTGAAGAACCTATTGTAAATGGTGTTGGGAAAATCCGAGTCGATGATTCTATCTGGCGTGTAAATGGTGATGATCAACCTGTTGGTACAAAAGTGAAAGTAGTTGCAATGAATGGCTCAACATTGCAAGTCGAAACACTCTAAATGAAAGCCATTCGAGTCAACAAACTCGGAGAGCCAGAGGTTTTAGAGTACCAGGAAGTTCCAACACCAGAACCTGAAAAGGATCAATTTCTGATCAAAATTAAAGCCGCTGGTGTTAATCCGGTCGATACCTATATTCGATCAGGTTACCAGGGTTATGATCCAACTGTGCCGTACACGCCTGGTTACGATGCTGCGGGTATCGTCGAAAAGGTTGGCGACCAAATCATTAACAACACCAAAAGCATTACATCCGGAATGCGCGTTTATTTATCCGGATCAATTTCTGGAACCTATGCTGAATACGCAATCTGCAATTCAGATCAGATCCATCCACTGCCCGATCATATTTCTTTTGCGCAAGGCGCAAGTCTTTATGTTGCTTATGTAACGGCTTATCGCGGATTAATCCAACGAGCCAAAGCAAGCCCTGGCGAAACGGTATTAATTCATGGTGCTAGTGGTGCAGTCGGAATAGCGGCAATCCAATTTGCACGCAATTCAGGATTACGAATTATTGCAACAGCCAGTACCGAAGAGGGTCAACTGTTAGTGGCAGAACAAGGTGCCGATCTAGTTATTGATCATTCTGATCCTGCCCATTTTGATCTTATTAGCGATTACACCGAATCAAAAGGCGTCGATATAATTTTAGAAATGGCAGCAAATATTAACCTGTCGAAGGATCTAAAAATCCTCGCTCAAAATGGCCGCGTTATTATTGTCGGTAATCGAGATACGATCGAAATTAACCCACGAGACACAATGGCTTGTGATGGATCAATTATCGGTATGTCACTGATGAACATATCTGATCAAGACGAAAAAGAAATCCATGCTGCCATCAACGCAGGCTTGAATAGCAGTACAATAATTCCTGTAATACGTTGTGAATTACCTTTGGTAGAAGCGCCATCAGCACACCGAATGGTAATGGAATCTGGTGCCAGTGGTAAAATAATTCTAATCCCATAAAGACAAATCACGCTCAATCTGGCAACCGATCTTATCGACATTTTTGCACTATTTATTATTCAGTAAAAAAATTAGAGTTGATCAGAAATGGAAGGTAAGAATTTACAAGTCACTTTCGCAATGTTCATAAGCTCGAATCAAACTACCTGGACCCACAAATCCCACCTGTTTGAACTTCAATCTACTTATTAAGTCAATAATATAACTTTGTAGGCAACTGTCGTTTTTCAAGGTAGCAGAGCATTCATACAAAAATCGTATGCTGAAAAATCAGGGAAAATCTATTCAGCTGGTAGAAAGATCACAATTAATACCAACATGGGAAGATCATAAAACTCTACCGTAATACGTTAAACAATAAATTGGCCTATATTCTGCTTTAAAACTAACACTAAAACTGACTAAGACCCACAACCGGAGGGTAAGATGAAAGCGAGCGATCTATTTATTAAATGTCTAGAGAAAGAAGGAGTTGAATATATTTTTGGTGTGCCAGGTGAAGAAAATTTGGATATGCTGGAGTCATTAAAAGATTCTTCAATCGAGCTTATTCTCACTCGTCACGAACAACCCGCAGGTTTTATGGCAGCAACTATTGGTCGACTTACTGGAAAACCAGGCGTTTGCCTTTCTACTTTAGGCCCCGGAGCGACTAACTTTTTTACCTCCGCAGCTTATGCACAATTGGGCGCGATGCCGATGATGATGATCACCGGACAGAAACCCATTCATTCTAGTAAGCAAGGCCATTTCCAGATTATTGATACGGTCGACATGATGCGGCCTATCACAAAATACACAAAACAGATCGTTCATGGAAACCGAATTCCTACCGTTATCAGAGAAGCTATTAAACAGTCTGAAGCAGAACGCCCCGGTGCAGTTCATCTAGAACTTCCGGAAGATGTCGCAGCAGAAGAAACTCACGCCCAGCCAATGCCAATCCATAAAGTTCGACGTGCTGATGCAAACGAAACCGCGGTAAACATGGCGATCGAAAAAATTCAAGCCGCTAAATCTCCCCTGTTTCTGATCGGTGCTGGCGCAAATCGTAAGCTAATCTCTAAACGACTTTCTAAATTACTTAATAAAACAGGTATTCCATTCTTTAATACTCAAATGGGTAAAGGTGTAATACCAGAAGATCATCCGCTTTTCTTAGGAACAGCAGCACTTTCCGATAATGACTATTTACATTGCGCAATAGACAAGGCCGATTTGATAATAAATGTCGGTCATGATGTTGTCGAGAAGCCGCCCTTCTTCATGAAGCATGGTGGAACCGAAGTTATTCATATCAACTTTGTACCTGCTGAAGTCGATGAGGTGTATTTCCCACAACTCGAAGTAGTTGGCGATATTGCAAATGCTTTATGGCAAATTGAAGATCGTATTGAGCGGAATAAAGATTGGGATTTCAGCTATTTTATGAAAGTGAAAACAGCTGTTGATGAAAAGATCCGCGAGAATGCAGATTCCGATCAATTCCCGATGATCCCACAACGTTTCGTTGCAGATGTCCGCGCAGCTCTTGGGCCAGAAGATATAATCGCGCTTGATAATGGTGTCTATAAAGTTTGGTTTGCCAGAAATTACTATGCACTTGCACCAAATACAATCTTACTGGACAACGCGCTCGCGACAATGGGTGCTGGCCTGCCTTCAGCAATGGCCGCGAAAATGGTCAATCCTGAAAGCACTGTTGTCGCAATCTGCGGTGATGGTGGCTTTATGATGAACAGCCAGGAAATTGAAACTTGCGTTCGATTAAAAATGAACATTATCGTCTTGATCCTCAATGACAGTGCTTATGGCATGATCAAATGGAAACAAGCCGCAATGGGCTTCCATAATTGGGGGCTCGACTTCGGCAATCCTGATTTTGTAAAATATGCCGAAAGCTATGGTGCAAATGGGCATAGAATCGAGTCCACAGAGTCTTTCTTGCCGATGTTAAAAGACTGTGCTGAAAAAGGCGGCGTCCATATTATCGATCTGCCTGTAGAGTACTCCGAAAACGCTAAAGTGCTTACCGAAGAGTTAAAAGAAAAAGCCTGCATAGTTTGATCTAGACTGAGTTATTTGATCAATCTGAAAGAACAAAACTGGGTACATAACGTGCCCAGTGTTCTAAACCCACACTTAGATATAACCTTAAATCATAAAGAACTATTGTTTTAATCCCTTAACCTCACAAATTTCTATAAAATACAGCCATGTTATTTGATGCATGGCTCACACTCGTCGTAATAGGATTTTGTTTTAGTAGTCTCGTTTTCACACGATACTCGCCTGACATCATTATGATGGGCGCAGTAACAGTCCTTTTTCTAAATGGCGTCCTCACCACCGAAGAAGCTCTCGGAGGTTTTGCAAATGAGGGGATGATTACTGTTGCCGTGCTATATATTGTCGCAAGTGGACTGCAAGAAACCGGTACGATTAAATGGCTTTGTGGTTCGCTTTTAGGCCGCCCAAAAACCGTTCCAAAAGCACAGTTCAGGTTAATGACACCCGTAGCAATAATGAGTGCATTTCTAAACAACACGCCCGTTGTCGCTATGTTTATACCAATGGTATCGACCTGGGCTCGGAATAATAATATTCACGTTTCTCAACTAATGATCCCTCTGAGCTATGCGGCTATTATCGGTGGCGCATCTACTTTGATTGGCTCCAGTACCAATTTGATCGTCAATAGTATGTTGATAAAACATAGTCCCCAGCTTGGCCTTTCTATGTTTGATCTGGCCTGGATTGGTGTTCCGTGCATGCTAGCAATTATTGGTTTTATCGTTTTATTTGGACATAAACTGTTACCGAAACACGGCTCGGCGGGACAGGATCTAAAAGATGTTCGTCAATATACCGTAGAAATGCGAGTCGCACCGGATTCTGTTATTGATGGCAAAACAATAGATCAAGCGGGGCTACGAAATCTAGCCGGACTATTTTTGATCAGTATCGAGCGCAAGGGCGAAACTATACCCAGCGTCGGACCACATCGAATTTTAAAAGGAGATGACCGACTACTTTTCGTTGGTGATGTTGAATCGGTTGTGGATCTAAAAAAATTTCGCGGACTGGATTTGATCGATAAAGAAGATCGTCACTTCCTCGACCAGACCAATATACGCTCACTCGTCGAAGTCGTCGTCTCCGAAAATTGCCCATTAATCGGTAGTACCATTCGAGATAGCCGTTTTAGAACGCATTACAATGCTGCAATAGTTGCCGTTGCAAGAAATGGCAACCACTTGAAACAAAAAATCGGCAATATAGTCTTAAAACCCGGCGACACATTATTACTTGATGCACGTGAAAACTTTCTCGAACAACAACGTTTTTCAAAAGATTTTCTGCTCACAAGCCAGGTCAAAGATTCTCGAGCGGTGAGACACAACTTGAGCATTGTTGCTCTGGCTATCCTTGCAACCCTTGTGCTGACAGTGAGTATGCAATGGATGAGTATGTTACAAGCATCAATGCTCGCGGCTGGCATGATGTTACTCACAAAATGCACCACCAGTATCGTTGCTCGTAAAAGCATTGACTACCAGGTATTGATTGTCATCGCGGCATCAATTGCTCTCGGAGTTGCGGTCGAAAAAACCGGGCTTGCTACACTTGCTGCTGACAAACTGATCGGCTTTAGTGGCAGCGAACCGCTAATAGCTATGGCAATGCTTTTTATTGTGACTGCACTTTTTACTTCGATACTGTCGAATACAGCGGCTGCAGTGGTTTTATTTCCGATTGCAATTGCAACGGCCGAATCGCTCAATGTGCAGCCGATGCCGTTTGTTATTACATTAATGATCGCAGCAACCGCCAGTTTCGCCACCCCAATTAGTTATCAAACAAATCTGATGGTCTATGGTCCTGGCGGCTACCGGTTTACTGATTATATGCGTATCGGTTTGCCGTTAACGGTCATTGTGTTTTTGATCACATTAATCATCGTTCCTAACGTTTGGCCATTTTGATCGAACGTTATTGCTAACTAGTACTCGCCCAAAAAAAGCCTAAGTTAAATCGTGATTCTTCAATGGCAAGCTTCTGATCCGTTTACCCGTCAACGTAAACAAAGCATTACAAACGGCTGGTGCAATTGGTGGTGTTCCTGGCTCACCAATGCCGCCTAATGCTTCACCACTATTAATAATTTCAACATTAACTTCAGGCATTTTATCCGACGTCAGTATCGGATAAGAATCAAAATTAGCCTGTACGACTTTACCTTGTTCCATCGTCACTTCTTCTCCAAGTGCCGCAGATAAACCATAGGCAATACCACCTTCCATTTGCATTGCAACAATCGCTGGATTAACTGCAAAACCACAATCAACGGCACACCAGACTTGATGAACCTTAAGCTCACCATTCTCAACAGAGACCTCGGCAATTTGTCCTACGATTGTTCCAAATGAAAGGTGTAAGGCGACACCCATCGCATGTTGAGAACCATCTTGACCTTTCCAGGGAGAAGCTTTCCAGCCAGCCATTTTCACTACGGTATCCAATACCTTTTTAAAACGTAGTTCACTCGTTAACAAGCTACGACGAAATTCGACAGGATCAGATCCTGCCGCGTGAGCCATTTCATCCATAAACGATTCTTTGAAGAAAGCACTCTGCGAGTTAGCGACAGATCGCCAGAATCCTAGTGGAACGGGCGCTAAAGGAACATGGACAAGATCCATTCTTTTGTTCGGGATTGCGTAAGGTTGCTCATAAGCACCTTCTATGACTGAAGTATCAAGCTTCGGATTAGCCAGCATTGTCGGCATCAAACGACCAAATGGACCTTCACCTGCGGTGGTTATATGGATTGCAGTTGGTATTCCGTTTTGATCAAAACCTGCACGATATTTTGCCGCTGTCATTGGTCGATAAAAATCGTGCTGGGTATCTTCTTCGCGCGTCCAGATCACTTTGATCGGCTTACCTTTATGCTTATTTGCCAGCGTAATTGCTTGAGCCATAAAGTCGGTCATAAAGCGTCGGCCAAAACCGCCACCAAGAAATGGCGTAAAGACTTCGATCGATTCAAGCGGCAAACCGGTAATTTTCGCCGCGATTTCTGCAACAGAATCTGCTCCTTGATTAGGTGACCAAACTGTACAATGATCATTTTCAACCAGCGCCGTACAATTCATTGGCTCTAGTGTTTGATGTGCAAGAAAAGGCACATCGTATTCAGCTTCAATTGTCTTAGTTGCGTCTCTTAGAGCTTGAGCAACATCACCTTCATTTTCGGCCTGAACGCCATCATCATCGAGATGCGATTTAAGCTTTTTCAAATGAGCATCGGATGAAAAATTAGCGTTGTCACCATGATCAAATTCTAAGGGGAGTTTTTCTAATGCAGACTTCGCATGCCAGAAATAATCAGCAATCACCGCTACACCATTATCGATCTCTTCGACTGCGTAAACACCTGACATATCCATCACAGCTGAGTTATCAAAAGACTTAACTGATCCTCCAAATACCGGAGATTGTTTGACCACAGCGATCAACATCCCATCCACTTTTATGTCGATACCAAATTCCGCTTTGCCAGTCGCTTTTTCAAAACTGTCAGTTCGTTTCACCGGTTTGCCGAGTAATCTGAAATTCGCTGGATCTTTTAAGCTGACTTTTTCTGGAGTCGGTAATTTAGCGGCTAATGCTGCAAGTTCTCCGTACGCTAATTTCTGACCAGATTTTTCATGGATTACGAAACCCGGTTGAGTTGAACATTCTGACGTAGGTACGCTCCATTTGTTAGCCGCCGCTTGAATCAACATCACTCTCGCCATAGCCCCGGCTTTTCGCATAGTGTCGTAGGATGATCGAACACTCAGGCTACCGCCAGTGAAGCGCATGGTGTTATTGAACATGATCTTATATTCAGGCCCGTGCGGAGCTTGAACCACAGAAAGTGCATCCATTTCGATATCGAGTTCTTCGGCAACAATGGCTGGGATTGATGTGTAAGTCCCTTGTCCCATTTCTATAAATGGGTTTTGAAAAATCACCTTGCCATCTTCCTCGATCCCAATAAAAGCATTGATTACTGATTCTTGTTCACAATCTTCAGTCGCATTAGCAAATTTCCCGTATGGGAGCGCTAACCCGAGTACAAAAGCACTGGAGGTTGCTCCCAGAAATTGTCGTCGAGACAAAGAGACATTTATGATCTTACTCATGCTGCACCTCTCTGTAATTCAACCGCTTTTTTAACCGCAGCAAATATCTGCAGATAGGTTCCGCAGCGACAATAATTGATCATGCCTTCTCTAATTTCATCCTCGGTTGGATTTGGGTTTTCCTTTAATAAAGCAACTGCCGACATGATCTGACCTGACTGGCAATAACCACATTGTGGAACATCTGATTCGACCCAGGCTTGTTGGACAGGATGCAATTCACCCTCTTTAGCAAGCCCTTCAATAGTCGTGACTTTCTTGCCTTCGGCTGCGCTAAGCGGCGTTACACAAGAACGAATAACTTGCCCATCAAGGTGAACAGTGCAAGCGCCACATAAACCTTTTCCACAACCGAACTTGGTACCTGTATAGCCGATAACGTCACGGATCGCCCAAAGTAATGGCATGGAATCTTCGACATCTACCTCGTGTTTTTCATCATTGATGATTAAGCTGGTCATAACATTACCCTCAAATGTTTCGCTATATTTTTATATTTTCTAAATCTTGTTTTGTATCTATATCTAACATTGCTTCAGGAACAGCGACGGTCAATAATTCTGACTGATGTTTTTTTAGTAAGTTTCTCGCACCCACATCACCTTCCAAATTCATCAATTCTACAAAATGTTTGATCGGAAAAATTGCTGGAACACCCTGCGTAATTTTATGATTACTTTTATAATCACTCGCTACAATTTTGTCTGAATTTTTTTTGTAAGTAGCAATTATTTTTTTGATCGAACTTACTTCAAGCAAAGGTTGATCTGCTAAAAAAATCATCGCGGCTTTTGCACTTTTTGGTACGTTTAAAATACCTGTCTTGATCGACGAAGATAATCCTTTTTGCCAGTCATTATTTATTAAAACGTTCACTGATTCCAGCTTAGCTGCCTTTTTGATCAGCTCTGCATTAGCACCCAAAACAACGATCACTTTTTCAGCAAAAATTGAATTTACAAGATTAATTGTATGGTTGATCAAATAATCATTTTCCCAGAGCGCAAGTTGTTTCGCGGATCCAAAGCGTGAAGATTCACCGGCTGCTAGAATAATCGCATATAGATCATCAGGCATATTTTCTGGACGATTATCCATCTTACAAACAGTGCCCAAATAGTTCACGCATAGATCGGTTCGTCTTTATCTGACAACATACCGCCATCATGGTTTCTGGTTACAGCTTGAATTTCTGCAATCACCGATAATGCAATTTCCTCAGGCGTTTGAGCCGCAATATCCAAACCGGTTGGGCCATATACCTGGCTTTCTATTTGCACTGCTTTTTCGTCCAAACTATCCAATAATCGATCACGTCTTTTTGCCGGTCCTAATAAACCAATATAAGGAATATTGCAGTCTACAATCTGTTTAAAATAACGTTCGTCATAGTCCATATTATGAGTCATTAAGATCATCGCATCGAATTGATCTAATCCTAATCCTTGATTCAGATCAGCAGGAATAAGATTTAGTAAAACATCAACATCGGGAAATCGTGATTCGTTCACAAAGCCAGCACGATGATCAACAACAGTAATATGCCAGCCTAACAATTTCGCAAATCGTGTCATCGGTAAAGCGTCCGGCCCAGCACCGATGATCAATAATTTAAAAGGTGGTTTTAGTAGATCATAAAAAACACTTATTTTTTTATCATCTATATCGTGTTCAATTAGTGCAGGTTTATTCTGCTCAATAACCTGTTGAGCTTTTTTAATAAATTGATTGTGGCTTGGTAGACTCGCAACTAACGTGTTGTTATTTTTCAAAAATGAACTATAGCCTGGTGAATAATCGACGTGATCAGATCTACAGATTGTAATAAGCACACCTGATCCATTTTCTTCGACTTCACCTTCGAACTGATCAAATGGTGAGTACAGGCTTTCTGCTTTTAAGGGCTGAAGTAAAACTCGCACCGCGCCATTACACCCTAAACCCAATCCCCAGATTGCATCTTCCGGTGAGCGCATATCATAGAAAACAACATTGGGTTTTCCACTGTTTAAAACTGCTTTTGCATGCTCATGTAGATCTGATTCAAAACAGCCTCCACCGAGCAAACCAATAAATTCTCCACTTTCGGAAATCAACATTCTTGCACCCGCTTTTTGATAGGTTGAACCCATCGTTTCAATTATCGTTGCGAGGACGTAATTCCCCGGCGTGGCTTTAATATGATGATAAATATTAGCTAACTTATTAGACATTCCTCTACCTTAGCACTTGAACTAATATGGCTTCATAACCTGACTTTTAAGATCTGATAAAAAACTGATTAGCAACTAAACAGACGACCTACGCCGACAACCCAGCAGAAACCCTTTACGAGCCATTACAATTAATAGTACAGAACTAATCATCCAGAATATAAATATCATTCCCATAGTCAGTTCTTCAAACTTCGAACAGTTATCATTAATCACGCATGGTTCCGAAACAAGTAGGGAAGGTAGACTTCCAACAACAGCCATTAACATCAAGTTATAGATAATGATGACGCTAATTTGTCTTGGCTTTGTTGCATAGTCATAACCTTTTTCCTCAAACTCTCTTTCTGTCAAAACTTCGTAAGATGAAAGCGTTTGAGGATTTTTTAGTACGACGATTGATCCGGCAAGTAAATCATGAATAGCCTTATGCTGACGAGTCGTAAATATAGACACGACAGAAAGTAAACCAACGATCAACTTTACAAGAGATCTTAATGTTACTGAAAAAATGTTTAAGTTTTTAAATGTTCTTTTATGAATAACTCGGAGGCCTAGAAGGTGATGTCCCACAGTTCCACCAGTAACTGAAACCATTAATGGTTCTAAAATAAAAACAGCAAATCCTGCCGATAAGAGCACATGAATCCCCGGATCAATTAACGTTGAAACGGTAATAATAATTGCGATAAAAACAGAGGGGATAATAATGCTATCGACAGCAAGAGCGCGCAGCCTTCTTAATACTCTTGGATAGCTATACACGTGAATTAATTCTATCCTTATTTTCTGACATGGTTATTGTAGCGTAACTTAATTTGTTATCTCTAAGCAACGAACAAAATTAAGACTCACTTATAATGATTAAGAATTACTATTAATTTATCTCAAGGAAGTTCCTGGGTTTGATCGTTAGAGTCGTAACCTCCGTATCTAATTTAACTGATACGGAATCTAATTTAACTGATACGGAGGTTGCAAGGCTCTATTACTTATAATGAAGCGGGATCAGAATCTATGATCTTCTTCCAATGTGTATCAGCACTTTTGATACGTCCTGGTACATCTTTCAGCCATTCATCTTGAATATTCTCATCAAGGTTTAAATACAACTTTCCGTCAACCAATCTCCAAACTTCAGGGTCGCCTACAAATTTTTTGCCTACTGAAACACCAAACGCGCAATAACCGCCATATGCTGGCAAATATTTAGTTGGGTTACCATCAAAGATTTTTTTATTTTCCTCACTTGAAAATAAATATGTCGCGCCTTCGTGTACCGACAAGTAATGTCCATTTCCACGTACTGGTCTTTTCCCAGTGTGATATGACACCAGATCATAACCTGCAACGCCGGTTACGCTTTGACTGAATTCCCCAGCTTGGCTTGCGCCAGTCAGACCAACAAAAAGTAGTGCTGCTGCTAATATATGCTTAAGTTTCATTTTACTTTCTCCTATATGAATGAGCCTTTAAGTGACTCGGGTTGGTTCTCAAAAAGTTCTAGGCAGCTCTCGAAACACCTTCCGTTTTGATTACCGGAAAATCAATTTCAGTTTCTGCCAGGTGATTAAAATAATTAGTGAATGTGTTTACTGCTACATGCGCGACAATTTCGATAAGCTCTTCATCCGTAAGCCTATGCGCACGCAAATGTTCAATTTCACTGTCTCTAACTCGTCCGCGATCACGCATTAGTAACCTGACAAAACTTAAAACGTCAGCTGTTTTCTGATCAGACGAAGTTCCAACCAAGTTTTGTAAGATTTCCTGCTTAGAAAGACCCGCACTTAATCCAAGTGCGGTATGAGCTGATGCGCAATAATCACAACCGTTGTAACCAGCCACGACTAATGCTATTTGCTCTCGTAGAACTGGGTCTAATTTGCCTTTACCTAAAGCACCGCTAAATCCCATAAAACCTTCAAGGACCGCAGGTGCATGAGCCATCGTGGCAAAAATATTGGGAATCGTTCCCATCTGTTTTGATACTGCTGCTAAGAAAGGTTGCGCAGAGTTATCAGCCTGATCTGGTGAAAGTGATTTTATTCGTGGCATGTCTTTTCTCCTATTTAGTAAACAGTTCTGTCTACATTCGATTTGCATAGTATACAGATCTGTATACTTTATCAGCCCTTAATTTCAATAGATCATTAAGTAATGCGACTACTGTTTCTAAATAGGCTATATTTACTAAGAATTTATAGTGAACAGAAATGTATATGAAATATTCAGAGAAACGCGAAACGCTTATCCATACTGCTGTGCGCCTGTTTGCAGAGCGTGGTTTTCATGCAACAGGAATTGATCTAATCGCCGAGGAAGCCAACGTAACGAAAAAGACGCTGTATCATCATTTTCGAACTAAGGATGAATTGATCCTGGCATCACTACGTTATTTCGATGGTGTCTTCAGAAATAATTTTATGAAAAACGTAGAAGCTAAAGCAGAGTCACCATATGAACGTCTGCTTGCAATCTACGATGTCGCGCATGAATGGTTTTCACAGAATAACTTTTTCGGTTGTATGTTCATCAATGCGATTGGCGAATACTCCGAAGAGAAAACCCCAATCCGCCAAGTCTGTAAAGAATTCAAACAACTAATGCACGACTACTTTGAAAGCCAAGTAATCGAACTAGATATCACCGAGCCAAATACTGTTGCAAATGAGTTAGCTCTACTTTTGGAAGGAGCTATCGTAACTGCCCAAGTCTCTGGTAACCCTGATGCTGCAAATGACGCAAAAAAGATCGCTAAGTTGATCTTGTCTGAGGCCATGGCGTAGTAACCCAAACAAACATAAATTTAGTCTGTGGGGTGCAATTTCATTAGTATGATATTACATCCATCTTCTGTATTAACTTAGACTAGTTATTTACTAATTACTTGAATACTTTTTATACATTCCATAACTTATAAACACATAGCTTTTTCATGTTTTTTAAACTCTAATCCTCCTTCAAAAAAATACCAACCAATTCACACTATGCGTTAACAATTTGAACTATCTGATCTTAAGTTTGACTGAGGATAAAAGAACTTGAGCTCTAACTGTTTTATCAGAGCTAATTATCAATTAACGTGATTTTTCAAGTGAGGGCTTAGTGATGAGTACAGTAAGAACCTGTTACGACAAAATATTACCGCGCGAAGTAAATCGACCACAACGGATGATGTCTTTTGGTGGCCGTCAACGTGCCGTCTTTCAATTCAGAAAAATGTGGATCACAGGTTCAACACTAAGTGTACATTTTTTGGAAGGTAGCACATCGCAAAAAAAACTCGTTAAAGAACAAGCGGCTTGGTGGATGGATCATGCAAATCTATTTTTTGATTTTAATGATGATCCTGATGCTGACATTCGCATCACTTTTGATCAAACAGATGGTGCCTGGTCTTATGTAGGAACCGATGCATCAAGTATCCCGACACCACAACCTACAATGAACCTTGGCTTCCTTGATGGCGGCACTGCGGCACATGAGTTTGGTCATGCAATTGGGCTCGTGCATGAACACCAAAATCCCGAGGGTGGTATCGAATGGAATGAAGATGTTGTGATCCGCGATCTCGGTGGTCCACCAAATAATTGGGATGAAGCTACCGTTCGACATAATGTACTCAACAAATATTCTGCGGATCAAATTCGTGGGACAGAGTTTGATCCTGATTCCATTATGCTCTATTTCTTTCCTGATTCATGGGTGAAGAATGGTCAAGGCACCAAAGCCAACGAAATTTTATCGCCACTCGACAAAGCATTTATTGCTAGCGAAGATGCTTACCCATCAGAGAACAATATCTCCGACGCCATCGAGTTACCCGTCATCAACACCTCAGGTGTGACAGCAAATATTGGTGAGCCAGGTGAAGAAGATTTGTTTAAATTTAGCGTCACAAAATCTGCACGACATGTCATAGAAACCGACGGGCAAACGGACGTAGTAATGAAGTTATTTGGACCCAACAACGAAACGACTCTACTCGCTGAAGATGATGATGGCGGTGTTGGTAGAAATTCCAGAATCGCAACAGATCTAAGCCCGGGAGAATATTTTGTGCAAATCCGCCATTACAATTCGAACTCAGGAACCGGGGATTATAATATTAAGGTGATGACTTAAATAAGTATATCTCAATAGTATGCGTGGAGTTTTTACTTCGCTTCTCTCCATAAGATCTCGTTAATTATTTGATAGTTTGTAATATTTTTTCAGATAGAATTATTTATTCACCTAGGAGTAATGAGGTGAATTTTGCTGGCAAAACAGGTTGGATCAATTAAAAAACTAATGTTATGTCACCTTATTCTGGTTTTGCCTCCAAATTAACTTATGTATAACTATCACCCTGAAGGTAAAAATTTAAATACTGTTATTTTTTTCAACATACCTACTTAATTCTAGTGTAAATTAAGGATAACGTACTCTCCAACTTCGTGACTCACGAAAGATCTGCACCGTTATAATCTTCGATTATATTTTACTTCACTGTAATTTCTGTAGTGACAGGTTTGTCTCGACCAATCTCTTCAAGTATCCAGACAATTCATTTTTTTAGCCCGCACTGTAAACGTAAGACTTTCAAATCGTGATCTAAAATTTCATTTATCAAATTTTTTACTTCTTTTTTGATCCAGGTTTTTGGAAAGGTGGTTTGCTATCAAAAACACGTTCATTTAAAGACGACTGGATCTTCGCATGTGTCTTTAGCAAATACATTTAAAACTAATTGCAGCATTAGACTTAAGCATAAAAATTTGATCTTTATTTTTTCATATTTTTTAAAACCAAAAGCGACACGAAATACCTTTTATAGTTTTTTCTATTATTAAAGCTGATAGCCTATTCACGAAATAAATTCGTCACATAAGACATCAACATGTCTATCTGCATCTTCATGCTGATAATCAATCGTAAACACGAGGCTGCTATATGGTGACCAACTTACACCTGAGACAACTCGGTCGTAGTACAAATCCTTTTTGAAAAACAACAACGGCTTCTCAACTTGTAGAAAGAAAAATTTTTACTTCAACCATCTTACGTTCCATACCGTAAGATGTATTTTACTAATGAGAATAATTATCAATAGCATTGACGTTTTGGTTCTTTTACGCTTTAATGAGAATTATTATCATTTGGAGATGTGTGATGAAATACGTCGTTGATGCGAGTTTAGAAAATGGCCAGCCACGATTGCGTGTACTCGATGCTGATACGGGCGTTGTTCATATTGAGTGGTCACTGACAAGAGTGAACCAAATGTTTGATGAGGGTGAAATTGATCCTGATGATTTTCTGCATCCAGAACGCTATGGGATGGGATTATTAGTGAAGAACCTGTTTCTACTCTCTTGCGTGGAAAGCATGGCAAATAAAATAAATCAGAAAAAACGAATCAGATTTGATCAGGTTTCTAAGACAGATAATATGACTCATCATCAAAAGACTCGGATTGGCAGTTTGATATTAATATCAAACCAATTTGAACACGGATGATCAGATCATTAATAAATAAGTAGAAAGCACGATTTGATCTATGCGTAACTAACGGTATCATGCCGTGAATAGCCGCAAATACAGATATCTCAGGAGATACTATGCTCAGCAAGAACCTTACCAAATTATTAAACAGACAAATTAACCTCGAATTTTATTCTTCTAACCTGTATCTGCAAATGCGATCCTGGTGCGATGCAAACAGCATGGACGGTTGCGCGCGTTTTTTGCAGCAGCATGCTGATGAAGAGATGCAACATATGCACCGCTTATTCAACTATGTGAACGAAGCCGGCTCGATGGCATTAATTGGATCTATTGATGCACCAAAATCTGAATACTCCGATATCAAAGATGTTTTTCAAGCAACGTTCGAACACGAATGTTTGATCACAAAAGAAATCAATTCTTTAGTAAAAACGGCTTACGATAGTGGTGACTTTTCGACATTCAATTTTCTCCAGTGGTACGCAGCCGAGCAGCATGAAGAAGAACATTTATTCGGTACTATTCTCGATAAAATAAATATGATCGGAATAGATGGAAAAGGACTTTACTTCATCGATCAGGAAATTGGCGGGATAGCTACTGAGCGTATGAAAAATCCTTCAGAGACTTCTGCTGAATAAGCCTTGAGTGAATCAGAAATAGCTATTGCAAAAACCTTTTCTGCAATTTCACTTAAACGGTTTTAGAATTTAGAAAAAGCATAAAGAGTAGCGGTTAGAAAAAAATGAACCACTTGTTTTACAAGTGGTTCAAAAAGTTCCTAAGAAAGTGGAAGTTCTTAAAACTTTAAAGGTTGTTTCGACTAGTTAATATCGAACTAACTTCTGAGGTATTTGCTTTAGAACTGCCGGGAATGATAATCATTATCATTCGTATTGTCAAACATTTTTATTCAGTTCCCCCCAAACCTGCCGATTAAACTAATAACACGTTCATTCTTCAGGTATTCATTATGACAACAAGCCTCATTATTTTAGCCATCATCACAGCACTTTCACTCTATGGCATTATCATCTACAACAACCTTGTATCCATCAAACACAATGTTAGTAAAGCGTGGGCAAATATCGATGTCCTATTAAAACAAAGGCATGACGAACTGCCTAAGCTAGTTGAAACCTGTAAGCAGTATATGAAGTATGAGCAAGAGACTTTAGAAAAAGTAATGCTTGCACGCTCAGCCGTTTCTCGGGCGAGAGAATCCCAAGATATCGGTGCTTTAGGCGCTGCTGAAACGTCTTTAAGAATGGGACTAGGTTCACTGTTTGCTGTCGCTGAAGCCTATCCTGATTTGAAATCTGATCAATCATTTCAACATTTGCAAAACCGAATTAGCTCGTTGGAAAACACGATTGCAGATCGGCGTGAATTTTATAATGAGAATGTCAATATTAATAATGCACGCATCGAGCAGTTTCCTGATCTGATCATCGCTAACTGGTTTAATTTTAGCGAACGAGAACTGCTTTCTTTTACTGAAGAAGAAATCACCGATATAGATGTGAACGCTCTATTCAATTAGTAGTCGATCTCGTTCCTGAAAAGTCCTCAATACGCAAACTTATGATTGAATGGATTCAGCAACTTGAAGTACCAACCTTCTGGTTCTACGCTTTCATATTTATCGCAAGTTCGGCCTACAGCTCAGCACGCGCATTCTCATCTCTACATAAAAAACGCTTGATTAAAGATACCCCAACTTCCTGGCTACGTTCAGCAGCTCAGGGTTATACGGAATTGATCGGTCGTGGGATCCATATCGATGGCCCGCCCGTGATTTCTCCGTTAAGCGGCAAAGAATGCCTTTGGTATCGTGTTAAATCTGAAGAAATCAACAACCAACTAAGCAGGAACAAACCTGATATTTTTTCGATCTTTGATCTTTTCTCTGAAACGACCGGTTACATTCATGAAACCGAAAGTGATGATCTTTTCTACCTCGACGACGATACTGGCCGTTGTGTGATTGATCCTGAAGGTGCAAAGATTACTCCAACCTTAACCCGCAATTGGTATGGAAATTCACCGGTTCCCGATCGTGGCCCAGCGTTAGGAGGTTCTTCGCTTGGTTATAGATACAAATATACTGAAGAACTTCTTTTACCTGGCGATGTGCTTTACACCATCGGCCATCTACACACGTTAGGTGGAGCCGGCTCACTATCTGATATGAAAGCTGAAGTACGCACACTGCTATCAGATTGGAAAGAAAATAAACAACAATTGATCGAAAGGTTTGATCAGAATAAAGATGGTGAAATTTCCGTTTCAGAATGGAATATAGCGCGTCAGATAGCAGCACAAGAAATTGCCGACAAACATGCGAGTAACGATCTTCCTCCCGTGGTTACAATGTTAAAGAAAACCCATGACAGACGTCGACCATTTTTGATCTCATCAGAACCTATCTATGACCTGATCGATCGATATCATCGAAACTCCCTTGTTTTCTTTTTAATGAGCATATTGACGACCTCTATCACTATTTGGACTTTTTCGATTCGTTTATAAGTCTTTCCTTCTGTGAAATAGTCCTGTAATAAATTAATGCGCTAGCACATCTGACATGCTAAATTGATCGAAATGAACTTATAAGGTTGAACTGAATCAATCTAATCCGATCGACTAAATCTAAATCGACTCAACCAAAATCAATTAATACAAAACTTGTAAAGAAAAAATACTATGACAAATCCTTTGTTAGAAAAAACCGAACTACCCGCATTCAGTAAAATCAAACCAGAACATATTGAACCGGCGATTGATCAAATACTTGCAGAAAATAAACGTCGTGTGAAAGAAATCTTATCTGATCAAAATAAACCCAGTTGGGAAACCACCATCGAACCACTAGAAGATCTGGATGAAAAGCTAAGCCGAGCCTGGTCACCCATAAAACACATGAACGCAACCGCAAATAATGATCAGTTACGTGCAGCTTATAATGCGTGCTTGCCGAAATTATCAGCTTATTCAACGGAGCTAAGTCAAAACGAGGATTACTATCAGGCTTGCAAATCGATAGCCGATAGTGCGGATTTCGCTTTACTAAATCAGGCACAACAAAAAGTCATCGAAAATGCATTACGCGATTTCCGTTTATCTGGAATTGAATTAGATCAAAAAGATCAAGATCGCTTCAAAGAACTTCGATTACAACTCTCAAAGTACGCAACTAAATTTGAAGAAAACTTACTTGATTCAACCAATGCCTGGAAGAAACACATCACTGATGAATCTTTACTCTCAGGTTTACCCGAATCAACAAAAGGCTTAGCCAAGCAAATTGCAGAACACGAAAAGCTGGATGGCTGGGCTTTGAATCTACAATTTCCTTCTTATATGCCCGTGATGACTTATGCAGACAATGCGGATTTACGTCATGAAATGTACCAGGCCTTTGTCACTCGTGCGTCGGATCAAAATGCGAATGATAAAGAGGGCAAGTGGGATAACAGCGAGAATATGGAAAAATTACTCACCTTGCGTCAGGAAATGGCAACCTTACTCGGGTTTAAAAATTATTCAGAATATTCTCTCGCAACCAAAATGGCTGATAGCCCTGATGAAGTATTAAGTTTCCTCAATGATCTCGCTAAACGCTCAAAGCCTTTTGCAGAAAAAGAGCTGCAAGAGCTACAAGACTTTGCTAAAGATCAATTTGATGTTGATGAACTTCACGCCTGGGACATGTCATATTACGCTGAGAAATTACGCCAGCATCGCTACAATATTTCTCAAGAAATGGTTCGACCTTACTTTCCTGCAGCTAAAGTGATCAGCGGATTATTTAAGGTTGTCGAACGACTTTATGGTCTAAAAATCAACGAAAGAAAAGGCGTTGATGTCTGGCATGACGACGTTCTTTTTTTTGAAATTTTAGATCAAAATAATGAACTGCGAGGCAGCTTTTATCTTGATATTTACGCCCGCCCACAAAAACGTGGTGGCGCCTGGATGGATGAGTGTCAGATCAAAAAAACCACCAGTGATGGACTACAAAACCCGATCGCTTATTTGACCTGTAATTTCACACCGCCTGTAGGTGATCAACCTTCACTATTAACCCATTCAGAAGTAACCACATTGTTTCACGAATTTGGGCATGGCTTACACCATATGCTGACAAAAATTGATGTTGCTGGCGTTTCTGGAATCAATGGTGTTGCCTGGGATGCAGTAGAATTACCGAGTCAGTTTATGGAAAACTGGTGTTGGGAACGTGAAGCGTTAGATCTGTTTAGTGGTCATTTTGAAACTGGCGAAGCAATAAATGACGAGCTATTTGAAAAAATGCAGGCAGCGAAAAACTTTCAATCCGGATTACAAATGTTGCGTCAACTCGAGTTTTCTTTATTCGATTTCCGTCTACATATGCTTGAAGATTCAACCAACCATAACGAAATCCAACAACTGCTAGATCAAATTCGTAGTGAAATTTCAGTCGTACCTACACCCGAATTTAATCGATTCCAACATAGCTTTTCTCATATCTTTGCCGGCGGATACTCGGCGGGATATTACAGTTATAAATGGGCCGAAGTATTATCGGCCGATGCTTTTTCAATGTTTGAAGAAAATGGGATTTTTGACAGAACTACAGGTGATCGCTTTTTACATGCTATCCTTGAGATGGGAGGTTCGCGAGATGCAATGGAACTGTTTGTTGATTTTCGCGGTCGTAAGCCAGACATTGAGCCATTGCTAAGACATTCAGGAATCGTTACCTAGAAACTGAATTAGCACAAACTAAAATAGTTAAGACTTCAGGGATTGTCAGTCTGTCATAATCTACAAGTAAAATAATAATATGAAACTGAATATCAAATTACTCTTAATTACATGCAGTTTACTAATCTCATCTTTAGCAGCTGCTAAATCGGCGTACATTGTCGATCAACTTCTGGTGGGATTACACCAGGAAAAAGATACTGGCAGCCCGATCATAAAAGTATTATCTACCGCAACCGAAGTTGATCTTATTTTACGCGAAGGCGATTACGCACAAATCCGTGAAAAAGATGAAGGTAAGGTAGGTTGGGTTGATGCCTCATATCTAATGTACGACCGGCCAGCCAAACTGCTTTTGGCCGAACTACAAGAAAAAGTTAAAACACTTGAGTCACAGGATAATGCTCAAGCTTTGATTGCTGCCGACACCGAACACGAACAAAAAACTAAAGAACTAACCGAGAAAATTGATGATCTAACTCAAAATCTTTCATCAGAAAAACTCAAAGCCGGTGAGCTGGAAGCGACTATTTCGCAACACGAAAAAAAGATCGCTCAAATGGAAGCGAAAACTTCTGACAATCAGCAACAAAATAATGATTCAAAAGTAATTGATCTAAAGAAGCAAGTCAGCGAATTACAAACTCAACTTGAAAAGATTCGTAGTGAGCCAAATGTTCATATTAAAAACAACCAGCCTTCGACGGGTTTCCCCTCATTGATGGAAATATTTGATCTGATAAAAAATAGATTCGTGCAACTTTCTTTTGTTGTTCTCGCACTAATTGCCTTCTTTGTTGGGCGCCGTTGGGAAGACCGTAAAATTCGCAAACGTCATGGCGGATTTAGAATATAACGATCATACTTTAATACCAGAAAGTTTTTAAAACCCAAAAATATGTCTAGCGAAAAATATAAAGCAGGAATGAAAGTAAGAAGAGAAGTTCTCGGCGACGATTTTGTAGATAAAGCCATTTCTAATGTAACCGAATTTACAAAACCACTACAAGATTTAGTCACTGAAAATTGTTGGGGAGAAGTTTGGGCTAACGGTGTTCTTCCTAATAAAACGCGTAGCCTCGTTACCATTGCAACACTCGCCGCACTTAAAGCACCAACTGAGTTAAAAGGTCATGTGCGCGGCGCACTACGCAATGGTTGTTCAATCGAAGAAATCCAGGATGTGCTGCTTCAATCAACCGTATACTGCGGTGTCCCATCCGGCATCGAAGCATTTCGTGCTGCTAAAGAAGTTATTGAAGACTGGCAAGAAAACGAAAGTAGCTAAACAACACCTTTCCATAAAATTAATCAAACATTTGATAACAACCCGTCATTTACTGAAGGCTTCATTCCAACCTCGACTTGTGGAATAAGAATTGCGTGTTTAAACATCTATCAATAGATGGTTGCACGAATTCTTTAGCTATTCTAATTTTATTTGTAGTAAAAAGACCTAAAGGATAGTGCTTTTTTCCGATATCAAGTGAAAGAAGACATCTTTAAACAGAACAAAAAGAGAGAAATACAATGTTTGGATTCGGCAAGGCAAAAGATTCAACTTCACAAGATGAACAGCAACACATTGAGGCTGCTGCTCATAAACATATAATTGAAGCTATTAACCGTTCAATGTCGTCTATAGAGTTCTCACTCGATGGTACTGTAACGGATGTGAATCAAAACTTTCTTAAGACAATTGGTTATTCTAAAGAGGAAGTGTTAGGCCAACACCACCGAATGTTCTGTGAAGAAAGTTACGCTAAAAGCCGGGAGTATTCAGAATTTTGGGCAAAATTAAATAATGGCGAATTTATAGACGCTCGGTTTAAACGAATCACTAAAAACGGAGAAGCTATTTGGCTAAGAGAAACGTATAACCCGGTCTTTGATGATAACGGTCAATTAGTCAGTGTTATCAAATTTGCCTCAGATGTCACCGAACACGTCACAAGAGAAGCTGGTGAACGTGCAAAGCTAGATGCACTAAGCCGATCTTCAGCTATTATAGAATTCAATCCCGATGGCACAATCATCGATTGTAATGAAAACTTTCTATCGACAGTGAAATATAATAAATCTGATCTTATCGGGAAACATCACCGTATATTATGTGGATCAAGTTACGCAAGCTCACCAGAATACACTGTTTTTTGGCAAAAACTTAACCAAGGTCAGTTTTTTAGCGGCCAGTTCAAACGTGTAGACAGCCAAGGTCAAGAGATTTGGTTAGAAGCATCATACAACCCAGTCTTTGATGAAAAAGGCGAGCTTTATCGCATCGTGAAATTTGCATCAGACATTACTGAACAAACTGAAAGTGCTCAAAATGAACGAGAAAGTGCAGGTATAGCCTACCGCATCTCAAAAGAAACCTCCGAAACGGCTAAAGAAGGCGCGGCAGTTATTATTAATGCCGTTACAGAAATGAATCAAATAGCAGAATCTATTCGCGCTTCATCCGATCATATAGAAAAACTCAACAAACAATCCAATGATATCAATTCGATCATTAAAACTATTCAAGACATTGCTGATCAGACAAACCTGCTAGCACTCAATGCTGCGATAGAAGCAGCACGCGCGGGTGATCAAGGTCGTGGATTCGCCGTTGTAGCCGATGAAGTTAGACACCTCGCTGCAAGAACATCAGAATCTACCTCTGAGATCTCAACAATGATCAACAATATTCAGCACGATACAGACAACGCGTCATCAAGTATGGTTGCTTGTATCGATCAAGCTGCACATGGTGTAGAACTAGCCAATCAAGCGGGTGAGGTGATCACGAAGATACAAACCGGATCAAATGAGGTTGTTAGCGCAATAGATCAATTTTCAACTGCACTAGCGACAAATTAAAGCGCTAAAATAGAAAACTAAAAAAAGCTCTTTGACTTGTTGTTACTCGCATAGAAAAATCGTTTTTATATGCGCTAACAACAACGACCCTCTTGTTGTATTGGAGGACACTTAACCGTCCCGAAAGAACAATAAACACAGCAATCCCCCGGTAAAGCTTTAATCACTTCATGACAAGAAGTACATTCATAAAAGTATTGGCAGGCATCTGTAGGCATAACTTCCCTTTTCTCAAAATTACATTTGGGGCAAGTGATTATTGATTCTTGAATTATGTTATTCATTTAGCTTTAATTTGAAA
Organism: Gammaproteobacteria bacterium; assembly: GCA_045110495.1. GTDB lineage: Bacteria > Pseudomonadota > Gammaproteobacteria > CAJXQU01 > CAJXQU01 > CAJXQU01. Next base: position 66,982 of record JBGCGE010000031.1, read on the forward strand.
CGCTTATCTTGGTTAGTATTCTTTCACTATAATTTATTTAGTGACCATCTAATGGTTCACCTGTTAGATACATAAGCATGTAGCTTAGTAACAATATAGTTCCACTTAATAGAAGTAAAACTATAGACGCGTAAATAAACTCTTTAAAAACCACTTTAAATTTCATTATTACTAATCTCATCGACAATACTCATATTAATGTCCGACTTTAAAAAAAGTCTTATCAAAAAGTTACTATTCTACGAAAAGAATTTCTCTATAGCCCTAACTAACCACTATAAGGAACATCGACATAAAAAGTGGATCCTTTTCCTTCTGTAGATTCAGCACCAAAATTGTGTCCGAGTAATCTTGCGGTGTGTGAAACGATCGATAAACCTAAGCCTAAACCTTGATCATTTTTTTTATCTTTAATTTTACTGATCGTTTTGCCTCGATAAAATTCTTCAAAGATATTTTCTTTGGTTTTTTTATCAAATCCCGATCCTGTGTCACGAATCTGTAGACGCAATTCTTCTTCTTTTATGATCGCCTCTAGTGAGACTTCCCCAACGTCGGTATATCGAATTGCATTGCTTAATAAATTACGCAGAATTCTTTCTAATAAATTTGGATCAGAAGTAATAATTCCTTCAACATTTGCCACATTCAGTTTAAGATTTTTTTCTTCCGCGAGAATAGAAAAGTCTTGTTCAAGCTTGTGAAATAAATCTTCAATCCTGAAATTACTGATCTTCGGTTGAAGCTGGCCTGCTTCAAGCCTGCCGAGGTCGAGCAATGAATTGAACATGTCTTGCATTGACTGTACGGATATTTTTATTCTATCGATCAAATCAGTTTTTTTCGGATCTGACGATACTTCTTTTTGCAGTAGATCGGTATAAAGTGAGAGCGTGTTTAGGGGTTGACGTAAATCATGACTGGCAGCGCGTAAGAATCTTGATTTGGACAAATTTTCTTCAACCGCTTCGGTTTTTAACGCGCGTTCTTTTTTTACTTTTTGCTGTGAAAGTAATAATTGCCGGGCACGAAGTTGGGAAAGAAATAGATATAAAGAAATTAAGGATGTGATCAAAATACCGCTGATTACTCCAAGGTAAGGTATTTTTGATCCATTTATTTTACCTTTAGTTATATTACTTTCGGTTGAGGATTTAAAAACCGCAATCCATTGTCTATCACCAACGGTAAATCTGCGTATCCAATGAGGTGTTTGTAGTTGATCAATTTCGCTCACTTTTTTGATCAGCATAACTTTTTTCTCGCCAGAGTTATCTCGACCAAAGTGATATAAAAACTGTTCGTTTTCTCTGGCTGAGGCATCTAACAGCGTGATATCCAGATCGATTTCATCAGCAAAAACACTTTGAAATAATCCGGTTATATCAAACTGTCCCATCGCGAAACCAGAGATAGATGAAATGTCTTCGTAGCTTTTCATGCCCGAAAGTGGCACCGGTAAAAATGCCTGAAAACCAAACTGTCCTCTGCCATGATAAAGATGTATCCGTCGCGTAACTGCAGTGGTTTTATGATCTACCGCAGCTTGCATTGCACGCCATTTTGAAGGAACGGCAGCGAGGTTCATGCCTGCGCTTAAACGCTCATCACGTAAAGAGATCAAATGATAAATTGGAAACGAGTCACCTTGTTTTGAGCTAATGTCAGGCATCCCGTGTCCGGTGACTTCAAAGATATTAAACCTGGTAGAAACTTCCTTTCGCGCTTTGGCTATAAAGTCATTTCGCGCTTTATTGCTAACTCGTGGTACCCAGCCAAGTGCAATAGTTCCTTCATGAAAAGCCGCATCAGACTGAACGAATATCTCAAAGGCTTCTCGACTAACTGATTCGCTGGCTTTATAAAGTGCGGCAATTGACGTTAGCGATTCCAGCCCTAGATCGAGTCTCTCTTGAAGTTGCTCGGCTTTCGCTTCATAGCGACGTTTTATTTCAGTACGTAGACTTTCTTGCGAATATTCGAGTAGAACATTAAAACCCCAGCCGGTCAGCAGCAAGCCTAACGCGAAAACGGTTCCGGTAAGGATAAAAGGCCATTTTAATAATTGTTTATTTATTGTAGCCACCAATATTCCAAAGGTTGTAGTCCGTCATGCATATTGTTACGCCGCAAGATCAACTCCAAACTTTACCTCGCATGATTAAAAAACGTATAAAAACTAAAGGAGATAACTAAATGATCAACAAAACTATTCTAATCGCTTTTCTTACATTATTCACAGTTGCGAGTAATGCCGCGGAAGGTGCTCTAACCGTTTCTAAGCAAGCTACTCTCGATGTGCAACCAGCGACAGCCTGGGCATTACTAGGTGATTTTAATGGCTTGAACAACTGGCATCCTGCGGTAACAGGTAGCGAATTAAATTCTAACGGCCAAAAACGAGTATTAACATTGGGTGATGGCGCGAAAATCCATGAAACACAGCTCAGCCATAGCGACGCAGACATGTCTTATACCTACAAAATAACGGAGTCACCACTGCCAGTCTCTGACTATGTTTCAACGATCAAAGTTGAACGTAATGCATTGGGCACGTCGACTGTTACATGGTCTTCAAGCTATAATGCCGCGGGCGTACCTGATGAAAAAGCGATCGAAATAATTTCTGGCGTTTATGGCGGCGGCTTACAATCGTTAGAAACCCTATATTAAGATCTAACCTGAAATCTTGACTAACTACGGCAGTCTTAATGGCTGTCGTAGTTCCTTCAAGTAACGTATTATGTCGTGCAAATGGACATCTTAATCGCCGACGATCACCCACTTTATCGCGATGCGCTGAGCATGCTCGTACAACAACTGGATGATGTGGTGAATACCACGACTGTGACTTGCTACGATGATGTGATCGAGCATCTTCGACAAGACAATCAACCAAACCTGATCTTAGTCGATCTACATATGCCAGGAATTGATGCGTGGCAAGGTATAAAAACCTTACGTGGAATTTGCCCAGATATACCTGTTGTGGTGATCTCTTCCTCGGAATCTGAAGAAGATAGCTCAAAAGCATTGGAACTCGGTGCGCTTGGATTTATTCCAAAATCACTTGATGGCGATAGTCTGGTGAATGCACTAAAATTGATCGTTGAAAATGGTATCACCATCGCTCCGATCATGAAGCGATCGAGCATAGAAGAAACATCAACGTCGTCTACACTGACTCCTCGTCAACACGAGGTTTTACAACACCTTGCCAGAGGAGAAGCAAATAAAGTCATTGCGCGTGAACTCGATCTTTCTGAAGGAACGGTCAAACTACATGTCCGTGCAGTTTTTACCGCATTGAATGTTAGCAACCGAACTCAAGCCGTTAGAGCTGCCGAAAAACAAGGACTGGTCGATTAAGTTTTTACGATATACATATCGTGGTATATTTTCGTAATAAATATCTTCGTTAATCTCTAAAGAATACAAACAATAACAATGTTTAAAATTGCCACATGGAATCTCAACTCCCTTAAAGTACGTCATGATCATGTTCTGGATTGGCTTGCATCGGAACAACCTGATGTTCTGGCTCTGCAAGAAACAAAAACACAAGATCAAAACTTTCCACTAGAAGCGATCAATAACGCAGGTTATCAAGTCTCTTTTGCAGGCCAGAAAACCTTTAACGGTGTTGCAACGCTGAGTAAAATTTCTGGCCAGGATGTCGTTACAGATCTGCCTGATTTTGAAGATCCTCAACGACGTGTAATGGGCTGTCGAATTGGTGATGTTTTTGTACTTAATTTATACGTCCCAAATGGATCAGAAGTGGGATCAGAAAAGTATGCTTATAAACTCAATTGGCTAAAAGCACTTAATGTTTATGTAACGCATTTATTAGAAAAAGAGAGACACGTTATTTTATTGGGTGATTTTAATATCGCCCCAGAGGATCGCGATGTTCATGATCCAGAAAAGTGGAAGGATGGCGTTTTAGTTAGCGAACCAGAAAGAGAAGCTCTCATTAAAATTCAGGATGAAGGTTTAGTTGATGTTTTTCGTCTATTTGATCAAGAAGAAAAATCGTTCTCCTGGTGGGATTATCGCATGCTAGGTTTTCAACAAAATAATGGCCTTAGAATTGATCTGATTTTAGCAAGCCAAAAACTAAGTGAATTTTGTACTTCATGTCGCATTGACAAAGAACCACGACGTCTTGAAAAACCTTCTGATCATACACCTGTGATTGCGGAATTTAATTTGTGAAAGAAATGAATAAGATCATATTTTGTCTTCTTTTTTTTATTTCTAACTCTGTTTTTTCTGGCGAATTGAGTGGTCCACATGATCATGGCGAAGTTGAGTTGCTTGCCTTGTGGCAGGACAACATAATAAAAATTACCCTGGTTGCGAGTGCACATGATTTACTTGGTTTTGAACGCGAACCAGCAACAGCAAAAGAAAAAAAGGCATTGCGAGATTTTGATGAAAAGTATAATCCTTTCGAATTACTCAGAATAAATTCAGAAGCGGAATGTGAATACAAAAAAGGTTTTTCGGAATCAGAACTATTTTCTGCGACGCCTCATAAACATGGCATGTTAGATGAAACTCACACACATGAACTCGGATTAAAAGGCCATATCGATTTTCTTATGTATTCAGAATATGAGTGCAAAAGTGCTCCGACTATAATTTTTGAACTATTTAATTTATCGCCCTCAGTCGAGAAAATTAATGTGCGTGAAAATACCATTGATGGAGAGATAAGAACCACATTATCTAAAGAAAATAATGAGCTTAAATTTTAGACAACTTCTTTTACTCTGCCTAAGCACTTTTCCTACCTTATCCTTCGCTCACGCAATTGAAGGTAATGGTTTTATGGCTGGCTTGTATCATCCTGTTTTTGGGCTTGATCATTTATTAGCTATGCTTGCCGTTGGTATTCTCAGCACACAGATTGGTGGCAAAGCCATCTGGACTGTACCTGCTAGTTTCGTCACTATCATGCTAATTTCTGGCTGGGTTGGGATGGAAGCACTCGTGGATTTATCCACTGTTCAAGTTGAAACTGGAATTGTTTTTTCTGTAATTTTGTTGGGTTTTTTGATCGCACTTGAAAAAAATATGCCCATCTTACTCGCAATGTTATTCGTTGCTTTCTTTGCGATTTTTCACGGCTACGCACACGGTATTGAAGTCCCAGCAAAAGCTAATCCTTTCTATTTCGCTGCCGGTTTTGTGATCAGTACCATTCTAATTCACCTTGCTGGCGTTTTGATCGGTTTTATCGCAAGTAGATGGCGCTTTTCTAAAACCCTACTACGTTATGCTGGTGCCGTCATGATGGGCATGGGAATACAAATGTTGTTGGGCTAGCGTTTTTATTTTTTCGGGAATGACAGGTTAGAGATTACTAACGTAACGGTATGCATTCACCAAGTAGTGGAAAATATTTAACCTTCCCCAATCGGGCACATGGCTAATCAGCGAATAATCCAAGTATTTCTTCCTTTAGTTAGATCAATTCATCAAGCATAAACTCATCAGCTCAACTCAAGCGCTGGTACTACAGATCTGAACAAAACTGCACGATAGGAAAAATCTATAAAACCTATTGAAAAATACAACTTCATATATTTTATCTATTAACCGATACTCATTCCCGAAGCAACAAAAAACGATTAACTTAACTAAATAGGAGAAATATCATGAAAGTAACAACTAAAACTATAGCAGCAGTAATGATGGCCGGGATGGTCTCTAGTCAAGCATTTGCGGATGACGTAAACACCGTGATCGACGTGAATAACAATGTCGTCCCAGCCGGTATTACCCACAACACGAATCCTAAAATATCTATACAGGATTACATAGATCAAGGTAGAGATGTGATCGCGATAGAAAAAGAAATCGCTGCGAATAATCAACCTTATTGGGAACGTGACAGAATTCTTTAATAATAATGAATAGTCACGAATAGAGGGTTGCATCAAGATGCAGCCCTCTGAATTTAATTATACACAATTGCCTAAAAGCCACTCGGAGACTGTAAATAACTCTGTATAACAGCCTTTGTTTAAATATGGAAGATCATCCACAGAAAGTTACTCACCTATTTCCAGCCTGCCCATGTTTCACTTTCTATATCTGAAAACTAGTTCTTTCCAAGTTTTAATTCTAATTCAAAAAATTTAATAATTTTTCATCTTCAATAACTGCTGAAAGTGCCTTTGAAACTATTTTGTTGATCATTTTCTCGTTCTGACTTGCAAGTGGCGTGATCAGAACTTCTTCTTCAACATTTGCTGAATATTTACTCGTGAATTTTTCGCCTTTTTTATTACACTCAACTCTTAATAAAATATTGTTTTTTATTACCTTAGGATATTTTTCACCTGAAATTTCATAACCTAATGTTTCAACATAAACGGTCATGTCGATATCCGTCTCATACGCATTAGCTACACTAAAACCATAACCGCTCAGTGCACCTGCGAGTTCTTGTCTAATCGGTTCTTCAGGCCCGCCGTCAATAGTTAAAAGTGCTGTGTCAGAGTAGATTCCACCACGAGTGCCCAACACTTTAGAAGGTCGTTCATCAACCACTTTTAGATCAACTGAGCGTGATTGGCCAATATCTTTTTTTTCGACTGTCACCGAGGGATTAAGACTAATAGCTTGAGGACTCACTGCGCATCCAGAAACAGAAATTAATCCGCTAAAAAGAATTAGATAAAATAATTTATAAACCATACTGCCTGAATAACTATTCTTGTTCTTTCTTTGGCTCATTCTGTTTCCCATATTCTTTAAACTTTTCAATATTAATCGCCATTTCTTGTTTCGAAAGAATTACTGGCCCGCCAATTTGTAAAGTTAATACATACTGCTTGGCTAATTCTTCTACTTGAATTGCCATATCAAAAGCTTGCTTTACGTTATCACCCACAGCCAACATGCCATGATTTGCCATCAAACAAGCTTTCCTATCTTTTATCGCATCAAGTATGTTGTCAGACAACGCTTGTGTGCCGAAAGTTGCATATTGTGCACAACGAATCGAATCCCCACCTGCTTCAGCAAGCATATAATGAAATGGTGGAATATCTTTTTGTAAACAGGCAAGCGCAGTCGCGTAGGTCGAATGTGTATGTACGATTGCTTCAACATCAGATCTTTTTTTGTAAAGATCAAAATGAAAACGCCATTCACTAGAAGGTTTTAATTGATCCTCAGAACACTTTCCATCGCCATCGATAAAAACAATCTGCTCTGAACTTAAACTCTCGTTTGGAATTCCAGTTGGCGTTATCAAAAATCCATTTTCTACTCTAGCGCTGAGATTTCCCGTTCGTCCAGCAGTTAATTTCTTAGCTATTTTTACCACTAATTCTCGTTCTAACTTTTGACTCATCATGAATGCTGAATATTATTTCAGAAATAAAGAATAGGCTGGATTTTCTGTTTCTTCCCAATAGGGTAATTCCAATTTTTCTAACAATTGTCTAAACTGATCTCTTTCTGACTCTGGAACTTGAATACCCATTAATACACGACCATAAGCAGCGCCATGATTACGATAATGAAATAAGCTGATATTCCATTCCTGCCCAATTCGATTCAAAAAATGTAATAACGCACCAGGACGTTCCGGAAATTCAAAACGCACCAACATTTCATTTTCAACTTTTACCCCGTGGCCACCGACCATATATCGAATATGCATTTTAGCCATTTCGTTATCTGAAAGATCGACGACTGGGTAACCTTTATCTTTTAACTTGGTTAGTAGAGATTCTTTTTCTTCGATGCCATTTTTGATCTGCATCCCTGCGAAAATATGCGCTTGCTGATCATCAGCAAAACGGTAATTAAATTCGGTAATTGATCGTAATCCAATCGTATGACAAAAATCGTGAAAGCTTCCCGGTTTTTCAGGAATCGTCACTCCGACCAACGCTTCTCTTTGCTCACCCAATTCGGCAAGTTCAGCCACATGTCGCAAGCGATCAAAATTGATATTTGCGCCGCTGAAAATAGCGATCAATTCTTTGTTTTTGATATTTTCTCTAGCAACATATTGCTTCAAACCTGCCAAGCCTAGCGCACCTGCCGGTTCAGGAATTGATCGTGTATCTTCAAAAATATCTTTGACGGCTGCACAAATCTCATCGTTCGTCACCAAGATGACTTCGTCGACATATTTTTGTGCAACTCGAAAAGTTTCGCTACCAACCAAACGAACCGCGGCACCATCCGCGAATATTCCAATCTTATCGAGTAGAACCGGTTTCCCTGCTTTTAGTGATCGTTCTAATGATGGCGCTTCATCTGATTCGACACCGATGATTTTGATCGAAGGATTCACTGACTTTACATAGGCACAAATGCCAGCGATCAAACCACCGCCACCCACCGGTACAAAAATAATGTCAGGGTTATTTGTATGCTGTTCAAGAATTTCTTTTGCTACTGTACCCTGTCCCGCGATCACTAACGGATGATCAAAAGGAGGAATATACGCCATGCTTTTTTCGTCAGATAACTTATGTGCATGATCGCTGGCTTCGTCGTAAGTATTTCCGTGCAGCACAATTTCACCACCAAGATGGCGCACCGAATTTATTTTGATCTCCGGCGTTGTTTTCGGCATAACAATAACCGCTTTAATACCGAGCTTTTGAGCCGATAGCGCCACACCTTGAGCATGGTTTCCTGCGGACGCAGTCACAATCCCTTGTTGTTTTTCTTCATCACTAAGAGAAGAAATCAGATTATACGCGCCACGTAATTTGTAAGAAAAAACGGGTTGCAGATCTTCCCTTTTTAACCATACTTTATTACTCACTTTTTCTGTCAACGCAGGTGCAAAATCTAGCGGTGTTTTTTTCGCCACATCATAGACTCGCGCTTCATTGATCATTTCCAGATATTTCTCAAGCATGTCTTATATTGTCTGTACTTATTCAGCGTACAATAATAACATTATTATCAAAGTCAGCTTAGAGGGATTACGATGGATCAAGATGCAAAGAAAAAAGCAGTCGCAAGAGCCGCGATGGATTATGTAGTTGAAGACGCCTATGTCGGTGTCGGCACCGGCAGTACCGCTAATTATTTCATCGAAATGCTGGCCGAAATAAAAGGCCGTATTGAAGGCGCGGTTGCAAGCTCAGATGAAACGGAAAAACGTCTCAAAGAACATGGCATTCCAGTCGTACCATTAAATAGCGTTAATGACTTGCCCATTTATGTGGATGGCGCTGACGAATGCACCAAGTTCTTACACTTGATCAAAGGTGGTGGCGGTGCGCTGACTCGCGAGAAAATAGTAGCAGCAGTTGCTCAAAAATTTGTCTGTATTGTTGATGACTCTAAAATCGTCAAAACGTTAGGGACATTTCCACTTCCGATCGAAGTGATCCCGATGGCGCGTAGTTATGTCGCGCGTGAGATTATCAAAATGGGCGGTCGACCCGAAGTGCGTGATGGTTTCACAACAGATAATGGAAACATCATTCTCGATATTCATAACATGGTAATACTCAACCCAGTCGAAACTGAAGAAAAGTTAAACTCGATAGTCGGCGTTGTCACCAATGGTATTTTCGCTAAAAGACCCGCGGATGTTACTCTCGTTTCCACAGATGACGGGGTTATTGAGCTTTAAGGAATGCCTAAGTTTTCTGTACTCTTAGAAGGACAAAATTTCCCACTGGTATTAGACGATGAAACAAAGCTATATGGCTTTTACGTAACCAGGAAAGTCCTCGCCAATGATCAAAAAGAAGCTGAATTAGCCGCCGTAAATTCCGTGAAAAATGATCAAAAATTATTATCCACAATTGATAGGGAATATGATGCTGAGCCAAGGCTATTTATGGAAAGTATCCATAAACTACACTGGTGGTCTCGATTAAATGTTACAGGATATTCTTTCTACCCAATGGATAGTGAATAAAACTTAATAATAATGGCTCGCGGTTTAATAATTTTTGGACTCTTACTGATCATATTAGGAATATTATGGCCCTGGATTAACAAATTAGGTCTTGGCCGTTTACCCGGTGATATTTCTGTCGAAAATGAAAATACTCGATTTTATTTCCCTTTATCGACCTCCATCGTTATCTCGGTAATTGTAAGTTTGATTTTCTGGTTCTTTCGTAAATAGTCTGTCGTAAAGTACGTACTAACTTAACTTATTAATCCTCCTCAATTTGAAAGGCTTCAATCTCTTCACCTTTAAAATATCTATCCCAACATTCCTGATAAACTTTTTCTAAATTAAGTACCAGCAACTGCGAATTGAAAACAGGTTTGATCAGCATGTTTCGCTGTACCTTTCGCCTTAAAATATCTAAATATTCTGGATGTGTTCCTAAATAATGTGCACGCTCACAGTACTCTTCTTTTGTGCTACATATCAAAGTAGGAAACTCCAACATCGACAATTTACTTGCCGTCATCCTGCTTTCCATTGTTTTACCAAACAGGCTTAGTACCGGCAATCCTGCTTGTAGCGCTTCAGTTGTTATTTCATGTGCATCTGATTTTACCGTATCCAGAAATAAGTCTGCTAATTGAAAGCGCGATAACCTCATTTCCCGATCAATAATATTGGGCGCGAAAACCAGTCGTTCTGGATTAATTTCGAATTTTTCTGCTTCTCTACGAAGATTAAGACTAACGTGTTGATCCCATTCGATTAGCCAAATTACACTGCCTTCTATTCGCTTTAGTAGCTGCATCCAACATTCAAAAATATCTGGTGTAATTAATTCTGCCTTTGCGAAACAGCAATAAACCAGACCTTTCTCTGGAAGCCCCATTTTTGATCTTTCCAGGCGTTTGACATCTTCGCGACGATCAGCGACAGGTAACGAATGATCAAATAAATGAGTATTCGTTAATCTGATCAGTTTTTCAGCCCAAAGATGATCCGAACCTTCTGGTGAGATCAGGTTGTGAGTTATCCGATATTGTAAAAAATCGCCACCACTACTGTATGGCGCTCCACCAAAGCCGATTTGAACTGGAGCACATTGGTGTGCGAGAAGTTTATACGGATATTCCAGGCCAACACCATCTAGATCGATAAGGATATGGATACAATCGTCATGAATCTTCTGTGCAGCTTCCACTTCTGAGTGAGGATAAAGTTCTGTAAATTGATCACAATCCTTTTTGATCCGTTTGTTAAATAAACTATTGTCCGCAGGCACCACCGAATAACAATAAACCTCGACCTCAACCCTGTTATGTAATGCATAGATCTCAGCCGTATTCAGAAGATCAGAATCCTGGTTAAAAGACTTTGCAAGATAACCGATTCTTAATCGCTCTGGTTTCGTTAAAAAATGGTAATCAAATTTTTTAACGCCTTCACTGGCTTTACTCGCAATCTGCCTGGCAAGTTCAAGACGTAATTGTGGATCAATATCAGACTGGCAGGTCGCTTTTAGTAGCATCGTGTTCGCATCAGATGCGGAGATCCGATCAACCTTCTCAAGATAGCTTTGCAGCGTTTTTAAGTATTCAGATCGATTATGCCAATCGCACGCTTTTAATCGTTGATCAGCTAAAGACAAATATAGGTGTAGAGGATCAAATTGCATTTCTCCAGGTAGTTTTAAATCTTGCTGGGCAAGTATTTCACCCAACTTAACTGCATCCTGTAATTCAGCTTGGGCAAAATATACCTCAGCATCACCATATTGATTTAGCCCTGCCATTGCCATGGCCGAAAGAATCAATGCAAAAAAGTTTTCAGGATCTAAAGTAAGTATGTGCTTTGTTGTAATCATGGCTTCATCGAAACGACTTAATGCGATAAGTACTGAAGCGCGGAGTAAGTGCGAATTCTTATCCGGAGACAGTTTTACCCATCGAGTCGAATCTGCTAATGCTTCTTCAGAACGCCCAAGTCTTGTATAAGTGATGGCTCTTTTTTCTAGCGCTTCCGGCATTTCCGGATTTTCTTCAAACACACGGTTTAATGCGTCTAATGCTTCGCTATAAAAAGAACCTTTAAATAATAAACTCGCATAGTTAAGCAATGTCTGGGAATTTTTTGGATCAATTTTCAGCGCTTTTTTAATGACATCTTGCGCTTCCTCAGTGCGCTGCAAATCAACCAGGGCATTTGATTTTGCGTTATGTGCGGCGACATTACCTGGATCAAAATGAATCGTGCGCTCAAAGGCCAAAATAGCGGCTTCGGACTGATTCAAACGGTATCGACTAACTCCGAGCGAGAACCAGGCATCTGGGTTTTCCGGTGCTTGAGCGCAACCCTGAGAGAAGATTTTTTCTGCCTGCTCAAATTTATCGGCATTCATCAGTTGCTTTCCCTTGCGTAATTCTTCAGAAATGTCGATCATCTATGAACTCATAAGTTAATATATTCAACTAGATAGACATGATACTTGCAATATTACTTTAAATATGATTATCATGTCAGTTAATAGCATTCTCACATGTCAATATACGCGTCACCAGTTAACTATGGTTACGAGCACAACGTACAAATAGAGGGAATATTGGAACTTTCTTTTAAGTAATAAAGTCTTCTTGATACAGCTAACCTAAAAAGAGGGGTAATAATATGTTCGCACCAAAACCCGCAATATGTGGAAATGGCCATGCAGCAATGCTTCGAACTTACGATGTTGATAAACATTTAATGCTTAATGAGAAAAAATTAAAACAGAAACTTGCTCGTAAGCCTCGTAAAACAAAATCCAAAACCTGATTAAACTAAGTTTACCTTTTACTGTTACAGTTTCCTCCTTTTAAATTTAGGATGCTTCATTGAGAAGCATCCTATCTCTTTTTATCTATTCCTTCCGGCAGATATACATTCAAAATCTTGAGGCGTAATGTTTATCTTAAGATTAACCAGATTGAGTGGTGTAATAATGCTAAAAATAAAACAATCAATACTGATCAGCTATTTATTTCTATTCTCACCCCTAGCTTTTGCTGAAGAAGCTAAGAGTTCCAGTGAAGCTCTCGTTTTTACCTGCTACACATGTCATGGCACAGATGGAAAAAGTCCAGGGAATATCCCAACTCTTAATGGCTTAAGCTCTGAAATTATCATAAAAAAAATGCGTGCTTTTCAGAAAGATGAGAGTGAGTCAACGATTATGAACCGCATAGCAAAAGGCTACGCTGAAGACGAAATTACTCTGATTGCAGATTATCTGGCGGCGATAAAATGAAAAAAAATACTTCTAATAAAAACTATTTAAATCGCAGAATATTTCTTAACAATGTTGGTACTGTCGGTGCATTAACCGCGATTGGCTCACCGTTACTTTCAAACTGCTCCAACAGTTCGAAATCAATGGCTCATGTCGTAATAATTGGTGCCGGTTTTGGTGGCGCTACTTGTGCGAAATATCTTCGCAAACTTGATCAAAATATAAAAGTAACTTTGATCGATGCTAATGCCAGTTATAAATCTTGTCCTTTCAGCAATACTGTCTTATCAGGGATTCACTCCATCGACGATCTGACTTTTGGTTATGACACGTTACAAAATAAGCATGGTATTGAATTTGTAAACGCATTGGTTACCTCAATTAATCATGAAAAAAGTAACGTCCAACTATCCGATGGATCAAAAATAAGTTATGACAAATTAGTTGTCTCGCCGGGTATCGCCTTCACATGGAACAGTCCAGAAGGCTACGACGAAACCACCGCGGAAATTATGCCTCACGCCTGGAAAGCTGGCGTACAAACATTACTCCTTAGAAAACAACTTGAAGCGATGGATGATGGCGGATTAGTTGCCATTGCGCCGCCACCTAAACCATTCCGTTGTCCTCCTGGACCTTATGAACGCGCCAGTATGATCGCGAGTTATCTAAAATCTCATAAGCCTAATTCTAAAATATTGATACTCGATGCAAATGAAAAGTTCTCAAAACAGGAACTTTTCATGCAAGGGTGGAAAGCACGCTATCCTGGAATGATTGAATGGGTATCGGTAACGGAAGGTGGATCTGTTCAACGTGTCGACGCAAAGAGGATGACAATTTATACCGATATTGAAGAACATAAAGTCGCCGTGGCAAATGTGATCCCAGCTCAGACTGCAGGAAATATTGTATTAGAAAACGGGCTAACCGATGCGAGCGGTTGGTGCCCAGTCGATCAAAAAACATTCGAATCAACTTTGATCAAAAATATCCATGTCCTTGGAGATGCAGCACTTGCCGGCTCAATGCCGAAATCTGCATCAGCAGCAAACAGTCAGGCTAAGGTTTGTGCGCTTGCAATTACTGCGATGCTGAAAGGAGAAGATCCTGGCGAACCTTCTTTCCATAATACTTGTTACAGTCTGGTTGATGCAGACTATGGAATTTCTGTGAATGCGATTTATGGCTTATCAGAAAAAAAGATCAAAAAAATCAAAGGTTCCGGTGGCGTAAGTCCAATGGATGTTTCAGCTGAGTTTAGAGCTAATGAGGCGAAATATGCGAAAGGTTGGTTCGATAGCATTACTGCTGATACGTTTGCTTAGTTAGCTACAAGACAAGCTAGTAAAAAATAGCTAACCAAATAGTTTCCGTGTCGGGATCTGTCCAACTAACGCGATGTTTTTGATGCGCTTTGATCAAAACAGAATCGCCTTCGTTTAAGCTGACACTTTTATCTTGATCAGAAAATTCCAACTCAGCTTTACCTTTCAGCAATAAAACAAATTCATTCTGATCTTGATCGTAATAAAGCTCTTTGGGTGAACGATGTCCGTAGGAGACTATTCGTTCGATGCGAACACTCTCTGAGCTTGCAAGAACTTCGTTCAGTTCTTCCGGCAAATCTTCAGGAATTTTTTTAAACAGATTCGTTATTTTCACAAATAAATCTTTCTAATTCTTGCAGATCAAAAGGCCAACCTAGTTCCGCTCCAGATTGTTTCTTCACAACAGGAATTCTTATCCCATACTGATCAACTAATGTTTCTGATCCAGCTATATCAACGTGCTTAAGCTCAACATTTTCTATTAGATCCAATAACGCAATTGCCTGTTCACAAAGGTGACAATCTAGCGTCCCGAAGAGAGTTAGTTTCACTCTTCGACGTTCGTAGTCTCAGGGTTTTTATCTATCACATTTTCCCCTTGAGACTCTGCTTTTAACATTTTTTGCTTTTCGATCGCTTCTGCTTCTTCTGGTGTTATAACGTCTGGAAAAGCAAAAAAGTGCAGACCTTTGGTTGAAGTAAACAAAACAAACTGCTTGTCTTTAAACATGAACGTCACCGGTGCACCATCAATATTGACTTGGGTTTCGTGCGTCCAAAGTTCTTCGCCTGTTTCCGCATTTAGCGCATGGACGATACCTGTTGGCTCTGGATAGAAAAGTACATTACCAGCAGTGGTTAAAATTCCCCCTGTCCAAATCCAGGATTTTTCTTTTTTCTCCCAAATAATTTTTCCTGTTTCTGGTGAAATCGCTGAGACAATTCCATACCCTTTTTCATCATCTTTTTCGATAACTTCACCTCCAAGCCACTCAACACCACTTTTTCGATCAGCAGGGTTTAAGGTGAAATCCATCGGTAAATGTAGGGCAAGAAGATAAAAAAGATCGGTTTTTGGTGACCATGAAGGTGCGGCCCAGTTTGCACCACCGCGCGCACCAGGTGCTATATTTATACCTTCGATCGTTGGGCTGGCAAACAAGTTCTTTTGTGGTACAAAATTTTCTGATCGAGTGATGACTTTGCCAGTTTTTCGGTCTAGCGTGTATAACCAGCCAGACTTCGATGCATGACTTACCGCAGCTACTTTATGATCGCCAACTTTCACATCATGCAAAACCAGAGGGCTGGCAACATCGTAGTCCCAACGGTCATGTGGTGTAACTTGATAATACCACTTCAACTCGCCGGTATTGATGTCCAACGCGACAATCGAGTTTGTATATAAATTATCACCCGGACGAACGCTATCATCTAAATTGGGAGAAGGATTACCCACGCCAACATATAAAAGTTCTAATTCCGCATCATAAGCTGGTGTTGTCCAAACAGAGCCGCCACCTGTTTTCCATGCATCTGGATATTTATCCTTATTCGCTTTTTCTTTTTCTATATCGCGATGGAGATCATCGCCTCGTTCCGTTTTTTCTACCCAGTTTCCAAACCAACCGCCTTCTTCAGGTGAAGGGACCGTCCAAAATCGCCAGCACTTCTCACCCGTTTCAATATCGTAAGCATCGACAAAACCACGAATTCCATACTCACCACCGGCACTACCAACAATGACTTTATTACCGACAACTTGGGGTGCCATCGTGTAGGAATAACCATCTTCTGAGTCGATATCTGATGCCGGTGTTTTCCAAAGTTCTTTACCGGTTTTACTATCCAGTGCAATAACTGTGGCATTTAGTGCTGATAGAAAAACTTTATCTCCTTGAACTGCAAGCCCTCGATTAAGTGTTCCACAACATAAAGCGGTTTTTTGCCAGTCTATTTCATACTCATAGCTCCAGAGCGTTTTTCCGGTATTCATATCAAGTGCAACAGCCTGGTTATTCGGCACCGTAAAATAGATAACGCCGTCGATGACTACCGGCGTTGTTTGTTGCCGCGCCCCTTTTGTACTGGCAGGAAAAAAACCGACGGCTTTTAGATCCGCAACATTTTCGGTCGTGATCTGATCAAGCATTGAGTGTCTTTGGTTACTATGATCAGAGCCCGACATTAGCCAATCGTTTTTGTTGGGTTCGGCGGCTGTAACTGTGGCGCCAGAAAGAATAATGCTTGCGAGAAAACTAAATCGTGTGAGTGCTTGTTTAATCATTACTTATCTTGTTACCTGTGGGAATTACTGGTTTATGGGATAATACTTCGCTAAATAATATCAGCAGATCATTATACGTGAAAACCACGCCCAAAAATTGTCTTGTTGTCGGTCCTTCCTGGGTTGGCGATATGGTTATGGCTCAAAGTCTATTTATGATCTTAAAGGAACATAACTCAGATTTGAATATTGACGTACTTGCACCGAGTTGGAGTGAACCTCTTTTAGAAAGAATGCCAGAAGTACGAAATTCTATTTCCATGCCTGTTGGGCACGGAAAACTTCAATTAGGCCTTCGCTATAAGATCGGAAAACAACTACGAAATAATAACTATGATTGGACTATTCTTTTACCCAACTCATTAAAATCCGCATTGATTCCCTACTGGGCAAAAATACCAAAGCGTACTGGTTTCAAAGGTGAAATGCGTTATGGATTGCTGAATGATCTTCGTCATCTTGATAAAACAAAACTAACCATGACAGTACAGCGGTTTGTCTCACTTGGCCTTTCTGATCAAACTATCGTCCCTGATGAATACCCCTTTCCCAGTTTAGAACTCGATCAAAAAATCGTTAAAGATACTTTGAAAAACTTTGATCTCGATACGGAAAAACCTGTTTTCGCTTTATGCCCGGGCGCTGAGTTTGGTCCAGCAAAGCGTTGGCCGATTGAATACTTTGCAGAGATTGCTCAAATAAAACATCAAGAAGGATGGCAGGTCTGGATTTTTGGATCAGAAAAAGATCAAAATGTTTCCAGGTCAATCGCGGATCAATCCAAAGTGGAATGTATAAATCTTGCTGGCAAAACATCACTTGCTGAAGCGATAGATCTTCTCTCTCAAGCAAGTTACGTCGTTACAAATGATTCAGGTTTAATGCATGTAGCCGCGGCACTTGATCGACCGTTGACAGCACTTTATGGATCTTCTGATCCAAACTTTACGCCACCTCTGAACGATCAAGCTAGAATAATTTCTCTGGGGCTCGAATGTAGTCCATGCTTTCAGCGAGAATGTCCGCTAGAACATTTGAACTGTTTACGTGAAATCAAACCCGAAAATGTGATCTCTTCGATCAAATAACAAGACGAAAAAAACGACATGCCACAAAAGCAGCATGCCGTTTTTATGTTTTAAAAACCTTAAACCTAAGGAATATAACCCTCACTCCTGAGTTGGTTCAGTAAGACATTGGCATTTCCATCAATCAGATCAAATATTTTATCTGCCTGATTTTGCCAATCATCATCTCGAGTTCTCGTTGAACCTGCCTCATCACCCCAGCGTGCAGATTCACCAATTACAGCTTCATACACATAGTCGTTCAAAGCTGTCCAGCGATCTTGTGCGACTGAATCAGAAAGTGCTCCGCCGGTTCCTAGTAGCGCATTAGCTCTTACTTCTACTCTATCCATAAAGCTTGAATTCTGACGCGCAGCATGCCAGATTTGAGCAATCATATAACGGTTGGAAGGGCTCGGTGTTCCTAAGTTTGAATTACCAACACTTTCGTCACTCTCAAATATCGGATGTATTTTTGCTCTATTTCCTGGATTCGAGAAATCCACAGGTGCATCCCACGACCACTCGCCATCCCATGCAAAGAATTTTAGTCCTGTACTACCCTCTGGGGAACTTGGATTACGACTCCCAGCGTACCAATTGTTATCCGGCCAATCGCCCGTACCAGCCCACCAAGTAACCAGGAGATAATCAATGAAGTGATCAATATCCAGATACTCTTGAAGCTCTGCGTAGTTTGCAGCAACACTCATATCTTTCGTGACTAATGTAGTCGTCAGGTAATCATATCGTGTTCTATCACCATTCAACGGATCTGAACCATCATGAACAATCCCGTGGTTAGTAGAGAACCAATCCTCATCAGTTCCACCGTAATAGTCAGATAAGAAATGTTTATCGGCACGTTCTACAGCATTGTAAAGACCATGATATTCTCCATTCAAATATAAATGCACAAACGTACCGCGCACACCATATCCAGTGGCGGCTATCTGTGAATCTCGATAGAACTGATCAATTGTGTACGTAGTTTTGTCTGGATTAAAACCGCGGCACCAGCAACGATTGTTGCCTCCGCGAAGGATAATTTTGTCATATTTTCCATCCGCTGTATCACCATTTTGTGGTGAATTTTCGATCAGATCTGAGCTGAATTTCGCATCTCCATACACAGCACGGAAATTTAACCTCAACGAATGTTTTGGACGATCACTGTGCGAATGGGTTTCTATTCCTGCATTAGCTTGATGACTGTTTTCAGGTACATCTGGATATATAATTTCTACAGAGACCTTCTTTTCTGTATCTGCGTTGTCATAGAACCCGTTACTACCATAAACTTCATCAGCAGCAACAGACATTGTCGGAATTGCTTGCATGGCAGAGATAATTTGATCGTTGTAGTCCGTCACAACACCTTGATCCATATCTGCCTGATCCAAAACATCATCCAGGAAGATATAACTATGGGTTGTGACTTTTTCCATAACTACACCAGAAGCTATAGCTGCAACCCTAAGAATTGTTGTTGAATCTACATTAATCGCAGTGCCCGAATAAACCTGCCCTGTAGATTCCGTTGGCTCCGAACCATCTAAAGTGTAACGAACACTATCAACACTTGTATCACTCGTAATCGAAACTTGGATAGCGGAATCATAAAAGCCCCGTTGATGGCTTAGACTCAGAACACTTCCAAGCGTAGCAACACCTTCATTATTAGCTTCACCAGGGGTAGGTGTAGTAAAAAATCTAAGATCACCATTTGTATTTAAACCATAAGAAACATCCGGAGTTTGGGCTGGATATTCAGGCGCATATTCAGTGGCAATAGAACCATCTGGTTTAATCAAGGCAAGATACTCACCACCCGCACCTAGTTTAAAACTAGCATGAAGCTCTTGTGCTATCGCTGGGTTATCTGCAACAACAACTAAATAATCGTCCACAGCTAAAGTGCCACTAGTAAAACACCATTGGCTTAAATCAGTGGCGTCATCAGTCAGGCACCAACCGCTCAAATCAACTTCAGTAGAGCCATTATTATGGATCTCTATCCAATCTGCACCAGCTTCAAAAGTGCTGGTGTTAGAAGCCATAAACTCTGTCAATTCAAGTGAGCCTGTTTGTACACCACCATCAGTCACCGTGAAAGTAATATTTAACACACTATCAGCGTAATCTGGAGCACTTGCTGTGATGGTTCCGTTATACGTTCCATCAGTAAGGCCTGATGCATCAGCGGTTATTCCAATGTTATCTGGAGTTACTCCGTCATCTGCAACATCCGCGGAGGCAGAAAGCCATCCATCGTCGCCATCATTGACAGCTAATGTATAGGCTTCTGTAGCTTCTGAAAGTGTAGTTAAAACAGATTGCGTCATTGCAGTACCTGAACTAACCGCCAGTGTCAGCTGATCCGGGTTAAAAGATAAAAATCCTGCAACTCCGGAACCGTTAGGTAATCCTGGTGTTGGGGTAGAAAAATACTTTTGATCTCCATTAGCATCAAATCCATAGGATATATCGTCATACTGTTGACGAAACTCAGGTGCGAACTCAGTTGCAATTGAACCATCTGGCTTAACGAGAGCAAGATACTCGCCACCTTTTCCAAGCTTGAGTCCAGCATGTAAATCCTGTGGTACAGTTGGATTATCAGCAATAACGACTAAATAACTATCAGAAGCCAGATTGCCACTAGTAAAACACCATAGGCTTAGATCAGAAGCATCATCGGTCAAACACCAGCCGGTAAGATCAACGGCTGTCGAACCATTATTATGGATTTCAATCCAATCTTCCCCATCCACAAATGTCCCCTTATTTGAAGCTAAGAACTCTGTGATCTCAAGGCTATCACCAGTGGGTGGTGGCGCAGCGGTGACGTTGATCTGGATGTCTTCAAAGTCGCTGAACTCGCCATCGCTAACACTCACGCGCAGGTTGGCTGTGCCGACGTTCGCTGCTTGTGGATTAATGCTAAGCGTCGCTGTGCCGTTGCCGTTGTCGGTGAAGTTGGCGTAACTCGGTAGTCCTGTCGTACTGAACGTGCGCGTGTCGTTTTCGGCATCGCTGCTGCTGATGTTGATGCTTGCGCTGCTGCCGGCCTGGACACTTTGGTTGCCTATCGCATTTAATGTCGGTGCGGTGTTCACTGGTGGCGCATCATTCGCGACGGTGAATTGGGTGTCAAAGCTGATGATGTCGCCATTATCCAGTCTGACGTCGGTGCGGATGATGTGGACACCGTCACTTAGGTCGGTGGTGTCGTAGGCACGGGCCTGGCTACCACCGCCATTGAGTTCATAGGGGGCAAGACTTTCACTTTTAAAGCTGCTGTTTGACCCGTCCAGGTAAAACTGGATCCGGTCGATGTCGCTGGTTTCAGGAAGTACCCGCCCATAAAGATTACCTTCGACGATGGCGCCGTTTAGCACCAGTTGGCCGGCGCGATCTGAGGTCAGGCTGTAGGCCAAGCTGTATGGACCCGTCGGCGGTGGCGGTGCTGCCGTAACCGTAATCTGGATGTCTTCAAAGTCGGTGAACTCGCCATCGCTAACACTCACGCGCAGGTTGGCTGTGCCGACGTTCGCTGCTTGTGGATTAATGCTAAGCGTCGCTGTGCCGTTGCCGTTGTCGGTGAAGTTGGCGTAGCTGGGCAGGCCGGTTGTACTAAAGGTACGACTGTCGTTTTGTGCGTCGCTGCTGCTGATGTTGATGCTTGCGCTGCTGCCAGCTTGCACACTTTGATTGCCGATGGCATTCAGAATGGGCGCGGTGTTGACCGG
>JBGCGE010000032.1:0-6221 GCA_045110495.1 Gammaproteobacteria bacterium
CAAATGGGCCTGATGTAAAATTTGGAAGGATTTCATCCCTCACTAAAACCCGCTAGCACCTTTGAAGGGGCGTTTGCGGAAGGGGATGTTTCAACTCGAAAAGCAATGCTTTTGACTCAACACGGAAATTGTTAAAGAACCTAAAAAAATAAGTTTCCCCATAAATACATTATGGAGAAACTTATTTTTTAATTATATGAAGCTAATTACTTAGTTAGAATCATTTTCTTAGAAGCGACATAATTTTCACCGTTTAGACCTGTAGCATTGATTTTATAAGTATAAATACCACTGCTTAGGTTTGAAGCATCAAAATTAAGTTCATGAGGACCTGCGGCCAATCCATTTTCAGTCAATTCAAATACTTTCTGACCCACAAGATTGAATACACTTAATGTAACCTTTGCTGGTCGAAGTAAACCAAATTGGATAGTAGTGCTTTCATTAAATGGATTTGGATAGTTGCTTAATGCATAGATTTGCTCTGGAAGATCTTGTCCAATAGAAGTAGAAATTTCAGTAATCATTGGAGTGCTATCCATAACAGCAGGATTGTAAATAGCCGTAGCATTTACCATAGAGTCTCTTATTGATGCTATAATAGCGTCTCTGTTAGCTAAATAAGTTGCTTTTTCAGTTGGGAACCAGTTTAAGTCACCGAGCGGTAATCCGTCTGTTCCAGCTGTTTGCAAACCTACATGTGAGTAACTTAGATCAAATGCTGGGGGCCAGCTAAGTACTGGAAGACCACCAGCATCAAATGATACAGGTGATGCAATCCGCCAATCAACCCAATCGGCTGTTGGGGTGAGTCGGTAACCATTTATATGAGCAATGATTGAATCAGTATTTCCAGGATGCATGGTAAATCCAGGATCCATTTCGGCATAGTTTGTACCAATGGTGTAATTATCATCTGTAACGATAAATGAGTCAACATCAGGATGTTCCCACAAAAGGCTAGGAGCAATAGAATCTCCACCTGATGTAGCAAACCAATCTAAAATTGGCTGCTCACGATAAAATAGGTTTTGGCCTAAGTACAATGAAATACGATCCAGGCTGTCTTTTGAGTCAGCAAAATAATTCCATGTCGTAAAATAAGAACCATAGGTATTATCAGGACTTGAATGAGCTGCGGTTGTAATACCTAAAAAGTGATAATTATAAAAGATATTATTTGCCGTAATAAACTCATTCGCACGCTGCTCTTCGCCAGCTACACCTTGGTTAATGTATGTGTTATGCATCTGAGAAACATTGGCATTGTGGAAAGGACCGCTATTAGCGAGCAAGCGTCCAGAGTTGACCACCGTATTGTTTTCCCAAACTACATTATCACAAGCTACATCCATCCGCAAGGGGAAACCGCCCCACTGAGAATTACGTAATCGAACACCATTAATAAAAATAGAATTAGTGACACTTATGCTATCCCCTTTGTTTTGGTTTCTAAGTGCAAAATTTGTCCAGTCAGTAAGTACACAGTTATCCACGATCATTTTACTCCCGCCTGTATTGGCCACGAAAGTACCAATAATTTCATCATTGCTGTGACTTCCACTTAAAAGGACATTCTTGAGAGTTATAGATCCTCCAGCTTTAAGTTCAAACATATCTCTTGCTGAGCCATCGGCTGCCGGTGTATTCAATAAAATAGGTGGATTAGTTGCGTTCATAATCCAGCCGTTATCAGGTCCTTCGATTGTTATGTCGAATGTCAAATCAATACGGCCGTC
Organism: Gammaproteobacteria bacterium; assembly: GCA_045110495.1. Lineage (GTDB taxonomy): Bacteria > Pseudomonadota > Gammaproteobacteria > CAJXQU01 > CAJXQU01 > CAJXQU01. The sequence goes on from JBGCGE010000032.1 coordinate 1,740, forward strand.
AAAAGCATAAGCTTCACCTGCAGCGACCGTATAAACACCTGGGCCAGTTATCTGAGTGTTTACAAACTGATTGGGATCCAGTGCTGTTTGTGCAGTTGAAACTGTAAACAGCCCAACAATAAACATACATAGGAGTGTAGTCGTTTTTTTCATAATTAGTACGTTTTTAATCTTTATGATATGAGGTTTTGATTTTGTGTACGTGAGTATTACTCTCAAATCCGGCTTTGTTGATTATTTGCCATATTTTAGGTATTTAAGGTAAAGTATATATTTATTGAAATCCATACCGAATCCCTAAATCCAATGTTCTACCATAGTATTGCACTGAAGAAAGTTTTTGTAATTCACTAACAAATGAACGATCAGGGGTATTGGTAATGTTGTTGAAATTTAAATACAACTGGAATCTTTTATCAAACCATGGTAGTTTCTGATACGCTGTAAAATCCCAACGTTTGTAGGCAGCAGTATAAGAATCTAACTCATCGTAAGTTCTATTTATCCCAACCAAAACATTGTCTGTATATACATATGATAAGCGTGCTGAAAAACCACCGATATCATACCCTATGGTGAAATTGAAAACGTCATCTGGCTGATTAGGCATTCTACCAGCTCGTGTGGAATCGACAAATACGGTTTGCGCAAATGGACCTGTTCCATTTTTGACTGATGTTTGAAATGGGTAACTAGTTTCAGAGTTAATGTGTGTATAGTTAACATTTAAAACAAAACCCTTCAGGAATGAGGGTAGATAATAAAAATGGGTTTGCCAATCCAGTTCAAATCCTCTTACATAAGAGGTAGCATCCAAATTAATCCAGGTGTTAACAGTAGTTTGTTGTGTTTGTGTTAATTCGAACCGATCATTAATTTTTTCCGAATCTTTGGTTCTAAAATTCGAGGTAACAATTAGATTATCTATCTCTTTATAAAAATATCCGGCAGTAAACAATCCAATACGATTCTTATAAACCGAAGCGTAGATGTCAAAGTTTTGGGCTAATGCTGGTTTCAGGGTAGGATTTCCTAAATCCAAATTTGGTCCACTGTATGAATCATAATACATATAGGGTGAAACAGCCCGATAATCCGGATATATAATACTTTTAGTGCTGGCCAAACGGATATCTAACCAGTCTGTGGGTTTCACCCGGATATGCATCTGCGGGAACCAGTTTTGACCTTTGTTATCATCTGTTTCTAGCACTTCATTTCTGAAATTTTCTGGTTCAGGACCGAATCGTTCGGTAAAGAACGAATTGTAAGTGAACTGGAAATTTTCATATCGTATACCAGGGAACAGCGTTACATACTTTCCAATATTTATTTCTGCCGAAGTATAAAAGGCAAAAAGATCTCTTCCGTAATTATAATCATACTGAATCGATTGTTTAACGTCATTTCCATAGAAACCATTAGCAATGGCTAATTCTTCATAACGCTTCATCTTCGAGATATCAGCTTTGAAGAAGAAATTACTAATTCCCTCACCACCAGAAAGAAAATCACCCACATCGTAAGTAGGTTCTTCAAACAAAAAAGCTCTAATCCCAAGATTCTGATCAAGATTTTCTAAGCCCAAATCTGTCCAAAGGGAATCTTTCAATGCTCTTACAAATTGTTCTCCCAAAAAATTTCTATCTGGCTGACTAAAATTTTGGGTTTCATCATTATCTCTAACGTTGCGAACATATTTACCCCCAAATTTTATTTTACCCGAAATACCTTTTGAAATACTAAAAGGGACATTAAAATTCAGCATTGCCTCTTGGGCTTGCTCAGTAACATCCCGTTGTAAAGTGTAAAATCTTTGCACTCTCTTCGCACTCGATCCTTCTATAATTTCAGCAGCATTTAATAACTCACCAGGGGTTGCTGTTAAAGGATCGGCTAGTGATGGGGTTGTAAAACCGGCTTCACCTTGTGCAATCCCAATATTCATCCTCAGATCACCGGGCGTGAATTGTTTTGAAATCGAATTTGAAATGGAGAAATCCATACTGAAAAAAGAAAAGTTAAATTCTCCTTGAATCGCATTACTCAGTACCGTATTGCTCAGCTCACTTTTCTCTGCGTATGCCGACCATTGATTGCCCCTGAGTGTAAGAGCATTTTGCTGGACTGTCTGTTCTTGAGAGAGATTACTCACAAAATTATTCATAATGATAGAGCCATTGGCAAATTGGTAGTCAAAAACTAAACTACCGCCTACTCTCTGTCTGTTTGTCACTCTATCAGTTATGCTCACTCGGTTAAGGTCGATCGGAATAAAACCTCCGATCACTGAATCTTCTTCATTTAATGCATATCCAGCACTTAGAATATCTGCATTTCTATTATAATTATCCAAAAAACCGGAAACCTGAACCCCAAGTTTTTGATTGAAAAATCGTTTGCTTAGAAAACCGGTTGCCCTGTAGTTTCCATAAGTATTGGCTTGCGAGCCATAACCTCCTTGCAGCGAAAAATTAGTTCGTAAACTATCAGCAGCCTTCCCAATTTTGAGGTTTACTGTCCCACCAACTGCATCTGCATCCATATCCGCCGTCAAGGCTTTGGTAACTTCAATACCGCTAAGGATATTGGGTGCTATCATATTCAAATCCACACTGCGATCATTACGGTCTGTTGACTGCATACGCACCCCATTAACCATCGTCACATTATATTGTGGCGACATACCACGCACTGCAACCTTCTGTCCCTCTCCCCCACTTCTGATTAATGATACTCCAGGTAGCCTTGATACTGATTCTGCTGCATTTACATCTGGAACATCTCTTATTCGATCTGCTGAAACGACATTTTTGATTGTATTAGAAGCTAGTTGCTCATTAATCGCAGATAGCTGTCCAGAAGCTTGGGCAGATATTACAACCACTTTACCTTGAACACCGGCATAATCTAATTCAATATTTAATTCTAGCGTTTGGCCTTCACTAACAGTAACTGATATAGTCTCTACTGAATAACCAATATAGGTGGCATTCAATTTATATTCTCCAGCAGGAATTTGACGAATAATAAATTTGCCTTCCTCATTTGTAGATGCTCCAAGGCTTGTGCCTTCCAGTCGAACATTCGCATATGAAATAATGTCGCCAGAAGTCTTATCAACAACTGTTCCTGAAATATTACCAGATCCTTGTGCATAGGTTGAGTGAGTTCCTAAAAAAAACACCGCAAATGCTACGCTTAAAACAGAAAGGAATGATTTAGACATTGATATTCACATATTTGAGTGATAAACATTTTGTCAATGTAGGTGTTAATGGATAATTATTCAAGCTTATAAAAACGCTGTTTTTGAAAAAAAAAGAGCCCCTAACTTAGTGTTTCTTCCACTTCCCCCTTGAAACCGATAGCTTTTTACGCTAAAAACCGGAATTTAGCCGCAATTAACACACTTTTAACCTTTCTTCCGAACCTTCGGCTCCAAGCAGGCTATGAAATGGTACGCCTCACTTTCCATTGCATGGGAACGATTTCAATGCCATTCTTTCTGTGGCGTTTCACCGCTTCGACTGCGCATTTACAATGCTTCTCTACCCAATTACAATTCCCCAGATCTTTCCCAAGATAAGCCTGTTCGGCCAACACTTTTGTTAATTGCCAACACACGCTCTCCGAAACATTATCAATATCAACCGAAACCTTATGAATGCCATAAGTATCGCTTTCCCGTCAGGAAGAGTATTCTTATTCCAAATGGAGGACCGCGGGGCGGGGTTCATTGCTCTTGTAATCATTTAGATTACGATTTTCACAGCGGTATTTGATCCACTTTGCGTAGACAAAGGACATGATTGCGACTATAGCGAATTCATTTTTCACGGCCTTGCCGAACGCTAGAGACAAGCGTTCGGCAAGGCCGTGAAAAACAGATCATACCAATTAAAATCCTCGTAAATCTAATTCTTCAGTCCCTTCTAAGGTCAGCCAGCGTCCCATCTTCTTTTGGATCACTTTGAAGTGGGCTTGATCGTCTGGGGTCACCAAGGTGAACGCTTGACCGGAGCGTTCGGCACGGCCGGTACGACCAATGCGGTGGATATAATCCTTGGGAGAACGCGGTAGCTCATAGTTGATCACATAAGGCAAAAAGTCGATATCGATGCCCCGGGAGAGCAAATCAGTCGCCACTAATACTTCTAGTTCGCCAGACTTGAATACCTTCAATGCTTCTTGGCGCGCGTGATTGCTCTTTTTGCCGTGGATCGAGAGCGCATCAATACCATTGGCGAGTAGCTTTTTGACTAGCTTCTCAGCGCTATCGATGGATGAGGTAAAGACCAATACCTGATGGAGATCTTCACTTTTGATCAAATAACGCAAAAAAGGGCCTTTACGCTCGGGCGCGACTCGAAAGGCACGTTGTTCGATGAGGTTTACTTCCTGTTTTTCGCCAGCGATCTCAATGATTTCTGGCTTGTATAAAAGGAGTCTACTGAGTTGGTCGAGGGATTCGCTAAGGGT
>JBGCGE010000033.1:0-35605 GCA_045110495.1 Gammaproteobacteria bacterium
CAAGTGCGTCTGCACGATTATTGTTTGCGCTGGCAGCAAAGAAAGACTGTGCATTATCCAATGCACTGTTGACTTTATTACCTGTCGCAAGACGGTTTTGAGTACGTGTTAATAGGGAATCTGTTTGTTGAAGTGTTAACAGGTTTGAGCGCATTCCTGCACTGATGGAAATATTCATAGTCCTTTCTCCTTTTCTAGGTTTCAAACATCAGAAAATTCTTAACTGATGGTTTGTATTACTCCATTAATAACACCTCATCTTGAAGTGCCCCATGTTTAAATTAATAAACATGTCAGAGAGTGTATCGGTGGATGAAAAAAAAACTTTAGAATTATTTTTGATATCGTAAATTATTAGCGAGGGGAAGGCAGAAATAATAAAGCTAGAATTGATTAGACTTGACAGCTTTTAAAATATAAAAAAGTCTATAAATAAAAAAGTGGGACGGATAGCCCGGCCCACTTTAATGATTGTGAAACTAAAAATAGTTAGTTCTAGAATAATCTCAAAACGGACTGATTTGACTGATTCGCCAAGTTCAAAGAAATAACGCCTAGCTGTTGACGGGTTTGCAATGCCAGCATGTTAGCTCCTTCTTCATTTGTATCTGCCAGGGTCAATTTATCCGCACCCACTTGCAACGTGTTAATAATATTATCGGTAAATTCCTGACGCGCATTGATAATACCCAAATTACCAGACAATCCTGTAGATTTGGATTGTAATGTCAATTTAGCCGCATCTAGTTTAGCCACTGCCGCATCAACTTTTGTTGCACTTTGTAGATCTGATCCTGTTCCAACGGTCGTATTAGCTGCAAGTAGACTTAAACCCGTTGCTGTTGCATCAAAACCTGAAATAGTCGTTTTATTCGAGGCATTTTCATTAAAATTGACAACCAAATTGTCTGCACTCAACAAGTTAGTACCCTGATAAACAGAATCATCAACAATTTTATCAATTTGAGCAATGATTTCGTTAAACTGAGAAGCCAAATCCGTATCATCAGCCGTTTTAGATGCCGTTGTACCAGTAGTTCCAGCCGCTGTAGCAAGAATACCTTTGGCCTGATCGATCAAAGCATTTATCGCATTGATACCATTATCCGCAGCTTTCACAACTTGAACGGCCTGCCCCATACCATCTTTTCTGGAAGCCAGTGCTGAAACACGATTAGTGTTTGCGCTCGCAGCGAAGAACGATTGCGCATTATCCAATGCACTGTTTACCTTTTTACCAGTGGCAAGACGTTCTTGGGTACGAGTTAATAAAGAGTCTGTTTGTTGTAACGTTAACAGGTTCGAGCGCATACCTGCAGTCAATGAAATATTCATAGTCCTTTCTCCTTTTCTAGGTTGGACGCTACCGGACAATTCTTGTCCGATATTATTCAAAATTAAAATCCCCGCATCCCTTCTTGGACTGCGTTAGCAACTATATCGGGCAGCTTTCAAAAACCTTTACACTTTTTTTACTATGTTTTGAAAATATTGGTTTTAATAAAATTTAGCATCATAAAATATGGCACATATCATGCGTTGATTTACTCACTATATGATCATGGCTTTAATGTATGAATAGCATGGATACGAATACTCCATCTGGAAATGACCTATCACTTGATGAAGTCATACAAGAACATGCCGCCGAAAACTTAGTCGCAGCAAAAATAGGTTATCAACTTTTTATTGATCGTGATTTCCCAGACCCTTTACCCTATGCGAATCTTGCAGGAATATATATTCTTGAGAATAGACTGGAAGAAGCTCTAGTACTTGCAAGAAAAGCAATCTCAATTGATCCAGAATTTGTAGATGCCTACACGAAACTTGGCTACATACTTGAACATATAGAAGAAACCAGTAACAGCTCTAAGCACAATGAAGAAATTTTAAACTGTTATAAAAAATCTGTTGAACTTGAGCCAGAAAATGCACTCGCACATTTTTCGCTGGCAAATTTATACACTAACTCTGGCAACATTGAACAAGCAGAAAAACATCATCTAGAAGCAATAAAAATCAAACCAAACTACGCGCATGCACATTTAAATATTGCAATTTTATATGTCAGCAAACGGAGATACGATTTAGCAGCCAGTAGTTTCAAAAAAGCATTTTCGTCAGAAAATTTATTAAAAAGTGCCCTCTGTGCTCATTGGCATATGCGCATGCGGATGTGTGACTGGTCTGAGTATTCAGAAATGATCTGTTCGATCAAAAATGCTGTTGAAGAAATTAAATGTTTAAATGAAATACCCGAAGTTCTTAATACAGTTATTCCATTTACCTTTATCAATCTCTACGAAGACCCAGGCTTTCTATTAACAACGTCGGAACAGTATATTGACTCAGTTAAGAAAATAGTCACTGAACAAAATCAATCTATTATTTTTAATCGCACACAATCAAAAAATAATTTAGTCAAGCTTGCATTTATTTCAGCAGATTATCATAACCATGCAACTGCATTTTTAATGGCAGAGTTGTTCGAATTGATCGATAAAGATAAATTTGAAATCTATGCCATTTCTTTTGATCTTGAAGGTCACGATTCTCAAATGCGTAAGCGCATCGAGACTGCATGTGATCAATTTCATGACGTTTGTAAAAAAACGGATAAGGAAATTGCGCAACTTATTGCTGATCTAAATACAGATATTGCAATTGACTTAAAAGGGTATACTCAAAATAGCCGCCCAGCTATTTTGGCTTATAAACCTGCACCTATCCAGATTAACTATTTAGGTTTCCCTGGTTCAATGGGAGCAGATTTTATTGATTATATAATTGCAGATCCTTATGTAATCCCAGAACAGGAGCAAGATTTTTATAGTGAAAAAATTGCATACCTGCCTGACAGTTATCAGGTCAATGATCGACTTCGGCCAGTGCAAAAGAACATACCCAGTAGAACTGAATGTGGATTACCTGAAGAAGGTTTTATTTTTTGTAGCTTTAACAATAACTACAAAATCACTCCTGAAGTTTTTGATATCTGGATGGATCTTCTTAAAGAGACTCCTGGAAGTATTTTATGGTTATTGGAAGATAATCAGTGGGCTAAATCAAACTTGCATACAGAAGCAAAGTCTAGAGGAATTGATCCTTCGAGATTAATTTTTTCTGGTTTAATCAGACTTGATTATCATCTCGCACGCGCTAAAAATGCTGATTTATTTCTAGACACATTCCCATGTAATGCACATACCACCGCAAGCGATGCACTTTGGTCTGGTTTACCGTTAATAACTTGTAGCGGCAGAAGTTTTTCATCACGCGTTGCTGGAAGTTTATTAACAGCGGTTGGCTTACCGGAATTAATCACGTCCAATTTACATGACTACAAAACACTCGCACTTGAGCTTGCTAACAATCCTGAAAAGCTTAGTGAAATTAAATCTAAATTGGTTAATAAGCGTGAAATTTGCGCTTTATTTGATACTGAACATTACAAGGATAATCTACAAGTAGCCTTTGAAGAAATGATCAGATTGCAACAACATCATTCAACTAATGAAACCTTTTATGTTTCCAAACTGGAAAATAAACCGATCAGAAACCAGAACATTCCAAATAGAAAAGTAACACCTTTTAATTTTGATGAGGAGCCCCCAACGCAAGAAATTTCGCTCAATGATGTAATCGAGAAACATGCCGCTAATGATCTAGCTTATGCAAAAAAAGGCTATCAGGCATTTATCGATGCAAAGTTTGATAATGTAATTCCCTACTCAAATTTAGCCAGCATTTACTTTCAGGAAGGAGACCTTGAAAAAGCAATTTCTTTATTAAAACAAGGTTTAGAAATTAATCCTGTCTATATCGATGCCTATATGAAACTAGGTTCATTACTAGAAATTCAAAAGCGAGATAATTATATCGATCAAGTAATTGAGTGTTTTCTAAAAGTAATCGAGATAAAACCTGATCATGCGCAAGCACACTTCTCACTAGGAAATATTTTATCTGATCAAAAACCTGTAGAGCCTGCAATTTTTCATTTACAAAAAGCAATCGAGCTTAATCCAGAATATGCGCTTGCCAGTTTTAACTTAGGCAATATTTTTCAAGGTGAAGAAGATTTGATCAATGCTGAAAAGTATTTCATGCAAGCTTATCAAGCCGACCCTTCAATGAAAAACGCATTAGGAAAATGGTTACACACACGAATGCATATGTGTAACTGGTCGGATTACGATGAGGTATGTTCATCGCTTCAGATAGATGATGTCAATGTCGTCCCCACAGCATCAAATATTAGCGAAGTATTTTCACCTTTTTCATTGATCAATATTCTAGATGATCCACAGATGCAACTAGAAATATCAAAAAAATATCTCAGTACAAAAATAGAAAATATTGATAGTTCGATAATTTTATTTAAACAAAATGAATCTTTAGACCATAGTGAAAATGATCAAATTAAAGTTGCATTCCTTTCATCAGATTTTCATGAACACGCAACCTCCTACTTAATGGCGGAAACGTTTGAGTTATTTTCCAGAAAACAGTTCGAGACGCATATCTTCTCTTTTGGAGAAGATGATAATTCAGAAATAAGAAATCGGATCAAATTATCCTGTAATTATTTCTATGATGTAAAGGAAAAAACAGATCTTGAAATTGCAAACTTAATTGCTGAGAAAAATATTGATATTGCTATTGATCTAAAAGGCTACACACAAGGCTGTCGTCCAGCAATTTTGTCATATCGTCCTGCACCAATCCAGGTAAACTATCTTGGTTACCCTGGCAGTATGGGAGCAGACTTTATTGACTATATTATTGCTGACCCTTTTATTATCCCTGAAAGTTCACAATCAAATTATTCTGAAAAAATAATGTATCTGCCGGATAGTTATCAGGTAAATGATCGGCGCCGACCAGTACACGAAAAAATTCCTTCACGTCATGATTGTGGACTTCCAGCAGATGGTTTCGTATTCGCTTGCTTCAATAATACCTACAAAATAACACCTGATGTTTTTAAAGTTTGGATAACATTACTGAATGAAACTCCGGGGAGCGTTTTATGGCTCTTAGACAGTAATAGCTGGGCAAAAGATAATCTAAAAGCACACGTTGAATCATATGACATTAATCCAGCCAGACTTATTTTTGCCGAAAAGTTACCACTTGATCATCATCTGGCCAGAATACAAAACGCAGATCTTTTTCTCGATACATTTCCATGTAATGCACACACTACTGCAAGCGATGCGCTTTGGGTGGGTCTTCCATTATTAACATGTGTTGGCAAAGGATTTGCATCACGTGTTGCTGGCAGCATATTAAACGCGGTCGAGCTAGAAGAATTAATCACTATTGATCTTGCAAGCTATAAGTCAGTTGCATTTAGTCTAGCTCATCACCCCGAAAAGCTTGCGCAAATAAGATCAAAGCTAATAAACAATAAATACAACTGTGCTTTATTTGATACCAAAAGGTTTCAAAATAATTTACAGATGGGGCTCAAGCATATGGTTAATATGAATAAAAATGGATCGGTTGCAGAAACCTTTCATGTTTCTGATCTAAAAGATGAGTTAATCGACAATATGTTAGCCGAACTGGTTGATGATACTCCGCCTGATGAGGCTGAAGTAACTGATCAAAAAATAGCACTCTTGATAAATATTGCACTTATTTTTCCTGAAAATTATCCTCATTCTGATATTTTTAATGAAGTCGCTGAGACACTTCTTTATGCCTTCGACAAAATCGGTTTCGATACTACCATCACAGCAAACACCTTCATCAATGATGGAATAAATATCGTTATAGGTGCAAATTTATTGAAAGAATCAGATATGCAGCTAATTCCTGAAGCCAGCGTCATCTACAACTTTGAACAAATTACTGACAATTCAGAATGGATGACATCAGGGCTTTATGATCTCTTTCAACGTTTCCGGGTTTGGGATTACAGCAAGAAAAATATTACCGCCTTAAAAGAAAAAGGTTTTACTCGAGTGACTCACATGCCTGTAGGTTATGCACCAAGTTTGACACGTATTCCTAAAGCAGACGTTCAAGATATTGATGTGCTTTTTTATGGCTCGACGAATGAAAGACGTTTAGAAATTTTAAATCAATTAAAAGCAGCAGGATTAAAGGTTGAAATACTTTATGGAGTTTATGGGGCTGAACGAGATGAATATATTGCCCGATCAAAAATAATTGTCAATATTCATTATTACGACTGTAATGTATTTGAACAAGTACGTGTCTCTTACTTACTGGCAAATAAAAAAGCGGTTGTTTGCGAATGTAGTGAAACAACGGATGTTGATACTGAACTTAAAGATGCGATTGCACTAGTACCTTACGAAAATATCGTAGAAAAATGTATCGAACTGATCAAATCAGATCAAACGCGAGTCGCTCTTGAAGAAAATGGATTTGCACGTTTTACATCACGAGATTCTATCGAATACCTCAGTAATGCACTGAATGAATTGAATCAAGAATCAGGTGAAAAAAAGCCTCATAACAAGGAAGTATCTTTCGCTACTAAAACACCTTCAGGAGTTATCGAAGAATATCCTGAAATAAACGAAGAACATTCCAAAGAAATAATCACACCTTTAATTTCGATCCTAATACCCACATACAATCATTCAAAATACATAGAGTCGGCTATTTCAAGTGCTTTGAATCAGGACTACCCAAATTTTGAAGTCGTTGTTGTCGATGATGGATCAACAGACAACACAATAGATATTATAAAAGATATTGAAGATGAACGATTTAGATTTATTATAAAAGAGCATTCAGGCGCACCTGCAACAAGAAACCGTTGCATCATAGAAGCATATGGAGATTACTTCTTGTGGTTGGACAGCGATGATGAACTGATGCCTGATATTTTAGTTAACTATGCAAACACGCTTAAAGAATTTCCTGAAACTGACATTGTTTACGGCGATCTTGATATGTTTGATGAATCTGATGGATGGAACCAAATTCACTCCTACCCCGATCACCAAAAAGATCAACATCTTCTTCCCAGATTGCTAAAAGGTTGTGGTATTCCTAACGGCGGCTCTCTCGTAAAGAGATCTATTTATAACCGTTACGGTGGCTATGATGAGAGTTTTCGACGTGCCCATGATTATGACTTTTGGTGTCGAGTAGCGAAACTGTCGAACATAAAGCATAGCGGTATGATTTCATATCGTTATCGAATGCATGGATCAAACATATCTTTCGGAAATACAGAACCTGATCATTCTTTTGAAGCCGCTATCGTTAAGAAAACATGTAACCGTTTCGGCGTTCGCGATCTATCTCCAGAATTAGATTGGTCAAATGAAGACAATGCTTATACAAAAGCGTGGCTGAAAATAGGATCGATATTGCAAACGCATCAGGACTATGAAAATGCGCTTATCGCATTTCAGCAAGCACTATCAACCACAGATGATAATGAAGTCCTACAACAAGAAGTTCAAAGTGCCGTGCAGAATCTAATCACGCTAATTAATACTAATAAAAACCCTCACAAAGGAGAATATATTCTCCCGTTGGAAATAAATAATAAAAGTCTTGGAACAGATCCTCTCGTTTCAGTTATTGTCTATAACATAACTGACGATGCTCGAATGACGAATGCATTACAGTCACTAATAGAACAAACTTACTCTAAATGGCAAGCAATTGTTGTCAATGACAATAACGCTGAACAACACTCAACAATAGATCCATTTGAAAGAATCCTGTTTATTGATACCCAGAACAAATCAAATATTGCGGAAACATTAAATTCAGCATTACCTTTTACCGAAGGATCCATTCTTTGTTATCTTGATGAAGGCAGATTTAAACCTGAACATTTTAAGACACTAGTAGATGAATTAAAAAATGGAGAAGTAGATTTTGCATACAGCAAAACATCTATATCAGATAATAATGCTGACTCTATAAACTCAGAATATAATTATTTATCTGAGATAACGTTCTCTAAAGATCTTCTAGATATCGCTAATTTCATACCTATAAATACCTGGGGTCATAGACGGGATTTGTTAGAGAAATCCGGACTTTTCGACAATGATCTAAACGTACTGGAAGACTGGGAAATGTTATTACGATTCTCACGATTAACCAATTTTAAACAACTCTCAAAATCTACTGTTGTTATTGATCATGATCTCACTAGTGAAAAAAACATAAGTGGTGTGAATAAGTTATTCAAGCAATTATATCAACGCTACCCTAGTGATAATGATAACGTCGTAAATGAGAGAGCTAAATTATTAGAAACGATGAGTAGTTCTATCACTCAAGAATTAGTTCAACCTGTCCAAAGTAAAATTCCAGACATAATAAATATTGGTAGTGGTAAAGATTTCAAACAGAACTGTATAAATATAGACATCTCTAAAGCTAGCAACCCTGACATTGTTGGTGATCTAAGTGATCGAAATTTGATCGGCAGTGTTTTTAAAAGCCAACGTTTTGGCGACATCACTTTTGATAAAAATAAGTTTGATCAAATCATTGCAAATGATGTTTTAGAGCACATTCCTGATCTAGTGACTGCGATGACAAATTGTTTAAAGCTCTTGAAAGTGGGTGGGCAATTTCATATTGAAGTTCCTTATGATCTCTCCTACGGTGCCTGGCAAGATCCAACCCATGTCCGTGCTTTTAATGAACGTAGCTGGCTTTATTACACCGATTGGTATTGGTATCTTGGCTGGAAAGAATCACGCTTTGATATAACAAAATTAGATTTCATGCTGAGTCCAGTAGGTATAAAAATGCAGCAAGAAGGCAACTCCATGGAACAAATATTAACGCAGCCAAGAGCTGTCGATAGTATGTCTACCATTTTAACAAAGCGATTATTGACAGAAGAAGAAATGAAAGCAGGTCTTGCCAGGATGGATGGTGTTTGAATTTATGAAAACACTTTTATACATAACAAATTATGATGGAAATAAAAAAATAGATCACATCAATAGTATTTTGTCTGAGTTTGACAGAATGCATTTCTTAAACATAAGCGTAATCATTTATACGACTGAAAACTTAATTCTCGATACTTATCAAAACTTTGATATAAATATTGAGGTAAAACCCAGAGTATTCAGTGATTCTATTTATGCGGAAGAGTGGCAACCAGAACCAGAGTTTATATGGCTACATCGTTACGACCTAAGTAACAGAATTAATGGCTATGAACTGTTTATTCATTTAGAAGACGATATTTTATTTACTGAAGATAACGTGAAAATGTTTTTGGAATACGCTAATGATAAATTTAAAAGTTATATCGTTGGTCATGTTTTGTATGAGGAAAATGAAAAACAAACCATACTTCCTCAGTTCCATATGCAGTATTGTGACATAGGAGAAATTATTACCGTAAATGATGAAGATTTCTTTGTCATGAAAAACAACCATCAAGCTTCCTGGATCGCAACTAAAGAACAATTAAAGTTACTGATAAGAAATGATTACATGCAAGCAAAAGCAAAACTGTCAGAACCTTACAACATAAAATGCTCAGCCGTTTCAGAAATATACTCAACAGATCTATTAAAGAAAATAATTCCTGTTGAAAGATTTGAGAGTAGTTTGATAAAGCATTTATCTAATAAATACATCGAACTAAATGAAGATCCATCTAGTGGTTGGTTTAAAGCCTTTCAAACAAAAGAGGAAATAAAGCAACAAATAGAAACCGAAAGTAAATTGAAAAACATTATTGAACTTAAGGAACAGTTTTTTAAGTTAAACGTTAATCAAAATACAACTACCGAGAAAAATCAGAATCAACCTCGTAAAGTTTCAGCAAAAGCGATTATAGCTGTGCCTTTATATAACGAAGAAAAATATATTTACGAAACACTGAATTGCTTACACAAAGTAGCTAATGATATTGACGTCAAGTTTTTTATTTCTGATAACAAGTCAACTGATCGAACCTACGAAATTGTAAAAAGCTTCGCTGAGAAAGACAGTCGCTTTATTATTTATCAACATGAAAAAAACATAGGCACAGTAGGAAACTTCAAATACCTGTATGAGAATAGCACTTCTCAATATTTTATGTGGCTCGGTGGACATGATCAAATTGATCCCACTTACATTAAAACAGCACTAACTACATTTGATAAAAATGATGATGCTGCTTATGTTGCGGCTATGCCTTACGCATTTTATGAAGATACAAACAGTGCTGTTTTAATAAAGGAAGCAATCTATACTTTTTCTGATGACCGCCTCCAGCGCTACATAGAATCTGTGGCAGCTCTATCAAATTGTACTATTGTAAACTCAATGTTCCGCCGTTGTTTTTTGGAAGGTTTTGAGTTCAAGGCAACGATCGGTTACGACCATGTTTTGATCAGCCGTCTATTGTTGCATGGGAAAATATACTACACAGAACAGGACAGGTATTTACGGCGCTATTTTAGAGAAAAACGAGGTGCGACAGAGGAAAGAATAACTGGAAATAAAAATGTTTCACTTGATTATTTTTCTCTTATTGAATATTACGTTGAGGATTTTATAAAACTTTATAATCAACCTGGAGAAATTCAATCATACTTATGTCAAAAAATGTTAGCTATTCTCGAAAGCAGGTTTGGAATACAAAATCTCGATCATAATAAACAGTTCATAAACGTCGCTCATAATACTGACACATGTTCTGTTCATTAAAAATATTATTAGAACTAATCATACTAACATCTCAAGCATGTAATTTATTAAAGTATGAATAAACCACAAATATTAGTCAGTGGCGCCACAGGTTTTGTGGGACAACATTTAATTCCAATACTGCTAGATAACGGTCACGAAGTTATCGCCATGGGGCGAGACGAAAATAAAGCTAAACAGTTTGACTGGTATAAAAAAGTAAAATTCTTATCTTTCGACTATCACAAATCAAATATTCGCTTCAAACCAGAAAAAGGATCAAGCCTGATACATCTTGCATGGCAAGGTTTACCAGACTATATGTCCTTAGATCATATAGAAAATAATTTACCAAAAAATTATGAATTCATAAAAGAATTAATTATCTCCGGTATATCAAAAGTATTGGTAGTTGGAACCTGCCTTGAATATGGATTCAAATATGGTCCACTTTGTGCGACTGATACAACAAACCCAGTTACCCCTTATGCCTTCGCAAAAGACACATTAAGACAGTCTATAAATTTTTTACAGCAAGAACATGAATTTTCTTTTCAGTGGGCTAGATTATTTTACATGTATGGTAAAGGACAAAATTCTAAATCAGTTCTAGCTCAACTAGATGAAGCAATTAAAAATGGTGATTCTACTTTTAATATGAGTAATGGCGATCAACTAAGAGACTACCTGCCTGTAGAAAATGTTGCTAAACAACTTTATGAAATTCATAAGAATAACCTTAATGGCATTTACAATGTATGCAGCGAAAAACCCATTTCCATAAGAAGGTTAGTAGAAAAAAGGATTAATGAAAAAGAATCTTCAATCAAAATTAATTTAGGTTACTACCAATACCCCGACTATGAACCAATGGCTTTTTGGGGTAAAAAATAAATGTTTGATAATGACTGCTCTGAAAACATTAATGATCAATGATTTGTGGAAATCCAACAATAAAAGGACGTGATTTTTATGTTACATGATTTTGAAAATAGCTTGGCAGGTAAAAGAATATTCGTCACCGGGCATACCGGTTTTACCGGCGGATGGGCTTGCCTCTGGCTGCGCTTGATTGGTGCAGAAGTTTTTGGTTATGCTCTACCACCAGATACTGAACCAAGTTTATATAAAGCACTAAATATAAACGAAGATATGCATTCCGAATTCGGTAATATCTGTGATTTTGATCAATTATATAATACGGTCGAAAGTATTCAGCCGGATCTTATCTTGCATTTAGCAGCACAGCCTCAGGTTCTTAAGTCATATCGTGAACCGCTAGAAACTTTTTTAACTAATGTTCAGGGTACCGCACATGTTCTTGAAGTAGCTCGTACTGTTAAAAGTGTTAAGGGTGTTTTATGCATTACCACAGATAAAGTATACAAAAACAATGAATGGGCCTGGCCCTATCGCGAGAATGATCCCTTAGGTGGTGAAGATCCATACAGTGCATCAAAAGCTGCAGCAGAGATGGTCATTCAAAGCTATTCATCTTCTTATCCTTTAGCTGACGAGAAAAGTCCCGTCATAGCGAGTGCACGAGGTGGGAATATTATAGGTGGTGGAGATTGGACTGATGATCGTTTAATTCCAGATTTTGTACGAGCAGTTGCAAATAACGGGTCGTTAGAATTGCGTCATCCGGATGCCACTCGACCATGGCAGCATGTATTGGCGCTTGTGCATGGATATCTAGTTATACTAGCTGGCTTAGTTTCAAACGAACCTGAGCGCTTTGCAAGTGCCTGGAATCTTGGCCCTCAAGACTCAAAGCAATATTCTGTGAGAGATGTTCTGGAATTAATGAGTGATAACTGGAAACGACCAGATTTAGAATATATGGAAAACCCATGGCCTGAAGCACAAGCCTTAGCACTAGATAGTTCTCTCGCTTGTAATCAATTAAACTGGACGCCTGTCTGGGATACGGAACGAGTTGTTCATGAAACCGTGGCCTGGTATAAAAATTTCTACACGACACCTGAAAAAACACATTCAATTACACTTGATCAAATCAACTCATGGCGTGATGGGATTTCTTAGCCTTTAGTCGATTATTTCTATCTCTGGAATAGCAATAACACATTTACCATTCCATTCTTTTATATAATCTAACTGTTGAGTAATCTCATTTTTTAAGTTCCATGGCAAAATGAGAACATAATCAGGTTTATATTTTTTAAGTGCTGACTCTTCGTAAACAGGAATATGACTGCCTGGCATAAATTGTCCAGATTTATTAGGATTTCGATCAACAACAAACGGTAAAAGATCGGAGCGTATACCAGCAAAGTTTAAAATGGTATTGCCCTTAGCGGCAGCACCATAAGCTGCAACCGTTTTACCCTGTTCTTCTACTTCAATTAAAAATTTTAACAAACCATTTTTGACTGCTTCAGTTTTTGCCTGAAACTTTTGATAAGCTGATATGTTATTCATATTAGCTAAATTTTCTTTTTCAAGGATTATTCCAACATTCGGTGAAACAGCTTGTCTACTGCTTTCTAATTTTTGTGCAAAAACACGTAAGCTTCCCCCATGAGTGGAAAGTTCTTCAACATCAAAAATAGCCAAACCATTATCTTCTAAAACCGTTTTAACTGAGGTTAAAGATAAGTAAGAATAATGTTCATGATAAATCGTATCGAATTGCATCTGTTCGATCAGATTTAACAAATGTGGAAACTCAAAGGTAACAACACCATTGGCTTTTAAGAGAATAGTAAAACCACTAACAAAATCATTGATATCTGGAACATGTGCGAGCACATTATTTGCAATCATATGATCGGTGGCTTTACCTTCCACAAGTAATCGTTTTGCTAATTCTCGACCAAAAAATTCACCAATAATATCTATGCCTTTTTCTTTAGCAGCATTAGCCGTACCTTTAGTAGGCTCAATACCATAACAAGGAATTCTTTCAGCTTTAACGTACTGTAATAAGTAGCCATCGTTCGCTGCGACTTCACATATTAATGATGCTTCATTTAGATCGAATCTTTCTTTTACCGACTTTACATAATTATTTGCATGTTCTAACCAACTTTGTGAAAATGAACTAAAATATGCATATTCATTTGTAAATAATTCTTCCCTTCCAGCATGATCTTCCGTCTGAACTAACCAGCACTTATCACAAACCAAGACTTTTAACGGAAACCATATTTCTGGTGAATTATAATTCTCACTAGATACAAAAGCATTGGAAGGTGGTGCAAAACCGAGATCGACAAATTGATGTTTTAATTCTGTAACACAATGCCTGCACTTCATAACGCAATTCCTTCAAAACTAGATGAAATGTAATCCTTTGATTTATCGCGATCAGAAATAATGGAAATGCTCTCTGGCCAGTCAATTCCCAAAGCAGGATCTATCGGGTTAAGTGTATCTTCAAATTCGGGAGCATAATTTGCTGAGTGTAAATATAACATCTCAACATCATTTACTAACGTTTGAAAACCATGTGCTAATCCCTCAGGTATAAGCAAGCTATTATGACTTTCTGCTGATAGCTCCACAGTATAAGTTTGTAAAAATGTTTTTGAATCTTTACGTAGATCAACCACAACATCAAATATCTTTCCCTTTATGCAAGTAATCAATTTACATTCTGCATGAGGTGGAAGTTGATAATGCATGCCACGCACAGTTCCAAAGTTTTTTGTGTGCGTATGATTAATTTGTTTAATAGATCCATTCCATCCAGCTAGTTTTAACTCTTGCTCACAAAATAATCGCTCAAAATAGCCACGCTGATCATTAATGGGATTGCGTATGATACGAACAACTCCATCAATAGATGTTTTTTGTATTTCAAACCGATTCATAATTAATTCCGATCATAATTAGATTTTATTAACTATATTCAGGATACTCAGAGCTTAGTCTAAGTTTAGTATTTTTTGCTTCAACAGCGCGAGGGTCATTATTCTTTAGTTCATTAATAATGAATAAGTCTTTTGGTGTATCGATTGCAAACCAATATTCATCAATATGGTAACTACCCACAACATTTTTTTTTATTAATTCACCATAAAACTCACGCTCAAAATTATTACAATTTTCAATTGGAATAATATCTAAAGCAGAAGTTTTAATAACAGATATCCCAGAATTAACTCGGTACTTGATTTCATTATTATTGCCGTTGGAAGCAACTTCATAATTATCGACTAACAAGTCACGATCAAATGCGATAACTTCATTGTTAACTACCGAAAGCAAACCATACTGCGAATAGACTTGACATGAAATCAGGGTTGTTAGATTTTTTGACTGCGAGAGATCTTCAAAAACCTGACCTACAGGAAAATCAAATATCGTATCCCCATTGATAAGTAAAAAATTTTCTGAGGTTATCAGTGGTTTTATTTTCGAAATTCTTTCACCTATGGATGCGCCTTCGCCAGTATCGATCAAATCGATCTTTGCACTTAATGAACTAAAATTATGGTCTATATAATCTCGTATTTGATCAGCTTTATAACCCAGGGGCAGAATGAAGTGTCTAAATCCTTCGGTATATAACTTCAAAATGATATACCAGAGAATGGGCTTTTCATGCACCTGAACTAAAGCTTTAGGCACTTCATCACTAATCGCACCTAATCTTCTAGCGCGCCCACCACAAAGTATAACTGCTGTCTTATCCATAATTTTTATTTTTAATTATATAAACTAATCTGCCAGTATCTTGACCATTGATTTAATGATATTCATCACATGCTCTCTTTCATTTATGAACTTCCCTCTATTCCTTGACGTATCAATAAAATTTTTAATGTTGAGGCTCATCGGATTACCAACATTTATTTCTTCTTGACTACTATCAACAACCATACCAACCACCATATCTCCAAGATTATCTATATATTGTCTACGAACATATTTCTCATTATTAATATTTATACTTAGTCGTGTTTTTTTTATTTTTTCACCCTGTTGAAAATCAAATATACATTTGATTCCCATTATTTCACCCTCAAACGACCACTGACCTGTATCTGAATGAATCCTTTTAATTTTTATATGTTCAGGATTAATTTGTCGTTCTGGAATAAATGAAGATAATGCAGATAATGCATGTGGAAGTAAGTCAACACCTATATCACGACCAGAATAGTTGCCTTTAGTATAGTAAGACAAATTAAAAAAGTTTATCTCACCATGTATGTCAGTTGATTGTTTAAGCTGTGAAGTGAGCGTTGCCGAAGGATGATTAACTCGTAATTTGTTTTCCGATATATCAAATATCTTTTCACAAGATTCAATAATTTGATTACCGTTTAAATTGTTGTCCCAAAACAATGGTTTTTCAACCAGTATATAAGATCCTGCTTTTAACAATTCCGTTGCATATTTAAGATGTAAAGCATTTGGTATACATATTGAAACCAGAACAGGTTTTAAGGAACAAATTTGTTCAATAGACTCATACCCAATAATTTTTTTTGAATATTCGGCTGATAGCTTTTCAGCAGCATTTTTTGTGCTTTCTGTTTTACTGTTTAGTATTCCTATCTTATCAATATCATTTTTAATATATTCACGTATATGTATTCTGCCGATACCTGAACTACCAAGTACTATGCCTCGCATACTAAATCTTGCTCAAGGCTAATCGACTCATAATAGTTTTTAAAAGTTGTGTTTACCGTATGTTCCTTCCTATCACAACGACAATCATTTGTTATCATTTTCATATGTTGTGAATCCAGCATTTGTTCAAAATTATTCACATCATAATTATAAAAAGCATCCCAAAAATCTACTTTCGTTAAATTACCAAGGCTCATATTTTTAAAATGTGGCGCTGCAGATTGTGAACAATTTGATAAATATCCTTCATACGAAATTGCAGGATAAATAAAGCGCGCAAAACAAGGTAAAGTACGTCTTTCTGTAAAATTCTTGTCGTTATCATAGTTTAATAAAAGAACCTCTGTCTTTTCAGAATTATACTTTTCGACAATTGGTTTTATTCGGTTATAAATACTCGTTATATTATTTTGATCAGGGATGCCGGTCTCGTCAGCCCTTTCCGTTCCTCTAGGTACTTGGGCAAAACTAAGCCTGATAGAATCAACTCCAACTCTGATTAAATCCTGGATCCCTTTCTCTATAATTTCATTCTCATTATTCTGATCCGTGATTAAATAATTAGCTGAGATATCTAGTGTTCCATTCTGCTGTTTTCTTGATTCACAGACATTCTGAATATTATTAAGAATCCGGTTGTAAACATCTGCATTACTAGTAATACCATGAGTCTTGTTATAACTTTCGGGGGATCCGCTATCAACACTAATCGTTAAATAAGAAGTATCTCTATTCGTAGAGGAAGTAATTAATTCAATAAGTCGATCACTCACCTTAAGTAACTTAGTATGTATACCAAATATTTGATTATTATTAATAGATTCATGAATTAGATCATCTATAAATTCATAATTTAAAGGATCGGTCGCGTAACCGGCAAAAATAATCTTATCGATTGAGCCATGCGGTCCATTTGCTGTTTGCCGAATAAGCTCCCTATAACGATCAGGTTCAATACGAACATCTGTATTTTTTGACGATCCCCCATAGCAATATGGACATGACATCCAGCAAAGTGATTTTCCTTTGATTCGGCCTGGTTGAACCTCTAGTTGGTATGGCACAACTGTTTTATTAAGTACTTCACCTATAAATTCTTCTATATCATCAAAATAATGAGTTTTATAGGCAATACGTTCTTTTAAATTTGTCATTTTATTTATATGGCACTTTATTGGTCAAAAAAATAATCCGTTTATTGTCTAATAAAAGATTCAGACTTTAAGCCAACTAAATTTTCTAGTGTCGCTCTTACCTCATTAACAGGATCTCGCCAATCATTTTCATTTTTTTGCACGTAAACTTCCGCACTTTTGTACCAGGCATCCCAGCGCCAATCGACATCTTGATTACTGACAACACAAGTTGGTATATCAAGAGATGCTGAAAGGTTAGGAATGGCTGTACAAGTTGATATCACTAGATCCATTTTTTTAATAACGCTCGCACTATCGTAAAAATCTTGTGCATTTTCTAATGGAATTTCAAGATTATATTTCTGCACTTCATTCTCAAGATGTCCTTTATGTAGTGAATACCATTTCACGCCTTCAATATCGAATAAGGATCCAAAAGTCTCAATATGAGTCGATCGAATACCATCGTAAATAAATGCAGGATTGCCTGCCCAATTTATACCCACATTCAGCTGATCAGAACCAACAATAAAGTCAGATTTAATATTAAACCAAGGGTCTTGTGGAATTTGACCTGCATTTTTTATGCCTAGCTTATCAGGCAAATCCATCACATCGCACCAATAATCATAATTCTCACCACTCAACGACTCGATCACTTCAAAATTCTCATCTATCGATTTCATTAATCTAATAAGCGGTCTATCTGTATGGATTATAACTTTTTGAAAATAGTTCTTTAGTTTTGGGATAAAACGGCTCATCAAAATAGAATCACCGTAGCCTTGATCCGAAACAAGCAGTATTGTTTTATCTAAGCTGACAGATCCATTCCACTCAGGTTTGATCAAATCTTGATGTGGCTTAGCCACTTTCTTCCACGCCTGTAAATTCTCAAAACCTTCACTCAAATTATTTTGCATCAATTGAATATAACCATAATTAAATTGCGCTTTTGGGAGCTCTCGTATCGAGTAAAAGATTTCTTTTGCTTCTTCTAATCTTCCCTGGCATCTTAGTGATATTCCGAGTGTTGATTTAGCTTCAAGATTATCGGGTTCTAATTTTAAAATAAGACGGCTGTATTTTTCTGCAAGGATATTTTCTCCTACTCTCAGTAAAGTCAGTGCATAATTTTTCATCGCATGAATGTTCGGTGATTCTAGCTTCATAGCTTTGAAAAACTTTTCTAACGCGTCGTTGTAATCTCTTTTTGTTAACGCTAGCAAACCTAGCAAATTATATGCATACGTAGTGTTTTCATCTTTCTGAAGAATACTTTCACAACACTTTCTTAACTGATCATATTCTTGCTGCTCATACAAAATTTCAGCAAGTACAATTTGATATGGGATATTACGGTTGTCTTTACCGATAGCCTGACGTATATTTTTTTCTGCATCTTCTAACTTGTATTCTCTCAGATCTATTTTTGCTATCGTAAAGAGACTCTCTGAATTATCAGGGTCTTCAATTAAAACTGCTTCAAATAATTTTCGTGCTAAAGAAAACTTACCTCCTTGAAAAGATTCAATTGCTTTTTGAAAAATGATTTCCACTAGCTTAATGCTTTGAATTAATCGTTAGATGAAATTAAATAAACTTAACTCTTGCACTTTCACAAAGGTTTGTTGTGCCGCTTGCAAGCTAACTTGTAGTTGTTGTAATTGCAGTGCAATTTCAGTTAAGTCAACATCATTTATTTCTGATCGTTGATCTTTAAGTATCCTTGTCATTTGTATATTTATTTGTTGTTCATTTTCGATCATTCCAATACGACTGACGATACTATTTCTCACCGTCGTTAACTTATCTTTTGCAGCAACAAGATCCGTCGTCGCTGTGTCATTAGCAGTCTCAATTGCTGTCGGTGTTGATAATGGATTTTCCAGTACCGTGATAAAATCTTCGATCATTCTAAAAAGTGAACGACCACCATTAAGATTTTCAAAAATTTCTTCACCAGAATTTCCATCAGAAACACGACGGCCATCGGCAATCTGAATACTTCTCTGGTTTGCATCGCCGCTGTAAACAACATTCGCCCCTGAGTCATCAAAAGGTTCGGTATTCACATCATGACCAGCGTATAAATAATCACCATTTGCATCTCTTGTATTTGCAAGATCTGTAATCACAGAAAGTTCATCGCGTAATTGCACTGCAAGTTGTGCACGACTGGTTGCATCTTTAGCAAGTGAGCTGAAAACCAGTCCATTTATTCGCTCAACACCATCCGCGACTGCACTCAATGTTGTCTCTGATTGTCTAAGCCGGTTTGATGCAAAATCACCATTTATTTTAAATTGTTCATTACGATCAATTGCTCGATCAATATTAACCAGGCGCGTTGCATCAGCAGGATTATCTGAGGGTGACAATAACTTTGATCCTGATCCCAGTTGCTGTTGTAACTTTGCAATATCAGCATTCTGTTTACTCAGTCCAGCCAGGTTTGTGGCATAAAGTTGGGAAGTGGAAACTCTCATAATCTATACTCCTTATAAATTATTTATTCGCTTAGCGTACGGCCTGTAATAAGGTACCAAACAACTCATTACCGACTGAGATCATTCGAGCTGCCGCTTGATAAGCTTGTTGAAATTTAAGCATGTCAGCCGCTTCTTCATCAAGATTGACGCCTGAAACATTGTCTCGCGCCTCGATTGCACTTTGCTCTACCGCTTGCATGGCTTCAAGGCTGTTTTTTGCTTGACGACTCTTAGTACCTAGATCTCCTATTAACAAACTATTCGCATCATTAAACGTTGAATTGCCACCATCTAACGTCTTGCTTAATTGAAAGTCTGCCATTGCCAGCGCATTGGTGTTATCACCAACGCCAGTAAATGGGTTAGCAGCCGCAGCGATTTCAGCAGGATCAGTTATTGTCGTACTAATTTGCCCTGCTATTGAGCGTGTTGGCTGGATCAAAAAACTATCCGTTGTTGATGCTCCAGTCGTCACTGTAATCGACAAACCATCAACCGCTAATGCAGGGCCAGTACCAAGGTTTGTTTGCGTATTATCTGAAAGCCGAGTTGAAATATAATCTGTACCATCAAATGTTATTCGATAGTCAGACGTCGTTAATTGAGTTACTTGTGTAGGGTTGAATGCAACTGTCATTGCACCTGTCACTGTCCCTTCGCCTTGTGCGGCAGGAGCCGGTGTGATTGAAAATAAATCTCCACCTGCGACACCGTTTAAATCTCGTCCCGCTGCTTGTTGCGTATTAAAACTCAATGCAATTCCAGCAGCCATACGACCCAGTGAACTCCGGGCCTTATCTAAAACGTCAGTCCTTACATTCAACAAACCACCGAGTTCACCCGTTTTAATCGTGTCAGTTATTACAACATTACTACCACTAACTGAATAAGTAACATCAAGCTTTGAAGGGTTTAACGGATCTGCTTGAGTTGAAAATTGACTACTACTTGCTCCACTGACTAAAACTTGTCCGCTTTTAGTCGTAATGTTAAGACCGCCACTTGCTTCTGCGTATGTATTGATACCAATCAAGCTTGATAATTCTGTCACAGCTTTATCTAATTGATCATTTAAACTGTTAGATCCGCTGTTACCAGAAGAGCCATTAACACGAGCCAGCCTGTCATTGATCTCAGCAATATTTGCCGCTAATGAATTTATTTCACTTACCTTCGCTTGCAATTCTTGATCTACACTTTCATCAAATTGATCTACGATTGCATAGAGTGAATTAAACTTTGCCGATAAAGTCTCAGCACTTCCTATCATCGCCTGTCTCGTTGGAAGTGAAGATGGATCATCCGCCAATGCATTTACAGAATTAAAGAAATCTTGCATTGAAGGAGATAAGCCTGTTGCTTCATTTGCAAGTATCTTATCGACCTGTGAAGAATATGTGTTGTAACTCGCAACCGTTCCAACATTAGTTGCACTAGTCTGAACATTACTACTTAGAAATTGATTCATTATGCGCGAAACTTGATCTACATTAACCCCCCTGCCGAGGGTTAATCCACCAATTGTTTGGTCTTGTCTTGCAGAAAGATCAACTCTCTGACGAGTATATCCAGGAGTATTAACGTTACTTATATTGTGCCCAGTTGTAGACAACGCCCGCTGTGCAGCTCGTAAACCTGACACTCCAATATTTAATATATCAGCCATCTTTTAGGCCTCCTTTGCTATTACTATTACTCATCAGTTAATTGTTCCCTGCTAACTGAAAGCTTTCACGTTTCATTATGTTAATTACTTTATTCGCATATTGAGGATCAGTTGCATAACCAGAATTCTGTAAAGCACGAATATAAGCCTTACTATTACCAGCCCGATTTACTGCGTTGTCATAACGTGGTTGGTTTTTAATAAAGTCCACGTAGTCTTTAAAACTTTCTTCAAAAGAATTATAAGTACGAAAATCTGAAGCTTCTCGTTTTGCTACACCATTCCGGTATTCCAATGATTTGACATTAACTGACTTACCTTCCCATGAAGAACCTGATTTAATACCAAACAAGTTATGGCTATTAGAGCCATCTTTATTTTTGATCATTTTTTTGCCCCAACCTGTCTCTAAAGCTGCTTGAGCAACTAACAGATCTGGATTGACGCCAATCGCTTTCGCTGCACGTTCTGCATGTGGTCGCATAGTATGAATAAATTCTTCAGGTGACTTGAATTTTGTTCTTTCTACTGAACTTGTTCTGTTAATAGAATCAGATCGTTTTACTTGATCATAAATAGTTTCATTTTGACTTTGATTTTTTAGATCAATAATTGGTCGTACAGTCATTCGTCGTCTTTGCAAATACTGCTCAAGATTATTGTTCACTTTTTCTTTTATAGATGAATCTAATTGATGATTAAACAATCCTGTATGGTTAAACAATGTCTGTGCTGATGGACCAAAACCATTGACACCTTTTTCTATAGTTGGCATCTGATTTTTCAGTTTCTCAACATCTGAATTTGGCTTTGTCAGTTGTGCTTCAATGACTTTCGCCACACCAAAGTCACCGCGTTCGGAAATATCAACGGCAATCTGTTTATCAAACATATCCTGATACATCCGCGATCCTTCGTTATCCATTAAGCCTTCACCACTGGTCGCATCGCGTAGACTCTTAAGCATCATTTCTACAAACGAAGCTTCAAACTCTTTTGCTACGGCTTTGACTGCCTCCGGTGACTCAGCTTTTGCTGAAGCACGAAGCTTTGCTAAACCTGAGAAGTCGGTATATACCCTAGAGTTGGCTAATTCTGGTGTCATCTGTGTTCCTATAAATATTGAGCGTCTTTATTTCTAATTAGCTGTATGCAGAAGGTGTGCCATGACGATTAATATGATTAACTTCAATAAGATAAGAAATAATAACAAGTGAAAGAGAGGCAACATTTTGCCGGGCGGCAAGTCAAAAAGTGCTCAGATTATAGTCAATGAACCTGTTGTTTAAACGAAAGATTAAAGGCACGTTTAATGCTTTACCTTGTCACATGTTAGTGTAATTAAATCTTAAGAACGAGTAAGCAATAAATGTTGAGGAGTAACATCTGATCAAAAATGGAAGACGAATTTATACTCAATAAATCTACCTATAAATGGTCAGCAAGACTGTTTAGTCGTCTGGAAAAATTACTTGGTATAAACTTAAAATTACATGAAGAACAAAACAGTGCGGAAGAAGGTGACATTTTTTTATTTAATCATTTTGCACGTTTTGAAACTTTCATACCACAATATTTGATCTACAAAAAAACCGGCGCTGTTTGTCGTTCAATCGCCTCCTCCGAATTCTTTAAAGGCGATGATACCTTTACAAATTATTTGATCAAGCTTGGTGGGGTTCCAAATAACCGTCCTGAATTACTACCCTTTCTCGCCAAAGAAATATTACGCGGTCGCAAAATTGTTTTGTTTCCTGAAGGGGGTATGGTTAAAGATCGTTCAGTTGTTGATGAAAAAGGTCAATACAGCGTTTATTCCCGAAAAGCAAAACAACGTCGCAAACACCACACAGGTGCGGCACTGTTAGCATTATCGTTGGAAAATTTTAAAACTCGGATCAAGCTTGCTGAAGAACAAAATGATTTGGTCCAGCTAGAAAACTGGAAAAATTCACTTGGGTTAGAAAGTGTTGAAGCACTCCTTCTGGCAGCTAAAAAGCCAACCAATATTGTTCCCGCTAATATTACTTTTTACCCTATCAGGGTCGATGATAATTTATTACTTAAAAGTATAGAACTCATCAATAGAAAAAAACTCAGCCTTCGCGCTACAGAAGAAATTATTATTGAAAGTAATCTGGTTATGAAAAATACTGATATGGATATTCGCTTAGGGTCACCTATTTGCCCGACAGAAATATGGCATTGTTGGGATCGCGCATCATTGAGTTTTATTAATAAACACCTGATAAATATTGAAGATTATTTTGATCACAATTCTATAAGTAATCACCTTATAAGTCGTATTGCTAATCATATTTCAAAGAGAAATGTCGGCGACTTAAGGGATCGATACATGGAGTCAATGTACTTACTAACAACGATCAACTTGAGCCACCTTGCCTCTGTCGCAATTTTAAAATTAATAGAAAAAGGTAGAACGTCTATTGATCAACAAAAGTTCTACAAGCTTCTTTATTTATGTATTAAAAATGCACAAGCTGAAGAATCAATTTTCTTGCATCGAAGCCTGAGAGTTTCCACCTCTTATGAAAATGTGATAGATGGAAAATCATCAAAAATCATGACTTTTATCAATACTGCTTCTCTTTCTGGTTTAATTAAAAAAGAAAATGGTCAATTTATTTTTACTGATCAAATAACTAATGAAAATGAATTTGATCAAATTCGCTTACGAAATATTATCGCTGTTTACGCTAATGAAGCGACACCAATTAAAGGTGTCAAAACAGCCGTTGATAACGCCATTACAGAAACAGAAACCATCTCAAGTAAAACCTGGGCAAAATACCGGTTCGATGATGAACTTGTCAGCTATGATTTTAATAAAAAACAATATGCGAAACCAAAACATGAAGAAATAAACAAACAACAAACTGCCACAAAAAGTGGTGAGCCATATTTTTTCTTACCTGATAAACATTGTAAGTTAGGGGTCGTACTTGTTCATGGGTTTCTTGCTTCGCCAGCTGAATTAAAAGACTTTGCTTTGCGCCTGCATGAAAAAGGTTTCTCTGTTATTGGGGTACGAATGGCAGGTCACGGAACGTCTCCATGGGATCTAAAAGACCGTAATTGGCAGGAATGGGTGACTTCGATAAAACGCAACTATGAAATTTTATCTCCTTTTTGCGATAAAATATGTGTAATTGGCTTTTCTACTGGCGCAACTGCCTCCTTACTATTTGCTGCCGATAAACCCAAAAATTTAGCCGGTGTTGTCGCGGTTTCAACACCAGTAAAATTTGGAAATAAAAATATTGTTTTTGTTCCGCTAGTACATGGCTTAAATAAACTTATTAGCCTTGTAAAATCTTCTGAAAATACAAACCCTTTCAGTCTAAATAATTCGGATCATCCCGAAATAAATTATCGACATATTCCAGTAGAAGCACTTTATGAATTACGTCTGATGATTGATTCGATGACAAAAAGATTACCCGAAATTAAATGTCCAATATTAATTCTCCACGCAGAAAAAGATGCTGTAGCTGATATTAGTGGAGTCAAAATAATCGAAAAAAATATCAGTTCTGATCAGTTATCAGTGATTAAGATTGCATCGGATCGGCATGGACTTATTCTTGAAGATATCGGCGACAGCCAAACACATATCATGGCTTTTTTGACAAGACTTGTTGAAACAGATCAAAATTGTCACAAAAGCGAGTCTGTAATAAGTGCATAATTATAACAGGGGATTCTTATGTTAGTATTTTTGCTCGGGTTTATCGTTATTTTAACGGCTTTGGCCTATGTCAAAGTTAGTCTGAAATCTTGGACATTCGCTATTGTTGTCTTTCTATTTCTTAGTCCTGCTTTATTTTCCGTTTCCAGCTGGGTTTTAATTTTATTCTGGCTATTGTCATTAGCGATCTTGATCCCTTTAAACATTGGTAGCATTAGAAAACAATATCTAACTAAACCTGCGCTCGATCTATTTCGTAACGTTCTACCACCGTTATCTTCCACAGAAAAAGAAGCCATGGAATCGGGTGATATTTGGTGGGATGGCGATCTGTTTAGTGGCGATCCAGATTGGAACAAACTGCTTAGCAATCCAAAACCAACACTATCAGAAGAGGAACAAATATTTCTCGATGGCCCTGTAGAAATACTCTGCAATATGATCGACGACTGGCAGGTTACACATATAGAAAAAGATCTTCCAAAAGAGATATGGGATTATCTACGTAAAGAAAAATTCTTTGGGATGATTATTGCTAAAGAACATGGCGGTTTGGGCTTCACAGCACTTGGTCATTCTTCTGTCGTGATGAAAATTTCAACACGAAGTATTACCGCCGCAGTAACGGTCATGGTTCCAAACTCTCTTGGGCCTGGTTCGTTATTACAAACCTACGGTACACAAAAACAAAAAGATTATTACTTACCGCGTCTATCTAGTGGAGAAGAATTTCCTTGCTTTGCATTAACCGGCCCCGACGCGGGAAGCGATGCTGGAGCAATGCCCGATTTCGGAATTGTTTGTCGTCAAGATTTCAATGGCGAAAAAGATGTTCTTGGTGTCAGAATTACCTGGGAAAAACGTTATATAACTTTAGGCCCGGTTGCAACAATTCTTGGGCTTGCGTTTAAACTTTATGACCCTGAGCATTTAATTGGTGAAAAAGAAAATGTCGGGATTACTTTGGCATTAATTCCAACCGATCATGAAGGTGTGAGTATTGGCCGTCGTCACATACCTGTCGATATCCCTTTTCAAAATGGTCCCAATTCTGGCGAGGATGTCTTTATTCCTATCGATTGGTTAATTGGTGGTCAGGAATATGTAGGTAAAGGTTGGAGCATGTTAATGGAATGCCTCGCTGAAGGTCGCGGCGTATCACTGCCGGCCTTGAGCGCGGGAGCAGCGAAACTGGCTAGTCGTACTTCCGGTGCTTATTCTGTTGTTCGCAAACAATTCAATATGTCGATTAGCAAATTTGAAGGTGTACAAGAATCTTTAGGTCGTATTGCAGGTTTGTCTTATATGATCGAATCTGCCCGCACGATGACACTCGGCGCGCTTGATCAACATATTCACCCTTCTGTTGTAACCGCGATCATAAAATATCACCTGACCGAAAGCATGCGAACGTTGATCGATGATGCTATGGACATTCATGGTGGTAAAGGAATAATGATGGGTCCTGGCAATTACCTTGGCCGAATTTATCAATCTATTCCTGTTAGTATCACGGTCGAAGGCGCAAACATTCTGACCAGAAACATGATGATTTACGGACAAGGTGCAACTCGTTGTCACCCTTATGTTCTAAAAGAAATGTTAGCCGCAAGTGAAGAAAATGATGCCATCGCTTTGGGTAAATTTGATGATGTGTTTTATAAGCATCTGGCTTTTACCATCAGTAATAAGGCACGCGCATTTGTGCTGGGTCTGACCAACGGTTATTTTGGATCTACACCTAATAATGGTGCGGGTAGACGGTATTACCAACAACTTAGTCGAATGAGCGCTGCACTTGCTTTCACTTCAGATGTCGCAATGATTGTGCTTGGTGGTGAATTAAAACGTCGAGAATATATGTCTGCACGTCTTGGTGATGTATTAAGTTATTTGTACCTCGGGTCTGCAATTTTAAAACGTTTTGAAGATCAGGGCAGGCTTGAAGATGATGAGCCATTGATGCAATGGGCGAGCGAATATTGCCTGTTCCGAATGCAAGAAAGTTTTTATGGCTTATTTGAAAATTTTCCAAATTGTTTATTCGGAAAATCATTGCGACTAATCGTGTTCCCATGGGGCAGATCATTTAAAAAACCATCAGATAAATTAACCAGTAAAGCTGCTGCTATTTTGACTACACCCTCAAAAGCAAGAGATCGTTTAACGGAAGATTTGTTTATTCCTCAAGATGAGAACGAGTCAGTTTCTCAGCTCGAAAAAGCGCTTGAATTAATGATCAAATCTCAACCTGTCGAGAAAAAAATCTATCAGGCGAGAAGAGCAGGTCAGCTAAATCCAGAGCCTGGTGAATTATTATATAAAACAGCTTTAACTGCTGGGATAATCACCGCAGAAGAAGCACAAGTTATGGAAGCTGCAACCAAGGCGCAGCGAAACGTCATCATGGTCGATGATTTTGATCCTGAAGAAGTATGATCAAATCGCGTTAAAAGAGTTTAAAAAAATTGTGATCCTTAACATGTACATGTTGTTGGCGTCGGTGTAGTGGCAAGTGATATAGCAACCAGGTCAATCGGTTCGATTACTTTAACCGATACGGTAGATTTAGATACTTGCCTGTCAAATGCATCAATTCTTAAGGAAAAAATTTGTATAGCTGTTCCTGAAAAATCACATTAAATGATTAAGCAAAAAATACTCGGTAAGAAAATGGTAAAGGATTTTATGATTACGATCAAAAAGGAAATCTCATAAAATCAAATTCTGAAATTTCACCTACTACACTTATTACAGATCGTTTAGTTCTACGTATTCTTAACAAGTCTATCGCATGCTTAAAAGAAAAAGTTATTGAAGATAAAGATCTGCTAGATGCTGGTTTGATTTTTGGAACTGGTTTTGCACCATTCACGAGCGGACCAATGAATTATCTAAACCACAAAGACCGCGGAGCTACTTTACAACGCCTTAAAGATCTCGAAGAAAATTATGGAGCACGTTTCAAACCTGATCAAGGTTGGAATACAAACAATTAATTTATTGGAATTTATACTGGTTCGATAGAGATATAATAAAAAATTAACCTCTGTTTTTAGATAACGTTAAGCTTAATTTTGCATAAAAATGAAACGCAATGCATAATTCCAATACAAGGAATAGTAATAATAGGTAGGATACCTGCGAGACAACCCTTCTGGTTTTCTTTTAAGTTATAAAAACTTCCCTAAAAAATCTGCTCCTGTGAATCAGTTCACAGAATGACTGTTTGCTCGTTTAAACCGCTGAACCAACCAAAATCATGGATGACTAAACACGTAACAGAAGCATTAATTACAAAAAAATACATAAGGGAACTATAATGAAATCATCTGTCCATAAGCTCACTTTTTTACTTCTCACTCTCATTACAACGCAGATTTTTGCACAAAACAATCCAATTATTTTTGTTACACAAGTACCTATTCCTACTGATTTCACGACGATTGGTTCTACCTTTGGAAACCATAAAGCAAGCATGAAACGAGTGGGTCGCGGTGGTGATTTATGGATTAAATATGTTGATGGTACGCTTAAGAACCTTACTGAAGCAGCAGGTTATGGAACCACTGGTTTTCAAGGTGCGAATGCCATCGCTGTACGCGATCCATCTGTCCACTGGGATGGAAATAAAATTGTTTTCAGTATGATTGTTGGAGCACCGACGGAGCGATATCAGGTCAATACATTTTTCTGGCAATTATATGAAATGTCAGGACTAGGAAAGAATGAAACTCCTGTGATTACGAAAATTACAAATCAACCCAGCAACTTCAACAACATCAGTCCAATTTATGGAACAGATGATAAAATTATTTTTACCAGTGATAGACCAAGAAATGGTCAGGCTCATCTTTACCCGCAACTCGATGAATACGAAATGGAAGCGACTAATACTGGCTTGTGGAAACTTGATCCATCTAACGGTACCTTGACTCTACTCAATCATGCACCTTCCGGAAATTTCACTCCGATAATTGATAGTTTTGGACGCGTGATTTTTACTCAATGGGATCATTTACAGCAAGATCAAATGGCTGATACTGATCGACGTAGGCTTGCTTCAGGACAGGCATTACGATATGGCACTTTCAATTTCAGTAGCGAAGAAGCTAATGCAACACCTCTCTACAACGATCGAACTGAGGTATTTCCCGAACCTAGAGACTCAAGTATTCAAATCAGCAATTTCCCAAATCTTGAAGGACATCGTTTCAATCATTTCTTCCCCTGGATGATCAATGAAGATGGGACAGATATTGAAACGCTTAATCATATCGGCCGCCACGAATTGCATAAATATTTACCAAGTACCTTTAATGATGATCCAAATGTTCGAGAGTTTTACGGTCAAATCCCACGTGTAAACCAAAATTCTATAAGGAACATGCTGCAAATTAAAGAGCATCCACTAACTGCAGGGCGATATTTTGGAATTGATGCACCAACCTTTCGCAGTCATGGCGCAGGTCAAATTATAGAAATGTATGCACCACCTAGCCAAAACCCAGAGCAGATTGTTATCAATTATATGACTCATAAAGATACCTCTGATATCACTAATAGTCCCTCTGCTAATCACTCAGGTTTATATCGTGATCCTCTCGTTTTGTCTGACGATACATTAATCTCAGCTCACACTTCTGAAACAAGAGAAGATGATAATGTTGGAAGTCGTAATAATCCACAATCACTCTATGATTTTAGATTGAAAAATATCGTTTTCTTCAATGGCAATTTTGTTGCTAGTACACCTTTGACGTCAGGGATTCAAAAAAATATTAACTATTGGGATCCTGATCAACTTGTTACTTACACTGGATTACTCTGGGAGTGGCAACCCGTTGAATTGAGAAGTCGTACACGACCAATCATGCGCACATCAATATTGGCATCCCCAGAACAACAAATTTTTGATCAAGAAAATGTAAATATAAATGAGTTCAAAAATTATTTGAAAGAAAAAAACCTAAGTCTAGTTATAAGTCGCGATGTAACTATTCGTGATGATCTGGATCAACAACAACCATCAAATTTAAAAGTTGTTGGGACTAATAAACAAACGCTCGGTGCCAGCGGTAAAATTTACGAAATCGATCATTTGCAAATTTTCCAGGCGGATCAATTACGTGCAATGCGTGAAGATGATGGTGATATTGATGAAGGCCGCAGAGTTATTGGTCAAGCTATGCATGAAAAAAACGCTATTAGCATGAATCCAAACATTTTAGGAAGTCCTTCTGGTAGTGTAAAAATTGCTAAAGATGGATCTGTTGCCGCTTTCGTTCCTGCACAAAGAGCCATTTCCTGGCAGATGACTGATCCGGCCCACACACCAGTAGTTCGTGAAAGAAACTGGTTGACATTTCAACCAGGGGAAATCAGAACTTGCCCCGCTTGCCATGGTGTCAATGAGGTATCTCAGTCCGGTTCAACCCAACCTGTAAACCCACCACAAGCACTCACTGAGCTATTACGCTTTTGGAAAAATTCTTTATCCGTTCCTCACGATTATAACGATGATAACCGAGCCGATCTTCTCTGGTGGAACAAACAATCTAACACTGTCAGCATGTATGAAATGGATAGTAATATAATCGCAAATGTTTTTACTATCGCTAATGTACCTGATGCTAACTGGAAAATTTCTGGAACGGGTGATTTCAATGGTGATGGGTCATCCGATATTTTCTGGCGCCATTCAAGTAGTGGCGAAAATAGAATATACCTCATGAACGGATCCAATATCCTTGAAAATGTACATGTCGATGTAGAAACAGATCAAAACTGGAAGGTTGTTGAGACCGGTGATTTCAATGGAGATAATAAAACTGATATTTTATGGAGACATAAAACGTCTGGCGAAAACCGAATCTACTTACTCGATGGATCTACAATTCTTTCTAATGTCACGCTAAATAGCGTACCCGATATTAACTGGCAAGTTGCAGGGGTTGGTGATTTTAATGGCGATGATAAAGACGACATCCTCTGGCGGAATAAACAAAATGGCCGTGTCTGGATGTATCTTATTGATGGTACAACTATCTCTGCAGGTATTCACGTAGCCTTTACTGGCCTTGACTGGGATATTCAAGATACCGGTGATTTTGATGCTGATGGCAAAGACGATATCCTGTGGAGAAATAACGTCAACGGACGTGTTTGGGAGTATCTGATGAATGGTTCTGAAATTTCAATTAGTAGTCATCTAGCTTTTTCAGACACAAATTGGGAGATCGAATCTACGGGTGACTATAACGGTGATGGCACTACAGATATTTTCTGGCGAAATCAAAACTCAGGGCTTAACTGGATGTATCTTTTAAGAGGTACTGAGATCATACTTAATGATAGAGTGAATATTGAAGCTGATCTTAATTGGACAATTATCAAATAAACAGCGATCTAATATGTAAAAATACTTTTGGTTGAACAAAAATTTATCCTCCAATTAATGAGGCAGATCAAATTGAACCAAGGAATTTTCATACTTACGCTAACCTGGATAATACTTTAAAAACATTTTTTTATTCGCGGCTCATGTTTTGCATATGGATATACATCGCTAGTGGATAAAACTCTTAAATGGCTCTACCTAAATTCAAAACTATCAGAGTATTATTTCTTTTAATTATATTGCTTATTGTTGCGCTTTATACCTCTGAGCAAAAACGTGCTTCCACTTCCTGGTATAAAACTCTCGAAATAGTCATATATCCCATTAATGCTGAAAACAACAAAGTTATTGGAAACTATATTGATAGATTAAAAGATAATAATTTCGCCTTGATTGATAAGTTTATAGCGGAACAGTCAAGTAAATATAATTTGATCCTGAGTAAGCCAACAAAAACACGGTTAGGAAAAGAGATTACTATCCTACCGCCTATTGCACCAAAACCTGATTCGGGAATTTTATCGAACATAAGTTGGAGTATAAAGTTCAGATATTGGGCCTGGAAAAACACGCCCGATGATCAGTCCAATCTTCGTCGTGCACGGATCTTTGTTTTATATCATCAAGTAAGTGATGGGCGTCAGCTTGCACATTCTTACGGTTTGAATAAAGGCTTACTCGGTTATGTAAATGCTTTTGCATCAAAGGAGCAGCAAGGTCAAAATAATATTGTCATTGCCCATGAATTCTTACACACACTCGGCGCATCAGATAAATATGGTCTCAATGGTGAACCAATATTTCCGAGTGGATTTGCGTCACCAAACAAAGAAAATCCTTATGATCAAAATAAAGCTGAAATCATGGCTGGGCGAATTCCGGTTTCTGCAACAGCATCAAAAATGCCCAAAAGTTTGAAATGGTGTGTAATCGGCAAAGAAACTGCTATGGAAATAAATTGGATAAAACCATAAGTTTCAGATTGGTTTAAGAATTAAATTTTATTATCAATCAAACAAACCGCATAAGTTGCGATGCCTTCTTCTCGACCTGTGAATCCCATCCCTTCAGTCGTTGTTCCTTTAATATTGATCTCATCGATAGAAAGATTTAGATCAGATGCCAATACTTTTTTCATCTCTGAAATGAAAGAAGATATTTTTGGTTTTTGTGCAACAACCGTCGCATCCACATTAATAATGTTGTGATTTTTTTCTGTTAATAATTCTACAACTTTACGCAAAAGAATTCGGCTATCAACTCCTTTTAGATCAGGATCCGTATCAGGAAAATGGTTTCCTATATCACCCAAAGCTGCCGCACCCAATAAAGCATCACAAATTGCATGAATCAAAACATCACCATCAGAATGTGCCGCAAGGCCTTTTTCGAAAGGAATGCGCACACCACCCAACATGATGAAAGTGCCCTCGCCGAATTTATGCGCATCGTAACCTTGACCTATTCTCATTCTGAATTCTTCTCCAAATAACGAGCTACGAGTTCCAAATCTTGTGGTCTAGTGACTTTAATATTATCCGTATGACCTTCGATCAAAAGTGGCATCATTCCTATTAATTCCATCGCCTGTGCTTCATCAGTTACCACATAATTCTTTAGTTGGGCATTTTCTAAAGCGAACTTCAGATCGCTTAGATGAAACATTTGTGG
This sequence comes from Gammaproteobacteria bacterium, assembly GCA_045110495.1. Classification (GTDB taxonomy): domain Bacteria; phylum Pseudomonadota; class Gammaproteobacteria; order CAJXQU01; family CAJXQU01; genus CAJXQU01. The sequence goes on from JBGCGE010000033.1 coordinate 33,338, forward strand.
CGTCAATGCATGCCACAAATTTATTCTTTCAACTGTTTCGTACACTATTTGAGCAGACTTTTTATTAACTCCACGTTTCATCGTATCTCTGACTGGAGAAGCAAGCAATCCGCCAACGTGGTGATCAGAAGCTTCATTGATCAATTTATCAATATCCTCTGGTCTCAAACAAGGACGAGCAGCATCATGAACCAAAACCCAGTCTTTTTGATCTGCAATCTTTTCTAAACTTTGCAGTCCCGAACGTACTGAATCACATCTTTCAGCTCCACCTCTGGCAGTGATTAATGTTTTATCTGCAATTATATTAAGATCATTCCAGGCTTTATCTTCCGTTGAAATGACAACAACAATTCCAGAGATTTTCGGGTGTTGTATAAAACAATTTAGCGTATGTTCGAGGACTGTTTTTTCAGCAATTTTAAGATACTGCTTGGGTATTTCAGAATCCATTCTAGAACCAATACCGGCAGCGGGAACCACAGCCCAGTATTTTTCATTCATTATGGATTACCTTTAGGAATGTCTTTTAGATCGCCTTTCGAAGTACCTTTGACAGGATCAACAATCTGGTAAAAGGTTTCACCTTTTTTGATCATACCCATTTCACTTCGAGCAAGTTCTTCGATCGCTTCGATACCAGATTTAAGATCTTTGACTTCCGCTGCCAATGCCTGATTTCGCTCTTTTAGCTGATCATTTTCTTCTTTCTGAAGTGAAATCGCCTGTTTCAACTCACGCACTTCAGTCCGACTTCCTTTACCAACCCAGAGTTCAAATTGTAACCACACTAATAAGATAATAAGCAGTATCAATCCAAAACGCATTAGTATCCTGCCACAGGCTTAAGGAGCCTCTTAAAGATTATAAAAAGTCCCCTTGCCGGGGTATGAAGCTTTATCTCCCAACAATTCTTCAATAACAATCAATCGGTTATATTTTGCAACACGATCTGATCGCGATAATGAACCAGTTTTGATTTGACCTGCTGATGTTGCAACCGCGAGATCCGCAATAGTTGTATCTTCTGTTTCGCCGGAGCGATGAGAAACAACTGCTGTATAATTCGCTTTTTTCGCCATTTCAATCGCTGCCAACGTTTCAGTCAATGTACCGATCTGATTAACTTTGATCAAAATTGAATTAGCAATATTTTTATCTATACCTTGCTTAAATATTTTTGTATTAGTTACAAAAAGATCATCACCAACTAGCTGAACTTTTTTGCCAATTTTTTCTGTCAATACTTTCCAGCCATCCCAATCATTTTCATCCATTCCATCTTCAATCGTAATGATCGGATATTTATTCGCCCAATCCGTCAACATATCCGCAAATTGTTCTGACGTTAATTTTCTATTTTCAGAAGCCAGGTTATAAAGACCATCTTCATAGATCTCTGAACTTGCCACATCCAAACCAAGTAGAATATCCTCTCCTGCTTTAAATCCAGCTTGTTCTATTGCTTCAAGAACAACTTCGACAGCAGCTTCGTTTGACGGTAAATCAGGAGCAAAACCACCCTCATCACCAACGGCTGTACTCAAACCTTTTTTTCTCAAAACGCTTTTCAGATTATGAAAAACTTCTGCTCCATAACGCACAGCTTCACGAAGACTAGAAGCGCCCACAGGCAAGATCATATATTCTTGAAAATCCACGCTGTTATCAGCATGCGAACCGCCATTGATGATATTCATCATCGGAACCGGCATCGTAAAAGGTCCATCCCCTCCGAGATATTGAAATAAAGGTAAGCCCTTTTCGTTTGCGGCTGCGTGCGCCGCCGCCATGGAAACACCCAATAAAGCATTTGCACCAAGATTAGCTTTGGTATCAGTGCCGTCCATTTCGAGCATTAGATTATCAAGCCCTTCTTGATCAAAAACATCTTTACCTTTAAGACCTTGCTGAATAGTTGTATTTACATTTTCAACAGCCTTAAGAACTCCTTGGCCAAGATAACGATTTTGATCTCCATCGCGTAATTCGATTGCTTCACGCTCGCCTGTTGATGCACCTGACGGTACTGAAGCAGTTCCCGTCACACCCGTCGCAGTGATTACATCAACTTGCACGGTTGGATTCCCTCGTGAATCAACGATCTCTCGGCCAATTATCTGTTTAATTTCTGACATACTTTTATGTTCCCTCTTAAAAAACTCTCTTACGTCTTTTTCTTATGCTTGGGAGCTTTTTACTATTTGATCAATTGATTTTAAAATTTCTAATAATGATCCGATTTTATCTAGCGGCCACGAATTTGGG